>JAGFJD010000606.1 GCA_024102975.1 Phaeodactylibacter sp. | reverse complement strand
GTACGACCCTATGGCGGGTGATTACCCGATGGTCCGCCGGTCTTCCGTCCTGCCGGAGCAGATCACCTGGAGCATATTCAACGACGCCGGCGGCTTTCACCTCGACTCGCGGGGCGACCCGCTGCACACGGAAATCCAGCTCACCACCTGGGCCTACAATTGTACGGATAACCCGCAGTTGGACCATACGATCTTCACCTCTTACAAGGTCATCAACCGGGGCATCGAGCCGCTGGATTCCGTACACCTCGGCCTGTGGGCGGATTTAGACCTGGGATGTTACACGGACGACTTCATCGGCAGCGCTCCCGGGCTGAACACCATCTATACCTACAATCAAGACAATGACGATCAGGTAAATTGCCCGGGCGGAATCACCGGTTATGGCGAAAATCCTCCGGTACAGGCCATTACGGTACTCAACCAGGAACTGTCCTACCTGATGTATTACAACAATTCCGGAGTAGGCGCCAACCCTTTTGGCACAACAGAACCCAATAACCCATTGGAATACTACCGCTATCTGACCGGGCACTGGCGGGACGGCACACCGCTCACCTTCGGGGGAAGCGGGTATCAATCCGGGCCTGTCACCAATTTTGCCTTCCCCGACAACCCCAATGACCTGGCCGGCTGGTCAGCTTTATTTGCCGACCTGGATGAAGACGACCAGAGGATAGTCGGCTCCGTCCGCCTGGAGGGCCTGGCGCCGGGCAACCTTGCGGAAGTCGACGTGGCTTACACCTACTTCCGCGAGCCGGGTGCCGACTACCTGGGAAACGTCAATGCAATGTATGAGGGCGTAGCGTCGCTGCACAGCTGGTACGAAAGCGGTTTTGAAAACCACTGCAGCCCGGCAGCCACCTGCACGGACGACTGCGTCTGGGCCGGCGACGCCAATGCCGACGGCATCGCCAACCACTGCGACCTGCTGGCCATCGGCATGGCAGAAACCGCCCAGGGGCCCACCCGTGGCGCTCCCTACAACTGGTCGCCCCAGTCCGGAGAAAACTGGCCGCCGGTGCAGGCCAACGGCGCCAACTACAAACACCTCGACGCCGACGGCAACGGGATTGTCGCTTTCGAAGACTTCTTCCTGACCGAGCAGCACTACAACCTCACCCGCCCCGGTTACCAGCCGCCCGCGCCGGCGTACCGGGAAGGGCCCGAGCTGCTGCTGGAGGCGGCCGGCTCTATGGGTTTCGACGACCTGTACGCCGGCCATATGCCCATTCTCGCCACTCTGGACCTGACGGTGGATATTCCCGGCCTCTACGCCCTGGCCTTTTCCATAGAATACGATACGGCTTACTTTGAGTCCGCCTACAGCCTTCAGGATGGTTACAGCCTGGTCGGCCGTACGTTCCAAACCGGCCCTGACGGAGAAGCTCTGCCCGGGCAGTTCGACTACGCCCGGGTGTCCGACGGCTCCATTGGCGCCGGGCGGCTGGCCCTTATGCGGTTCGAGGTCAAAGACGCCTTCCTCTACCCGCTTCCTGCCGACAGCACGCTGATCCGCTTCAAGAACATCAAGGCGTTCAGCACGGACGGGACGGCGGCAGATATCGGTGGCACGACTGTGGTGGCGCGCTTTCCGGGGGTGGTAGTTGTCGGCACGGATGATCTTTCCACTGCGCCATCCGTCCACGTATTCCCCAACCCGACGGATGGGCGGCTGGAAATGCGTTTCCCGGGGCAGCAGGCGGAGAATATAACGATACTTGACGCTACGGGCAAGCTGGTTTGGCGCCGGAGAGGCTTGTTTACGGACAGTGCCGGCCTGGATTTGGGGGGATTGCCGGGGGGCGTTTATTTTGTAAAGATGCAGATTGGCGGGGCGGCAGTGGTCCGGAGGGTGGTTTTGCGCTGACGGACGTACCGGATTTATCTGGTGCGTAATAACCGGCCACTTAAAAGTAGCCGGTCCGGATACGGCCTTGCGAGCAGGCCTCTGCCTGCCATGCGCCGTCGGCCATAGCCTTATGCTTGCGCCGAAGCTATACTGACGCACGGCTGGTTTTGTCGACTACAGGACCGGCCGGGTCAGCATATACTGACCTCGCTGGTTTTTGTAAAGCAAAAACCAAGCGTGCGTCAGTATAGCTACAGCGTACTTCGTGCGCCGATGGCGTAGGAGCATGGCGTAGGGGCAAGCAGGCTACTGCCCGCGGCGGCAGGATGATCGCGGCACGAAGGCCGGGCGACATAAAAAAATTATAGGTGGGCCTAGCGATCAGGCCTCCGCCTGCCAAAGCAGGCTACTGCCTGCGGCGGCAGGATGATCGCGGCACGAAAAAAAAGCATATCATGAAAAAAGCATACCCATTCCTTCTGTTTTTCCTGGGTGCCATTGCATTTTCGGCTGCACAGGGGCCTGCCGGCGGCTGCGCCGGTTCCACGGAGGGCGTTTTCCTGCACGGCAATAATGTTCGGGCGTATATCAACAATTCCGGTACGTTGTTCCTCGATGGGGAGAAGGCTGCTTTTAATGTGCCCTTCCGATACCCGCTCAAGTCCACTATTTACGCGCAGGGCCTGTGGCTGGCCGGATTGGGGACGGACGGTGCCCTTAAACTGGCAGCGCCCAGCAGCCGGATAAAGCGGGGAGAGTTCGAATACTTTCCCGGCCCGCTGGACAGCCTGGGATTAACTACTCCGGAAAATTGCGCCGCCTGGGACAGGATATGGCAGGCACATCGCCTGCAGATTGAAGCCCATCGGAAAGATTTTGCGGAGGACGGCGTGCTTGACAATCCCATACTGGAAATCCTGGGCTGGCCGGGCAAGGGCAACCCCCATTTTCAGGAACTCTACGGCTTTGAACTGCCGGATACGCCCCAGGGGCTGGCACCCTTTTTCGACCACAACAGCGATGGGGCCTATACCCCTTTGGAAGGAGACTATCCGGCATTGCCCGGTATTGCTATTGTGCCGGAACACATTACCTGGAATGTGTTCAATGATGCGGGTGGGCCTCATACGGAATCCCACGGTGCCCCGTTGCAGGTGGAAATGCAGCTTACTTCCTGGGCTTTCAATTGTGCAGACAACCCACAATTGAACAATACTATCTTCGCTTCTTATAAAGTGATCAACCGGGGGCAGGAAGCCATCGACTCGCTCGCGCTGGGCCTTTGGCTGGACTTCATGCTGGGATGCTTCCGGGATGACCATCAGGGAAGCGCGCCCGAGCTTAATACTGTTTTCACCTACAACCACGACAACATCGACGGCTCCAGCCTTGGAGGCTGCACGGAAGAAGGCAACTTCGGAGAAAACCCGCCGGTACAGGCCGTAACATGCCTCAATCAGGACTTGTCTTCAGCCATGGTTTTCTTCAATACCAGTCTTATTGACACGCATTATGAATTGTACTTTCCGACGGAACCTCAGCAATACTACAATTTCCTCAATGGTCGTTGGCGGTTCGGAGCGCCGTTGACCTATGGAGGCTATGGTTTCAATCCGGGCCAGGACCGGCCGCCAGCCTCCTTTTGCTTCCCCGGCGACCCCAACGACCCCAGCGCCTGGTCTTCTCACCATTCATCTATCCTTGCCTACGACCAGAACATACTGCCCGGCATCAGGCTGGGCGGCCTTTCCCCTGATGAAAGCAGGCAGATCGATGTAGCTTATTCCTATTTCCGCGAACCCGGTGCCGATTACCTGGAAAATGTTACAGTCATGTACGCCGGCATTGAAGCACTGCAGGATTGGTATGACAACCAGTTTGAATCGGCTTGTGCCCCGGCACCCTTCTGTGAAGAGAATTGCATCTGGGCAGGCGACGCCAACGCCGACGGCGTCGCCAACCATTGCGACCTGCTGGCTATAGCCGTAGCCGAGGGCCAACGAGGCCCTACCCGCAACGCACCCTACAACTGGTCGCCCCAGCCTGGCGAAGAATGGGAAGATGAGCAAAGCAACGGCGCCAACAATAAACACCTCGACGCCGACGGAAGCGGAACTGTCGCTTTTGAGGACTTCCGCCTGTCGCACCTCCACTACAACCTCACCCGCCCCGGCTACCAGCCGCCGCCGCCGGTTTACCGGGAAGGCCCCGAACTGGTCTTCGACGCTGTCGGAACCTTTAATTTTAACAACCTTTCCGCCGGCCAGAGCACCGGCCTGGGCCGTCTGCGGCTGATGGCAGATATCCCGGATCTTTATGCCCTGGCCTTTTCCCTGGAATATGACACGGCATACTTTGAAGCCATATACGGGCAGTATCCCGGTTATAACCTGGATACGCGGACATTTATGACAGGCCCGGCCGACAGAGCTGCATCCCTCCAGTTCGACTACGCCAGGGTAGCCCCTGAAGGCTTTGCCGGAGAGGGACGGCTTACGCTCCTGCAGATCAAAGTGAAAGAATCATTCATTTATCCCCTTCCCGCCGACACGACCCTGATCCGTTTCAAAAACATCAAGGCCATCCGCCGGGACGGGTCGGAGATCGAGATTGGCGGCAATACTGTCGTGGCTCGCTTTCCCGGCATCGCGGTAGCTGCGGAGGAAGCGCCGGAGAATCCGGATATCCTCCTCTTCCCAAACCCCGCGAACGGCCGGCTGGAGCTGCGCTTCCCGGGGCGGCAGGCGGCGGGCATTGAGGTGCTGGATGTTGCCGGGAAGCGGGTTTGGCAGGGGGAAGGCCTGTTTGTCGACAGCGCCGGCCTGGATTTGGGGGGATTGCCGGGGGGCGTTTATTTTGTAAGGATGCAGTTCGGGGAGGTGACGGCAGTGCGGCGGGTAGTTCTGCGCTGACGGACGTACCGGATTTATCTGGTGCGTAATAACCGGCCACTTAAAAGTAGCCGGTCCGGATACGGCATTGCGAGCAGGCCTCTGCCTGCCATGCGCCGTCGGCCATAGCCTTACGCTTGCGCCGAAGCTATACTGGCGAACGCGTGGTTTTGTCAGGAACAAAACCAGCGATGCCAGTATATACTGACCCTGCGGGTTTTGTAGTCGACAAAACCTGCCGTGCGTCAGTATAGCTACAGCGTACTTCGTGCGCCGAAGGCTCGACTTCGTCCGCCGACGGCGTAGGAGCAAGCAGGCTACTGCCTGCGGCGGCAGGATGATCGCGGCACGAAGGCCTCCAGTTCTTCGAGCTGAATGCGCCCCTCGTAAATGGCCTTGCCGATGATAGCTCCGTAGCAGCCGGCCTCCTGCAGGGCGTGCAGTTCCTCCATTGTAGTAACGCCTCCGCTGGCGATGAGCTTCAAATCCGGGAAGCGGGCAATGGTTTCCCGGTACAAATCCAGGGAGGTGCCTTCCAGCCGGCCATCTTTGGAGATGTCGGTACAGATGCTGTATTGGATGCCCTTTTGGGTATAATCCTCCAGGAAGGCGAACAGCTCCAGCTCGCTCTGCTCCTGCCAGCCGCTGATGGCGACCTTTCCGTCCCTGACGTCGGCGCCGAGGATGATGCGATCCGGGCCGTAGCGTTCCAGCCAACCCAGGAAGAGTTCCGGGTTTTTTACTGCCACAGTGCCGCCGGTCACCTGCCGGGCGCCGCTTTCGAAAGCGATGCGCACGTCTTCGGCCGACTTGAGGCCGCCGCCGAAGTCAATCAGCAGGGCGGTATGGGTGGCGATGCGCTCCAGTACCTTGTGGTTGACGATGTGCCGGGCCCGGGCGCCGTCCAGGTCGACCAGGTGCAGGCGGCGGATGCCGTGAGCCTCAAAGGCCTTGGCCACCTCCAGAGGGTCTTCGTTGTAGACCTTTTTCTGTTCGTAGTCGCCCTCCGTGAGGCGGACGCACTTGCCGTCGATGATGTCAATGGCGGGGATGATGTGCATGGTGGCGTAGTTGCATACACGTGCGTTCGTGTATTTGTGTATTTAATGGCGGCAGAATCCGAAAGCGGGGATGCTGGCCAGCCGGGGGCGAATTTAGGAAATCTTTAACCTTATCCATCCAACACCTTTCGCCTGCCCATCGTCTTTCATTAAAAATCAGAACCATGAAACCTGCTATTCTGTTCGCCTCGTTCCCGCTAATTCTGTTGCTGGCGCAATGCGATAAAAAAAACAACCACAGCCCGCTGGAATTCCAGCCGGGGAAGAGTTTCGAAATGTCCTACCAGGATACTGGCGCCTGTAGCTGCGGGGATTTGTCGATTACCTTCAGAGATGTCGTCGAGGATTCCCGTTGCCCCACCGGCGCGGTTTGCGTCTGGGAAGGGCAGGCCCGCGTGCAGCTGGATGTCCAGTCAGAAGACGGTTCTCAATCCATCGAGCTCGCTTTTCAGGCCAGCCGCAGTTCGTTCGACCGCGACACTGTCGGCGGTTACGCGATCAGCCTGATGAATGTCTCCCCGCACCCTCGGGAAGGACAAACCATCAAAAAGCAGGATTACCGGATCAGGCTG
>JAGFJD010000577.1 GCA_024102975.1 Phaeodactylibacter sp. | reverse complement strand
GGCCGGCGGACAGGCCGTTGAACGTGACGTTGCCCGTCGCCTGGCTGATCTGCACTTCGTAAAGGGAACTGCTGCTCTGCGGGGCGATGGCCAGATAAAAGCTGCCCCGGCAGGTGAAGGGCTGCTGGGAGAAGAGGGCAGGGCAGAATAGGGCCCAGAAGCATACTGCTAGACATTTTTCTGGACACAAAGTACGCCGAGAAGGCACAGAGCCACACAGAAACCTGATTATCAATGGAAAAAACTCCGTGTACTCTGTGCTGGCCTCAGTGCGCTCTGTGTCCAAAACCATTTTGTCCAGTGGTGTGGCCCAGTAGGACAGGAGGCTGAAATAACGTGCCGGGTGTTGGGTTTTCCCTTTCATAGCTTTTGGTGTGCGGCCGGGAGTCCGTGGGATTTTGCCGACCCCAAAACCGGCCGGGCCGGTATAACCCACTGCCATTGGTTAAACGCTATGAAATTAGGCTTTTTTGGGGTTAGCAGCCTGATGAATGCTCAATTTTTTTGGCAATGGGGTTTGCTTTTCAAGCTGTGCGACGGGCATGGAGGGTAAAAGTTTTCCAGCCGGAGTTTCCCGAAAGCGGCCGGATGTGCAAAATATAAGGCTGCCTTCTGCCTGCGGCGAAACCTGAAGGCATTAGAAACCGTAATACTTGTATTCGCCCATCCTGCATCCGTGCGTTCATGAAGAGAGGCGGGAGGCTGGCCAGAGGCGGGCATATCTGCGGTGCCGAAAGCGATACCGCTCCCAATTCCCGGTTTTGTCAACTGGCGGGTTAAATTTTGCCGGCGCCAGATTGTAGAGGCAGCCAGGAAAATCTATCTTGGGTGCGTTTTCGGGGCGCAGAAAGAAGAGAAGCCGCTCCGCCAAAAAGGGTGCCGGCCCGGCGGCAGCCCCGATTTGCGAAACAGCACCGGGCCATGCCCGCACATTTAGAGAAAAAAAACTATCTTTCGGGTTCTGTCGGATCACCCGGAAACGAGACCTTAATAAACAATGACTTCTATGAAGCGAATCAAACCTCTACTCTTTTTCTTCCTCACAGCCATACTGGGAACACTACAGGCACAGGACATCCACTTCACCCTGTTCAATATGTCTCCGCTGACGCTCAACCCCGCCAATACCGGCGCCTTCTTCGGCACGGCGCGGGTGGGGGGCATTTACCGCGGGCAGTGGTATAATGTTTCGGGCGCGAAAGGATATGAGACGCCCTCTTTTTACGTCGACGCGCCCATCCTGCGCGGCTTCCGCGAGCAGGACTGGATCGGGGTCGGCGCCGTGATCTACAACGACCGGGCCGGCACGTCGAGGCTGCGGACCAGCGCCTCCATGATCTCCGCTTCCTACCACCTGGGCCTGGGCAAGGACGGCAAGTCGGTTCTCACCCTGGGCCTGCAGGGCGGCAACGTGCAGCGCCGCTACGATGGCAACGGGCTCACTTTTGGCGACGGATTCGGGGGCTCCAACCTGACCTACCAGCCAAATAACTCTTCTGATCCGTTTGCCGCAGGCGGGGCGGACGGCGGAGGGAACACCAATACCAACTACCTGGACTTCGGCGGCGGCCTGCTGTTCCGCAGCCAGATCGATGAGCAAACCAATTTCGAGATCGGCCTGGCCGGCGCGCACCTCTTCACTACGCCATCGGAGAATTTCCTGTTTAACCGGGGGGCTTTCCGGGAGAACCAGGATTCCATCAATGTTTCCGGCGCTGACAAACGCCCGCTGCGCATCACCGCCCACACCAGATACGAGTGGGCGCTGACCGAGCGCTGGTCGGCAGCGCCGACGGCCATGTTCCAGACTTCCAAAGGCGCCACCGAGGTCAGCCTCCAGGCATGGGCCGGCTACCTGGTCAACCCCGAGATGCAGTTCAGGCTCAACTTCGGCCTGGGCTACCGCTTCGGCGATGCGGGCAAGGTGCTGCTGGGCATGGACTACAAAGACCTGCGCGTGGCCGCCGCCTACGACGTGAACGTCTCCCAGCTCAACGCCGCCACCAACTACCAGGGCGCCTTCGAGATCGCCGCCTGGTACATCATCAAGATTTACAAAGATCCGGAAATCAAGCAGACGATCCTGTGCCCGAAGTTCTAACCCCCTGGAAACCTTTATAGTGATTAAAAAACAAGTCCGACATTTGAGTCAATGCTTTGGCGCGAAGGCAGGCAGGCTCATCAGGACAGAGGCCTTCACGCCAAAGCATTGACGTCGGACTTGTTTTTTAAATGTTCATTAACACTTTGTTTAGAAAAAAAACGTCCCCGTTGACGTTGAGAAAACGTGGCCAATTCATGAAGTCTATGAAAAATATACCAATACTCATTTTGTTGTTCCTCCTGGGCGGCAGCGCCCTGATGGCGCAGCCCATCCGCAAGTCCTCTTACGAGCAGACGCTGCGGGCGGCGCGCGAGTCCTTCCAAACCCGCAATTACGTGTATGCGCTCGAGCGCTACGAGGAAGCCTACGAGGACAAGGAAGACCGCAGCCTGATCGACACCATCGCCTGGCTCAACTTCCAAATCCGCGACTACCGGAAGGCCGAGCGCTGGTTCGCCCGCATCCTGCGCCGGGCAGAGGAGGGCGAGCTCAACGAGTACCGCTACATCTACGGGCAACTGCTCAAGATGAATGAGAAGTACGACGAAGCCCTGGAGGAATTCCAGAAATTCCTGGACCATTCCAGCAACGACAGCCTCAATACCCTGGCCAAAACCGAGATGGCGGGCGCCGAGCTGGCCAAGGAACTGCCCCAAACCATGAAGGGAGTAACTGTGGAAAACGCCGGGCGCGACCTCAATACCAAAGTGTCCGAATACTCCCCGGCCCTGGCCAGCAACGGGCAGGAGGTCTACTTCACCACCTTCGACGCCAATGACGTCATTTACGTCGACGAAAAAAACAAGGACGAGTCTTACGCCCTGATCTACAAGGCCGCGAAGGACGACAACGGCTGGGAAAAACCCAAAGCGCTGGGCGGGGAGATCAACCGGCCGGAATTCCACAACAGCAACGTGTCCTTATCCAAAGACGGCCGCACCATGTACTTCACAAGGGCCCAGCTGGAGGGCAACGTACTGTCCGAAAGCAGGATTTACTTCAGCACCGGCGGCGGCGAAGGCTGGAAAGGCGCCCAGGAAGTGCAGGGCGTCAACGGCGAATACCTGGCCAAGCATCCGGCCATCGGCGAGCTGTTCGGCAAGGAAGTACTGTTTTTCGTCGCCAATATTCCGGGCGGCTACGGCGGCTTCGACATCTACTACGCCACCAAGACCGGCGAAGGCACTTTCGCCGACCCCGTCAACCTGGGCGAAACGATCAACACCATCGGCGACGACGAGACGCCCTACTACCGCGACGGCACCCTCTACTTCAGCTCTACCGGCCATCCCGGCCTGGGCGGCTTCGACATTTTCTATTCTACCTGGGACGGCACCAAATGGAGCGAGCCCGCCAACATGGGCCGCGGCTTCAACACCAGCGTGGACGACCAGAGCCTCACCCTCGACGACGAGGGCTACTTCGGCATACTGGTATCCAACCGCCCGGAAGGGCGCTCCGCCTACGGGCGCACCTGCTGCAACGACCTGTACACCTTCAGCATCGCCAAGCTGTACGCCGACCTGGTGACGGGCCTGTTCACCATCGATAAGAAACCATTGCCCGGCGGAACCGTTTTCCTCATCCCCACCCAGAACAATAAGCCGGGGACGCCGGACAGCAAAAACAGCCCGGAAGGCAACCGCTTTGACTTCGACCTGGAACTGGAGATGCCTTATACCGTTATCGCCACCCACCCGGATTACTTCCCGGACACCATGCAGTTCAATACCGTCGGGCTGACCGAATCGAAAACCTTCCAGCATTTCTTCTACCTCAAACCCAAGCCGAAACTGCCGGAATACGACACCATCACCATCGAGGAGCCGATCGTGCTCGAAAATATCCTCTACGATTTCGACGACGACCGCATCCGGACGGAAGCGGAGAGCGACCTGGAAGTGGTGTACGAACTCATGACCGAATACCCGGATATGAAGATCGAGCTCAGCTCGCATACCGACAACCGGGGCAACGATAAATACAACGAAGAACTCTCCCAGCGCCGCGCCGAATCCGCCCGCCGCTGGCTGGTCCGCAAAGGCATCGACCGGGAGCGCATCGTCGCCAAAGGCTACGGAGAGGGCCAGCCCCAGACCGTCAGCGCCCGCGTGGCGGCCCTGCGCGGCTTCCTCAAAGAAGGGGACGTGCTGACCGGAGCGTTCATCGACGCCCTCCAGGACGAAGGCCAGCAGGAGATCGCCCACGAACTCAACCGCCGCACCGAGTTCAAGATCATTGAGGGACCGACCAGCATCACCATCAAGAGCACCCGCCTGCGCAAGAAGGAAAGCACCACTCCGGGTACCGACCGGGGCAGCCTGATCGGAGAAATGCAGCAGGATACCGCCAAAGTACACCGCCTGTCTTCCCTCTACGGCAAGAAAAACCTCAAGGGAGTGCCGGTCATGTACTTCAGCAAGCGAATGGTAGAATTGGGTACTGTCAAAAAAGGCGAAAAGCGGCATTTTACCTATGCGTTCGTCAATACCGGCGACGCCCCGCTGACCATCTCCCTCATCTCTGCCTGCGATTGCACCACTATCGAGAACGACCCTACCGGCGATACCTTCCACCCCGGCCAGAAGGGCATTATCGAGGTGACTTTCGACAGCTCCGAAAAGGACGAAGCCGAGGAGATCGACATCGACATCTTCCTGGAGGAAGAAGACAATGACGGCATTCCTATCCGGGAGACAGTGCAGTATCGGTTTGATATTAAAAAGTGACGAAGCGCGGGGCGCCCTGGAGCGCGGCCCCCGACCCTTTGGGTACAGGACAGGCTCTCCAGGTCCGCAGCCGGGCTGCCTCCGGCAGCTTTTTAAAAAGTTATTTGCTCACTCAAAACATGCCTGAAGCAAGTTTTCGGAGTTGTGCAATAGACTTGTTCGGCGGGGGTAGGATGGTGGGAAAATTGAGCTATTTTCGACCACGCGAAGGCTTTTTTCGGCCGCATAGCCATAGCTATACAGCCGAAAAAAGGCACAGTGTGGGAAGAAAAGAGCCAATTTGCGCCCATCATACTACCCGCCGAACAAGTCTAATAAGCATAAGTAGACAGGATCAACAAGATTATCAGGATATATGCTCTCCTGTGGCGCAGGTCGCTACATCTTGTAAATCCTGTTAATCCTGTCTACTTTCAACCTTTTTGTCCAACTCCGCTCCCAGAACGATGTCCCAAACCCTCCTCACCGAAGCCGCCGCCCTCAGCTGGGTAGACTGGGTAGTGACCGTCACGGCCCTCATCTACGTCGTGCTGGCGGCCCGCGAGAACGCATGGTGCTGGTTCTGGGGCATCATCAGCTGCAGCCTGTGGGCTTACGCCTCCTTTGCTTTTTACGACCTGTACCTGGATGCCTTGCTACAGCTCTTCTATGTAGTTATGGCCATCGTTGGCCTGTACCAGTGGAAGTACGGCGGGCAGGCTGGAGAGGGGGTGCCCATCAGTCGGCTCAGCGCCCGGCAGCACCTCTACATCCTGGCGGGCGGCACGGCCGCCGCTCTGCTGTTCGGCTATTTCTTCGATGAGTACACTCCCGCCGCTGCTACTTACTGGGATGCCTTCACCACCGTCTTTTCCGTCATCGCCACCCTCATTCTCGTCCGCAAAATCCTCGATAACTGGGCCTACTGGATCGTGGTCGACCTCATTTATGTAGGGTTGTACTTCAGCCGGGGGGCTTACCTATTTGCTTTGGTCATGGTGGTATATGTGGTTATTGCCTCCTTTGCGTTGGTGGGCTGGATGCGGCAAGCCCAGGTTTGAGAACCTTCTGTTTGTCTCCATTGGATGAGGTTCTTAAACCTGGACCGGCGCTTTCACAAGATCGGAAATTTTTAACACTGCGAGGTTGGCAAAATAAATTCAAAACTCTTATCTTGCTTAAGTTAACGCGCATTTATTCACCTCTAAATATCCTGAAGGCTATGAAGAAAGTCCATCAACGTGTTTGGCAGCGCTGCGGAAAGCCCGTAGCTGCCTTTCTGAAGGCTTACACACACACATCTGCTTGGCGAAGCCTGTGGCGAAGTAAAGTGTATTTCCTGCCACAACTTGGTATAAAGCCGAAAGTCTTTTTTCTTAGCCGGCCTTCGATCCGATCAATATCATTTACATTTTTGTCGATAGTCATGGTTTTTTTACAAAGCGGCTTCAGCCAAGGGCAAGCTGCCGGCCTATGTGAAGAAGGAGAATACCATTTCACCGGAGTGCCGGAACCCACCTTGTGCGAACAGTACGGAAATTTACTTCCGGATCTTGAAGTCGGGGCGGGTACTCCCATCACCCGTTCCTCTCAAATTGGCAGCAGTTTCACGGGAAACGTATACATAATGGGAGATTTTCAGGTTGACGAACCATTCAAATTCATTGATTGCATCGTAAAGATCGAGCCGGGCGCGACGGTTTTTATTTTGCCGCCTGTCCAGCCTTTTGTCAGCAATATCCTCACAATTGACAATTCGAAGCTTTTTGCTTGCAGCGATATGTGGAAGGGGATAGTGCTTTCCAGCAACACGTCCATTAGTACGCTCAACGAGACGGAGATCGAAGACGCGTTCGCCGCCATTCAGGCAAACAATGCGCAATTCAGTTCATTGCTTATTGAAGAAACTGTATTCGACAGGAATGATATTGGTATTCTTCTCTCTCAGGATACAGCCCTTATTTCGCCGGCAACGATGATCAATTTCGCGGGAAACCTCTTTTCCTGTACAGCTCCTTTAAACGGCACTGCGGATCAGGTTAGTTTTGCAGGGATAAAAACAGAAAATGTCCCTTTTACAGTAAACCCTGTTGCAGAAGCATTTAACAATAAGTTTGACGGCTTACAAAACGGAATCGTTTCCGAAGGAGGCGCCACAATGATAAGTGGAAGGTTTTTCCGTTTTGAACGAATAAAAAAAGACGGCATATACATAGAAGAAGGTTCTCTTAATCTGGTGAATTCCCGTTTCAGAAATTGTGAGGAAAAAGGCATAAATATCGGGTTGGCACATCGGGTAACTGTTCGGCAAGGTAATTTTTGGGTGGGAAGAGAAATTCCGGAATCCCCCGATTATCGGACAGGAATCTATATTGACGGTTTTGGGTTAAATTCCCGGGTTGACCTGAATGTGGTGTTTACAGGATACCTCGAAGAAACAGAAAACAGGGTCAGGGGCATACATTTGAAAGGGGGCAATCTAGGGTCAGGTACTCTAATTACTATTGATAATAGCTTTTTTGGGATCAGGGCAAAATCTTCAGATGGGATTTTCTTAGACGGTGCTTTTCCGGGAAGTAGTAAAATCCACATTTTTGAAAATGTTTTTGCGACAGGAAACCCTGATACAACCGGGGTGTCAACAGGGATAGACATACACGGCTATAACAGCAACTTAAGTATTTCCGGAAATTATTTTACCGGAAATGGATATTACAATACTGCAATATTTGCACGCGGTTCATCCGGTGTTAATAACCATATTAGTGGCAACTATATTGAGGGTTCGGAGCATATCGTTACGTCAGGAGATTATTTTGGCGTAGGTTTTTCGTTAGCTTATTTCCAGAATACCAAGGTTTGTTCCAATGTTAATTTTTTTGGTTCCAACATTGCGTTTGTTGTGGTCGCAACAAGCCCGGGAATCGATTTTGAAGGCAATCTGATATATGCAACAGCAGTAGGTTTAGAACTATTTGGGGCGCCTATTATCGGCCCCCAATTTCACCAGGGGAATAAATGGCGCCCTGTCGTTGTGCAGAGGCCCACGGGGCCGGTAACATACAGGGCTGCTTTCCACGCCCGTTGTAAGAATTGTGACGCGCAACAAGCCGCGCTCAATAAATTCACTGTCCACACCCCGCAGTCTGTATGGAACAGCAACACTGTTTCGTACGATTTTTTCTCTGACTACCATCCAGAGCGTATTGAACCTGATTTGACAAACGAGTTTTTTGAATACGATCCGGCTGGAACACCCTCCGCAGGATGCATTCCGTTTTCTTCTGAACCGGAAATGTCAGAACTGGATAAAATAGTGGCAGACGGCCAATTCCAGGCGCCGACTGAAAACCCGTCAATGGGCTGGCTGGTGAACAGATATCTATACCGCAAGTTAAAGGATAACCCCGATCTTGTTGAAGCATACCCTTCGTTTCCTTCTTTTTTGAACACGCATCAAAACACATCGGTGGGGCAGTTCTATGAGGCCAGCCATAAAATCGAAGAAGCCATCGAGGCGGAAGAACAACTGGATTTAAAAAGCCAGGAGGTATTGGAGAAACTGATTTGGGTTACAGATTCTTTGATGATTGTAGATAGTTTATTGCAGGTTGCGGAAGATGAAAATGAATTGGAGGCTCTGATTCAATCAAAGTTTGGCCTTACCGATTAGCTCCGGCAAATGCAGGCTGCTTATGATAGCCTATACGCTATCTATAAGGAACAGCTTTTTAACGACATGCAGGCAGCTTATTTCCTAAACGACGGTATTGAAGCAGAAGAACAATATGAAACTGCTGAAAAGGCGGTAACCGGCATTTACCTTTTGTCTATGCTTGAAGGGGAAGGAAAACTTACAGAAAGCCAAGTCCAGGAACTGGAACTCATAGCCCAACAATGCCCGGAAGAAGGCGGACTCGCCGTTTTTAATGCTTTGGGGTTGCTCCCTGAATGCAAAAGGGAAGGATTGGAAACCTGTGAATTGGAATTGGTAAATGATATAGAGCCCTTATCCAGCATTGCTCCCCAAGGAGAAGGCTCGGCAGGTTCGGGCGCAGGCAGCAGCGTTTACCTCTATCCCAACCCTGCCGCTTCAAGCTTTTTCTTAAAGCTGCCGTCAGAAAGCACTGGAGAAATAATCGTGGCCGGATTAAACGGGAAAACGGAATTTTTTCGATCAAACCTGGCAGTGGACACTAGGATGGAAATCCGGCATTATCTATCCTCCGGCTTCTATTTTGTTAAAATTCCGCTGAACGACGGCTCCGTACTCACCGAGAAACTGATCATCCAATCTAGATAGGGTTAATTTTTTAGAGGCAAGAGGAGGAATAGGAATATCTCCCTCCCTTGCCTCTTGTCCTTTGGATTGAAAATTAAAGGCATGAAAACCAAAATAGCTTACCTTTTTTTCTGTTTTATCATCTTTATGTTCAATGGTGTGAGCCAGGAAAGGAGGGATTATCAGTGGATACTTGGAGGTAGTTCTGATAGAGACGGAATATTGATGAATTATAATTTCTCTCCTGTATCTATCTCCTATCAAAGAAAAAAAATGAGGATGGAAGGTTCCAACACCAGCATGTGTGATGCCGGCGGCAACCTCTTATTCTACAGCAACGGGTGTTTCATAGCCAATGCGGTCCATGAGGCTATGCAAAACGGAGAGGGCATTAACCCTGGCCTGATAGAGGACCTTTATTGCCCTGTAGGTGGAAACCCCTTGCCCCAAACTGTTATTTCTCTGCCTGCGCCGGGTAGCGACAGCCTGTACTACGTTTTCAACCTCGACCTCGACGACCCTTACTTTATGACTCCGTTTTTTGGGGTGGCCCCAGAGCGGCTATTCTATCAGCTCATTGATATGACACAGGATTCCGGGCTAGGGGCTGTGATATTGAAAAACCAGGTCGCTGTCCGGGACACTTTTGCCAGGGGCACTTTACAGGCAGTGCAGCATGCGAATGGGATAGATTGGTGGGTCGTCGCACCAAAATCTCACACCAATTGCTACTTTATGGTTCTTGTCACGGCTGAAGGGGTGCAACCCGGGATACTCAAATGTGGGGGCATGGCCTGGAACGATAGCGATGCAGGCCAGGCTGTCTTTTCACCTGACGCTAACAAATACATCCGGTTTAATTATCAGAACGGATTGAATATCCTGGATTTTGATAACGAGACAGGTGCTTTTTCCAGCCCTATCAGGATAGATTTTCCCAACGACACTTTCCCTACTACTGCTGGGGTAGCAGTCTCTCCAAATTCAAGGTATTTATACGCAACGGCAAGGACAAAAGTCTATCAGTTTGACCTGCAAGCACCCGATATAGAAGCCAGCAAAACTGTAGTGGCAGAATATGATGGCTTTGTTAACCCCTATCCTACCATATTCAACCTTGCCGCCCTGGCCCCGGATGGGAAGATATATATAGCCAGTACCAGCAGTACCTTAAACCTACATGTAATTCACAAACCGGATTGCCCCGGGTTGATTTGCGAATTGGAACAGCATGGCATTGACCTTCCTTCTTACAATTTTGTTTCTATTCCCAATTTCCCACATTACAGAAACCAACCTACCGGTATTGATTGCGACTCGGTGATCATCTCATCCCATGCGGTGCCAAACCCATTGGAGGCGAGGGTTTATCCAAATCCAGTTTCCGAATACCTTACGGTAGAAATAGCAGGGTTTGATAAAAAACTGGATTTTGAAGTGTACGACCTGTTAGGCAGAAAGGTTCAGGCGCAGCCACTGCGAGCAATAGTGAATAGGATTGAGATAGCAAAATTGCATCGGGGACAGTATTTCTATATTGTGAAAGGACATGAGAAGGTGATAAAGCAAGGCAAACTGGTGGTTTATTAAAGTATGACAGGAATTCCCCGGTGTGAACCTCAGTTTTTGCCTGTAAGCCGCTCGACGTGTTCCTGGCGGGCAACCGGGGCGACGGCTTCGCGCTGATGCCACACGGCCTGGGCCCGGTGAGGGTGGCGGCGGCAGTGGCCGGCGGGCTGGAGGTCGGCGGCCTCCTGTTCGGCGGGGTGAATATCCCGGGTTGGCAGTTAGCCGGCCTGAGCTATTTCCTATTCCCGGATATGATGATCGGGTGCAATCCTAACCCTCGGGAATCAGATGAATTGCGGGAAACGGTTTACCACGAATGTGCCCACGCTTCCCACTTCGGCCAGGTGGGGCCGGATTACTGGCTGGCGCTGGTGCTGGCGGAAATCGCAGCAGGCGGCTGGGGAGATGCGAACAGCCTGGATGCAGGGCGGATTGCGGTGTGTGAGTCTTGGGCGGAGTATATTGGGGACAGTTACAATCATAGTCGAATTTGGGTTAAGCAACCGGGTCGACGGCTTCGCCCTGGTGCCGTACGCTATGGACCGGGGATCGGCGAACTCCCTTTTGAAGGGAAACTGCCCGGGCTTGAGAACCTTGTTCAGAATGATGCTCAAACCTGCCCGGGATTTTCTACTTTTGGGGAAAGAATGCCGGCCACGGCCTTTTTCCTATGCAAAAACTGCTCCCCATCTTCCTGTTGCTCTCCGCGGTGGCCGCCCGGGCCCAGAACCTGGTTTTCCAGCCGGAGGGCGCCCGCCGTACCCTGGCGGTGGTGGTGGGCATTTCCGAATATCAGGATGAAGGAATCAAGGATTTGAGCTATGCCCACCGCGACGCCGAGCTTTTTGTGGAATTCCTGCAGTCGCCCTCCGGGGGGGAACTGCGCGATTCGGAAATCCGCCTCCTGACTAACGGGCGGGCGACGCTGGCGCGCATCCAGTCGGCCTTGGAGTGGCTACTGAAAAAAGCCCGGCAGGGCGACCAGGCCATCATTTACTTCGCCGGGCACGGAGATGTGGAAACCAGGAACGAAGAAGAAAAGGGCTACCTGCTGGCCTACGACACGCCTTACAACAACTACCGGCTGAATGCCCTGGCCCTGGATTACCTCAACGAACACATCGTCAGCGGGCTGACCCGCAAAGGGGCCAAGGCGATCGTCATTACCGACGCCTGCCACTCCGGCAGGCTCGCCGGGGAGCAGGCCCGCGGCCGGGAAGCCACAGCCCTGGAGCTGGCCCGGCAGTTTGCCAGCGAGGTCAAGATCATGTCGTGCCAGCCCTACGAGCTCTCGCAGGAAGGAGGATCCTGGGGCGGCGGCCGCGGCGTATTCTCCTACTACCTCATCGTCGGCCTGAAGGGGCTGGCCGACAAGGACCGCAACCGGGAGGTGGACCTCTACGAGCTGGAGGATTTCCTGCAGGACAGCGTCCGGCGGCAGACCGGCAAGGCCCAGCACCCGGATATCTTCGGCGGGCTGAAACAGGAATCCCTCTTCTGGGTGGACGAGGCCACCATGGAGGCGCTGAAAAGCACCGAGGGGGCGCAGATCGAGCGCAACTTCGAGCAGGATGTCCTGCTCCGGCTGTCGACAAAGGAAGGCTATAACAATTATGCCGCTTTCCTGGACGCCCTGGAAAAAGGCCGGCTGATCCGCCCGGACAACCGGTCGGCGGCTTATTATTACAATAAGTTGTACGCCGACACCACCTTCATCCCGCTGCGGGGCATCATCGACGAGCGCTTTACCGACGCGCTGCTGGATTCCGTGCAGCAGGCCCTCAACGCCTACCTGCGGACCGACCCCGGCGAACTGGCGCAGCGGGCGTTGTACGATGAAAAATACAACCGTTTTCCCGAATACCTCAAAACCGCCGCAGGCATACTGGGCCCGCAGGATCCCCGCTACCGGCCTACGCTGGCCCGGCAGTACTACTTCGAAGGGCTGGTGCTGCGCCTGGAAGCGGAGCAGCGCGGCGGCAGCGATTCCCTCTGCCGGCTCGCCCTGGAAAAACAGGAAAAGGCGTTAGACATAGAAAGCCGCGCCGCCTACATCCACAACGAACTGGGCGTTTTGCTGCCGGAGCTGGGCCAAACCGAAAAGGGGATGGAACATTTGCGCAAAGCCGTAGAGATTTCCCCCACCTGGGCTATCCCGCACAACAACCTGGCCGTGGAATACAAACGCGCAGACAGGCTGGAGGACGCGGAAGACAGCTACCGGAAAGCCATTGAATACAAGCCCGACTTCGCTTCCGCCTACAGCAACCTCGGCAACCTGCTGGCCGAACAGGAGCGGTACGACACCGCCGAGCTGATGTATCGCCGGGGCATCGCGCTGGGGCCGGCCTACCGGGACAACTACTTCAACCTGGGGCTGCTGCTGAGTGGGGCCGAAGAAGCGGAAAAAAAGGCCGAGGCCAAGGCCCTGTTTCAGAAAGCCCTTCAACTGGACGCCGCCGACCCCGGCGCTTATTTCGAACTGGGCAACCTCTACGATGCCCTGGGGCAGCCCGACTCGGCGGAGGCCATGTACCTCAAAGCCATCGAAAACCAGCCGGGCTACGTATCGGCCTACCTGAACCTGGGGTTATTTTATTTTAACCAGGGGCAGATGGAAGACTCGGAAAAAATGCTGCTCGAAGCCATCCGGTACGCCCCGGACAATGCGGAGGCCATCCGGTACCTGGGCATCCTGTATTATTTTCAGGGACGGCAGGAGGACGCAGAAGCGCAATTTATCGGCGCCATCCGGGCGGACTCTTCCTTTGCGCCGGCCTATGTGAGCCTGGGGTTCCTGTACGGGCAGTCAGAACAATGGGATAAAACAACAGCCCTGCTCCGGGCCGCCCCCCTGGACACTGCCACCCTGATCGGCGTTTGGTACGAGATCGGCTCTACGGCTTACCAGTCGGAACTGTACGATCTGGCCCTGGCTGCTTTCCAATCGGCGGCAGCCCTCGACCCGGCAGACCCCTGGACGTCCTATCTGATGTGCGCCATCTATGCGCTGGATGGCAAGGAAAGCGAAGCCCTGGACATGCTGGAGGAAACCCTGGAAAAGGCACAGGCTGCCGGGCAGGATTACTACGAGCAGGTTGCCGGAGATGCCGACCTGGAGCCCCTTCGGATTGATAGCCGGTATCGGGAAATCATGAAGCGGTATTTTCCCGGGCGGGAATAAAATGCAGGGATAAAGGTAACCGAATGCTCGCTTTTCAAATAAATGTTCGGATATTAGTTTACTAAATTCCCTATCCCACCAAAAAAAACAACTATGAAAAACCTGCCACTTTTATTTTTCTTCTTGTTTAGCCTGCTGGCTGCCCCCCTGTTTCTTTCGGGGCAATCCACCGGAACCCTGCACCTCATCCTCAGCATTGACGAATACAATGAGGACATCCGGCAGGGGTGTATGGAAGACCGCGATTACCTGTCGTCGGTTTTCGAGTGGATCGCCGAGGATGCCGGGATGTACTACGAACCTCATGCCGTGGGCTTCAGCCCCTATGATGTCTACAGTTTCATGGAAGAATTCACCTGCGGGCCCGACGACGCCGTCATCTTTTTCTATTCGGGGCACGGCTTCCGGGAGGAGGACGACAACGTGATCTGGCCGTTTTTGTACTACTGCGAGAAAGACGAGCAGGCCGGCCTGAGCGGCAGTTTGCAGGACTGCGGCGTCCCCCTGGACTGGATACACCAAATGCTGATCAGCAAGCACCCCCGGATGTCGATCGCGATCGGCAACAGCTGCAACGAGGTGCCGGGCGACGAGCTGGCCAACGAGCGCGCCCAAAGCCTTAAAAGGCAAAAACCGGACCAGGATGGCGAGGGCAACCTCTCCCACCTGGAATTGCTGACCCGCTTCAAAGGCCACATCATCGCCTCCGGCGCGTCACCCGGGCAGTTTTCCTATACCAACGACGACAACGGCTCTTATTTCGTCAACGGGCTGGTCGACGTGCTGCTCGAAGACCTCTTCATCAGCGAACAGCCCACCTCCTGGGCGAGTATCTTCAGGAAAACCAGGGATATCGTCCAGCAGCAAAAGCCGGACCAGCGCCCGCAGTTCCTGATCGTCAAAGACAACAAAAAACTGCTGTATTCCGAAGGCAAGGAAAACTTCCAGTATCAGCTTTCCTACGAACAGCTGGGCCTGGAGGTGCCGGAGATCGGCGATGACGAATACTTCTATTTCGATGATGAGGATACAGAAGGCTGGGAATTTGACGATTTCGAGGACGGGGATTATTCCGAGGAATGGGAATCGGACTATGATGAATGAGGGCTGGGTGTTTGAATGTGGAAATGTGTAAATGTTCGCCCTCCCCCTTTTTTATACATTTACACATTTCCACCTTTACACAAACGGACCCCGGAAACACTACTACTTCACCATAAAACTCTTTAAGATGAGATTCACATTGCTTTTATTAATACTGAGCATGTTTCTGCACTTCAGCGCTGAAGGCCAGGGCAGGCCCACTGCTTCCAACCGTTCGTCGAAGTTTTCCGGCGGCGGCATGGTGATGGTCAAAAAGAAGTCTGATCCCAGAGACAAAAAGATGGGGCTGGGCGGGGCCCGGCGGCCGGAAAATATTGAAAACGAAGAAGTCGGCGAAGCTTTTAATGCCATGGAAGAAGGCAACTGGGCGGAGGCCATCGACCAGTTGGACGATTATTCCGACAGCGATCCCGCCGCCGCTTACGGCCTGGGCGTGGCGTATCACCAGAGCGGAGAAGTGGAAAAGGCCATTGAAGTTTTGGAACAAAGTGCCGAAAATACCGACGCCCTGTACGAGCTGGGGCTGATCTATGCCGAGCAGGGCGAATACGACAAAGCCGAAGAAAAATTCCTGGAGCTGCTCATGCTGGACCCGGAAGATGCCTTCGCCTGGTACGAGCTGGGATATCTCTATCTGGAAACCGGATACTATGAAGACGCCGCCGAGTGTTTCGATATCGTCCTGCTCATCGAGCCTTCCGACCCGGACGCGCCCTATGAGCTGGCCCGCATTTACGCGATCTCCGGCGATGTGGAGAGCGCTTTAGCCGCCCTCGGGCAGGCTTTCCAGAATGGGTTTGACGACCTCGGCTTCGTCCTGGAAGACCCCGACCTGGAGGAGGTTCGGATGACAGAGCAGTTCGATCAGCTGGTGGACGATTATTTTCAGGACTAGTGCCCGGGGCACTATTTCACCCCCAACTTCCCATCCTCTCCAATAACCAGGCTCGTTTCCGGAAAATCGGCCCGGGTCAGTTCGATCAGGGTTTGGATGGCCCGGTTCTGCCGGTCGATCTTCGGGCCGTGGGTTTTCTCCTGATAGGTCGGCGTCACCTGGCCCTCCAGGAAGGCGCCGTCCCGTCCCACGGTCACTGAAACGATGGGGGCGATGCCTGCCGGGCCGCGCAGGTTGAACCGCCCGTAGGTGCAGAAGTTGCCCAGGCTGTAACAGATCAGGCGGCCCTTGTACAATTCCATGGCCCGGGTGACATGGGGGCCGTGGCCGAAGACGATGTCTGCCCCGGCGTCGACCACCGCGTGGGAAAACTTGTACACATCTCCCCGGTTTTCGCCGTAGTAGGTTTCCGGCCGGCGGGGCACATTCTGGTGGCTGGCGCCTTCCGCCCCACCGTGGAAAGAGACGATGACGATATCGCATTCCTTCTCCAGCCGGCTCACGATCTGCCGGGCCTTGCCCAGGTCGTGGATGCTGCAGGTGCCCCAGTTCGGCGCAAAAGCGCACATGCCGTATTTCACGCCGTTGCGCTCCACGATGGCGTACTCGTCGGTACCCGCCAGGCCGGCGAAGGCGATGCCGGCTTCCCGGAGCACCGCTTTGGTGCGGTCCCGCCCGGTGGCCCCAAAGTCGCCGGAATGGTTGTTGGCAATGCTCAGAAAGTCGAAGCCGGCGTCGGCAAAGTGCTGCGCATAACTCTCGGGAGATCGAAACACATAACAGGCGGCAGGATTATTACAACGCTTGGGCGTTCCGCCCTTATCCAGGATTGTGCCCTCCAGGTTGCCGAAGGTAATGTCTGCCGATGACAGGATTTCCCGTACGTCGGCCAGCATGCCGCTGCCGCCGTTGGGGGGCAGGTAAGAAGGCGATGGGTAATTCGTGCCCAGCATCATATCCCCGACGCCGATGATGGTGTAGCGTTCCGGATCGGGAGCTACGCGAACCGCCCGCACCGTATCTCCCGGAGCGGGAAGGGTATCGGCGGGTGCCAGGGTGGCGGCCATGGCGGCATTTGACGTGTTTGCCCCGGCCCGTTCGCCGCAGCTCAGGAATGAAACGGAAAGTGCGATAATGCAGAAAAGGCCACCGAAACGGAAGCCTTTTCCTGAAAGTAGCTTTTTCAGCATATAACTGTAAAAATCTTTTAATCGAAAGACTGGTTAGACATTTCGGCGGCGCGGACGAGGTCGTGGTATTCATCGGGCGTCAGCCCGTCCATGCAATAGTGGATCGGGTTGACCTTATTGCCTTTGTAGATCACCTCGTAGTGGCAGTGAGGGGCCGTAGATGTTCCCGTGCTGCCCACCAGGCCGATCTGCTGGCCGCGCTTTACCTGCTGGCCTTCCTTTACGCTGATGGATTTCATGTGCGCGTAGGAGGTCTGGTAGCCGAACCCGTGGTCGATAACGACCTGGTTGCCGTAGCCGCTGACCCGGTCGGCCTTGATGACTTTGCCGGCGCCGGTGGCCTGGATAGGCGTGCCCCGGGGCGCGGTAAAGTCGATGCCGTAGTGCATTTTAGGGACTTTGTAGATGGGGTGAATCCGCATGCCGAAGCCGGAGAGCAGCTTCACGCTGCGGGGCAGTTTGTCGGAGTTTACCGGCTTGATGGATGGAATGGCGGCCAGCATGTCCTCCTTTTGTTCTGCCATGGTGACGATGGTGTCCAGCGAACGGGACTGGAGGTCCATCTGGCGCTTCAGTTTGTCCAGGTTTTGGCGCACGTTCACCAGCAGGTCGCCGGTGCTTAGCTGGCGCAGGCCGGCGTACTGGTCGTGCCCGCCGACGCCCCCTTCCCAGACGCCCTCATCGATGGGGTCCATGCCGAAGACCATCCGGTGGGCGTAAGCGTCGCGCTCCTGGATTTTGGCCAGGACATCCCGCAGGCGATCCAGCTCGCCGTTGACTTCGACAAATTGGGATTCCATCAGCTTAATCTCATTCCGCAGAACCTTCTCCTGTGGGGAAGGTATCCAACGGTGTGAAAGAAGCGTGAAAACAAATGCAGTGAAGATCGCTGCACAAACAAAACCCAGGATTCGGGTAATTTTCTGGCCGGTGGATTGCTCCACCTTCTCATACCGAAGCGTGTGGGTATTGTAAATAAACTTCTCTTTTCCCATGAGTATCAAATCTTTACCAATCAACTAAATGATTCAGCCTGAATGCTTTAAAAAAAATTCCGATCATTGGAGAAATCCAGTAGTTGCTGAATATTTAGCTTTCCTCCCTCTCTTAACTTGCTCTTTTTTCTATAAGTGTCTTCGTCAAAAATAATTCGCGGAGGGAGAATGACAAAATTTTAACCTGTTTTTTAGATGAAAGCCTAAGTTTTTTGTGAATTTCACGAAAAAGCTTCATCAAAATGGTGTTAATAAATAGCCTGAAGGGATAAATAACCGCCCTTTTTACCGGGGTTGAGGATAGTTCTTTCAGATTGGGATGGCCAAAGATGAATAAACGAATCCAATTTGATGTATATTTTAAGACTTTTTAACGCTTTTTAACGATCGGGAGGGGGGTATTGGCACACCACTGGACAAAATGGTTTTGGACACAGAGCGCACAGAGTCCAACACAGAGATACGCAAAGTTTTCCGTTGATAATCAAGCCTCTGTGTGGCTCTGTGTCTTCTCGGCGTACTCTGTGTCCA
>JAGFJD010000567.1 GCA_024102975.1 Phaeodactylibacter sp. | reverse complement strand
GTTCCTGCATAGGAATATGCCATTTTTACCTGCCTCTGAGCATCCCGGTGCTCAGGGCAGTTTTGGCATTCCTGAAAGATTTGCTGCTGAGATGCTTTATTTAGTTTAGATTATGCTGACGCACGGCGGGCTTTGCACAAAGCAGGGCCCGCCGGCCAGCATGCTACATGCTAATCTTCCCGCAGCTTAAACGCAAACTTTTCCTCCCTTATCCATCGCAGAAATTAAAATGTTTTGATGCAAAGCCGGGTTGTCCTTGAGGGGCGCCGGCTTTTTTGTATTTTCGGGGAAAATTAACCAACCCGCTCAATAAATAAGTTCGACGGCCTTGAAACAGGCCTTGCCCGGAGGCCGATCCAGGCTGAAGGCAAGGCCTGTTTCAAGGGCCAAAAGGAGAACTTATTTATTGAGCACAAAAAATGTCATATTCCAAATGAGCTTATCCAGATTCCAGGCACTAGACACCATCCTCAACCGCTCCAATTTCGAACTGGAGTACGTTGACATCCCGGACTCCAAGATTTCTTCCTTCTTCGGATGCAACGTCTTCAACGACAAGGCGATGCGGGAATACATGGCCGAAGAGGCTTTCGACAACGTCAAGCTGGCCATCGAGTCGGGCGCCAAGCTTTCCAGGGAGGACGCCGACGTGGTGGCCGGCGCGATGAAGCGCTGGGCCATGGACCGCGGCGCCACCCATTATACCCACTGGTTCCAGCCCCTGACCGGCCGCACGGCAGAGAAACACGATTCCTTTTTTACCCTGAAGCCCGACGGCACGGTGGTGGAGGAATTCGACGGCAATACGCTGGTCCAGCAGGAGCCCGACGGCTCCAGCTTTCCGGGCGGAGGGCTGCGCTCTACCTTCGAAGCCAGGGGCTACACGGCATGGGATCCTTCCTCCCCGGCCTTTATCCTGGAGGTCAGCGAGGGCAAGACCCTCTGCATCCCGACCATCTTCGTGACCTACGGCGGCGACTCCCTCGATTACAAGCTGCCCCTGCTCAAATCGCAGGCCTACCTCGAACAGGCGGCCATTCCGGTCTGCCGGCTCTTCGACGATAAGGTCGCCAAAGTGATCACCACCCTGGGCTGGGAGCAGGAGTATTTCCTGGTCGACGAGGCCCTGTACAACGCCCGGCCCGACCTGCTGCTTACCGGCCGCACCCTGCTGGGCAAGCATTCGCCCAAAGGGCAGCAGCTCGACGACCATTACTTCGGTTCCATCCCCGAGCGGGTGTACGCCTACATGCGCGACCTGGAAACGGAATGCCACAAGCTGGGCATCCCCGTCCGCACCCGCCACAACGAGGTCGGCCCCGGCCAGTACGAGCTGGCGCCCATGTACGAAGAATCCAACCTGGCTGTCGACCACAACCAGTTGCTGATGGACCTGATGGACCGCGTGGCGCACCGCCACAAGCTGCGGGTGCTGCTGCACGAAAAACCCTTCGCCGGGGTGAACGGCTCAGGCAAGCACAACAACTGGTCGATGTCGACCAATACCGGCCGCAACCTGCTCTCCCCGGGCAAGCAGCCGGGCAAGAACCTGCTCTTCCTGACCTTCTTCATGAACACCATCCAGGCCGTCCATAAATACGCCGACGTCCTGCGCGCCAGCGTAGCCTCCGCTTCCAACGACCACCGCCTGGGCGCCAACGAGGCCCCGCCGGCGATCATCTCCGTCTTTATCGGCCAGACGCTGACCGTCGTGCTGGACAAGCTGGAGGCCGGCATCGACGCCGACGCCGCCGGCGTGGAAGAAGCCCTGGATTTGCTGAGCAAGATTCCCAACCTGGAACTGGACAATACCGACCGCAACCGGACCTCCCCCTTTGCCTTCACCGGCAACAAGTTCGAAATCCGCATGGTCGGCTCTTCCATGAACTGCGCCGCTCCCATGACGGTGATGAACACCATCGTCGGCCGCCAGCTGATGGAATTTAAAACGGAACTCGACAGCCTGATGAAGGAGGGTGCCGGCCGGGACGAAGCCATCCTCGCCATCCTCAAGCGGTACATCGCCGAATCCAGGCCGGTGCGCTTTGAAGGCGACGGCTACAGCGAGGAGTGGAAAGAAGAGGCTGCCCGCCGCGGACTGAGCAATATGCCCAACACGCCGGACGTCCTGGGCGCTTACCTGTCGAAGCAGGCTATCGAGCTGTTCACCTCCAGCGGCGTATTCACCGAACGGGAGATGCACGCCCACTACGACGTGATGTGCGAGAACTACATCCTCAAGCTGCAGATCGAAAGCCGCACCCTGGGCGAGATGGTGGTCAACCACATCCTGCCGGCAGCTATCGGGTACCAGAGCCAGCTGGCAGAGAATATCCTGCACCTCCGGGAACTCGGCCTGCCGGAAAATGCCTATGAAGCCCAGATGGACATCGTCCGGCTGATCTCCGAGAACATCTCCAACATCAAGCTGGCCGTCAACCAGATGACCGACGTCCGCAAACAGGCGAACGCCCGGGAGGACGTCACCGCCAAAGCCAAGGCTTACTGCTATGACGTCAAGCCCCTGATGGAAGACATCCGCACCTACGCCGACCGCCTGGAGTACCTGGTGGACGACCGCGAGTGGCCGATGATCAAGTACCGGGAGCTGATGTTTGTGCGGTAGGTGGGCAAGTTGTTGGTTGTCGGTTGTTGGTTGTCCGGCTGGGGGGCCGAACGAACAACTAACAACAGACAACCAACAACGCCCATTTTCAGTACCTTCCTGTTTCCAGGTTGGAGGGGTTGCCATTATCCATTATCTTTGCCGAATGAAAAAACTGCCCATTGGCATACAGGATTTTCGGATACTCCGGGAAGGAGGATATCTTTATGTTGATAAGACGGAACTGGCACATCGTTTGATCGACGCTGGAAAATACTATTTCCTTTCCCGCCCCCGCCGTTTTGGCAAGTCCTTGCTGGTCAGTACGCTGAGAGAAATTTTTCTTGGAAACAAAGACTTGTTCAAAGGTTTATGGATCGAAGAACGCCACGACTGGCTGCCTGGCCCGGTGATCCACATCGCGTTCAACAACCTGGATTACCGGAACCTGGGCCTGGAATCAGTCATATCAGAACACCTGCAGAAAGTGGCGGATGCTCACGAGTGCAACATACAGGGCCGCAGCGCCAAGCAGCTTTTTCAATCCCTCCTCGAGGAACTCAGCAAGCAGGGCCGGGTAGCCCTGCTGATCGATGAGTATGACAAGCCGATTATCGACTACCTCGACGATTTGCCAAAGGCTCAGGAAAACCGGGATATCCTGAAAAATTTCTATTCTATCATAAAAGAGGCGGACCGTTACCTGCGCTTTGTATTCATTACCGGCGTCTCTAAATTCAGTAAAGTTTCCATATTTTCTGACCTGAATAACCTGCGGGATATCACCATTAGCCGCCAGTTCAATGCCATCGGAGGATATACCCAGGCTGAGCTGGAGATGTACTTTGGGGAACAGGTGGAAAAAATGGCTAAGGAAACCGGCGAGCCGCCGGAAGTTTTGCTGGACCGCATCCGCGAATGGTACAACGGCTACAACTGGACCGGAAACGAGCGGCTCTACAATCCTTTCTCCATCCTCAACCTGCTTGAAGGCCGCCAGTTCCAGAATTTCTGGTTTGCTACCGGGACGCCTACTTTCCTGATGAAACTGCTTCGCGCCGGTTGGCACTTCCAACTGGAAAACCTGAACGCCGGATCTATCCTCCTGGATTCTCTGCAGATCGAAAACCCGGACTACCGGGCACTCTTGTTCCAAACCGGCTATCTGACCATCCTCGGGCAGCCGGCTTACAACGTCTACACCCTGGGGTATCCCAATAAAGAGGTAAAAGATTCTCTGCTCCAATATCTGGTCGGGACCTTTGCCCACCGCAGCGAAGGCGACGCCGCCCCGGCCGTGCTGCAACTGAAAGAAGCTCTGGAAAAGAACGATCTCAAACTCTTCTTTAAGCACCTGGACAGCCTCTACGCCAGCATCCCCGAACGCATTTTCCGGGAGAAAACAGAGGCTGCCTACCATTCTGTATTGTACACGGCCCTGAGTTTATTAGGCTTCCACATCCGCTGCGAGGTAGCGGTAGGCGAGGGCTACGCCGATGCCGTGATCGAAACGGCGACGCATGTTTACATCATGGAATTCAAGGTAGGCCATTCGCCGCAGGAGGCATTGACTCAGGTGCGCAAACGACGGTACGCCAAAGCTCATCAGGCGGACGAGCGGGAGGTGCTGATGGTTGGCGTCCGCTTCAGCACGGAATTAAAGGGGGTGGAGGAATGGGAAGTGGCGAATGGGTAGGCTGGTTTCCGGGATCAAACCGAGAAATGCGTGGAAAACGGATATGCTGCTGGATGAGCGGAAATGTTTACGGATGCATTGAAATACATGGAGATGAGTGGAGATGCAAAGAAATGAGTGGGGTAAAACGCAGAGAGATGTGTAGAGATGCATTGAAATGTGTGCCTTCAGGCTTTAAGCCCTCAAAACAAATGTACGAATTATACCACCTTCCGCAAACCGAAGTCACTACTGCGGACGAAGGCCCGGCCCGCAGAGACGGGGCACGAATTTCCTGCCCGCCCTCATTTCCTGTTTTCAATCCAAATCATTGGCTGCGCTTTTAATACTCTCCTCCTTTCAGTAACTTGTGCCCGTTGGAGGACAACTGCCCGGCTGGTATCCACAGAATACCGAACCATTCAACTGTGCATTCAGCAGGACAAGCAATGCCGAACAATCTAACAATTAAGCAATCGAACCATAGCACCATCCACCGCCATGCCCACACGCCGCCTTGCCGCCATCATGTTCGCCGATATTGCCGGGTACACGGCGATGATGCAGGCCGACGAAGCCGACGGGCTGCGCCGCCTGCGCCATTTCCGCGCCATCCTCGAAGAGAGCGTCGGCAACCACCAGGGCAAGATTCTGCAGCATTACGGCGACGGCAGCCTGGTGCTGTTCGACAGCGCAGTGGAAGCGGTGGCCAGCGCCAAAGAGATACAGCTCTCCCTGCTGAAAGAACCCAAAGTGCCCCTGCGCATCGGCATCCACATCGGCGATATTGTCATCGACGGAGGCGACATCTACGGCGACGGCGTCAACCTGGCCTCCCGGGTGGAGGCCCTGGGCACGCCCGGCTCCATCCTGATCACCGAGCGGGTCATCCACGACCTGCGCAACCACCCCCAGTTCCAGCCTGTCTCCCTGGGCAAGTTCGAATTCAAGAACGTGACCGACCCGATGGAGGTCTTTGCCCTGGCAGATACCGGCATCATAGTGCCCCGGCAGGAAGAACTGGCGGTGCGCCCTAAAGTGAGGCCTTCCTACCAAAAAATCAGAGGCGGGCGCCGGCCGGCCGGCTTGTGGATGGGCGCTGTTTTGGCCCTGGTTCTCCTCCTGGCGGCAACCGCTGCTTACTTCTGGTGGAAGCGCGGCGCTCTGCCCGGCAAGCCGGATATTCCCGAAAAATCCATCGCCGTCCTGCCGTTTCGCGACCTGAGCCCCGGCGGCGGCCAGCAATACTTCGGCGACGGCATTGCCGAAGACATCCTCAATGCCCTGGCACAGGTGAAGGCCCTCAAAGTGGCCGGCCGCACCTCCTCCTTTTCTTTCCGCGGCACGGAAGCCAGCATGCAGGACATCGGGCAGAAGCTGGGCGTGAGCGCCGTGCTGGAAGGCAGCGTCCGCAAGGTGGACGGGCGGGTGCGCGTGACGGCCCAGCTGGTCAGCACCGCCGACGGCTACCAGCTCTGGTCGCAGCGCTACGACCGCGACATCGACGACATCTTCGCCATCCAGGACGAGATCGCCCGTGCGGTGGCCGACAACCTGCGGGTCATCCTGCTCAACGGCGGCGTCCGGCCCCTGACCGGCAACCCGGAGGCCTACGAGTGGTACCTGCGCGGCCGCCACATGCTGAGCCAGCGCTCTGAAGGCTCGGAGCAGGCCGTGGAGTTCTTCCGGCGTGCCATCAGCCTCGACACCAGCTTCGCCGCCGCCTACGCCGGCCTGGGCAACGCCTACCTCTGGCTGGGGTGGAGCAACAACCTGCCTTCCCGCGAGGCCTTCCCGCAGGCGCGCCGCTTTGCCGAGCAGGCCCTGCAGCGCGACAACACCCTGGCCTACGCTCATGCCATCCTCGGCTCGGTACACCTGTGGTACGACTGGCAGTGGGCGGACGCCCTTGCCGCCCTGGAACGGGCCATTTCCCTCAACCCTTCCGAGGCGGGCGCCTATCTGGACCTGGGGTGGTATTACGCTGTGGCCGGCCGGTTCGACCTGGCCGCAGCCAACATGGAGAAAGCCGTCGCCATCGACCCCCTCAGCCTGGAATACAACATCGACCTGGCGGACATCCACCGCATGGCCGGCGATTACAGCCGCGCGCGCGGGATCGGGCGGGCCATGCAGGAATTGTATCCGGACAACAGCGAATCGTTCTGGTTGCTGGGGCTGATTGATTATAGCCGGAAAGATTATGCCCAGTCGGTTGCCCATTTCCGGGAGGCCGTCCGCCTGTCCGATGAGGAAGCCTGGTCGGAAATGCACCTGGCCATGGCGCTGGCAAAGGCCGGCCAGCGGCAGGAAGCAGAGCAACTGCTGGCCAGGCTGGAGGCTTCCCCCCAGGTGAAGGAAGGCGCCCA
>JAGFJD010000547.1 GCA_024102975.1 Phaeodactylibacter sp. | reverse complement strand
AGACATTTTCTGGCCCGTGTAAAAGTGTAAGCGTGTAAAGGTGTAAAAGAAATTGGCTCCCAATCATTTACACGTTTACACGCTTACACCTTTACACAAGTAGCCCCCAAAATGTCCAGTGGTCTGGTGCATGAGCATACCTTTCCGGATAACGTCGCTAAAAAGCTCTCCTTCTTCAACGACCTCTCAGTTTCCCCTAATGGAAAATACCTGGCGGTGGCCAACGTGAGCTTCTTCGGCAAAAAGCCGAGCCTGGCCATCTACAACATTGAAACCGGAGAAAGCAAAAACCTGCTGGAAAGCCACCCCAGCGTCCGCCATGAAAACTACGTGCCGGTAACCCCAGCAAAAAAAATGCGCTTTTTCGTCGGCCTGGTCGATCTGCTGACGGGCATCGATGGCATCGATTTCAGCCGGGACGGCCAATATATCTACTACGCCGCTATGGGCCATTCAGGCCTGTTCCGCATACCCACTGCCGTGGCCGTAGATTTTTCCAAAACCGTAGAGGAAGTAGCCGCCGCCGTTGAGCGGGTTGCCGACAAGCCGTTGAGCGACGGCATCCGCACCGACTACCAGGGTAATGTCTATATCACGGATATCGAACACCGGGGCGTATACGTCGTCCCTCCGGAAGGCGAGGGGTTCACCCTGATCAAAGACCTGCGGATTCGCTGGGCGGATGGGCTGTCTCTCTCCGGCGACGGCATGTTTTACCTGGCCGACAGCGACATTCCCAACCAGATGCTGCAAAGTAAAGCGCACATCGCCGCTTATGCTCCTTATTACATTTACAAATTCAAATCGCTGAGTGATTGAAGCCAGGTTAACACTATGGCGTGCAAGCCGATGTGCAGGCCGGCAGAGCCTGTAGAGCGCATCAACTCGCGCAGCTGCAGCGTATCGTTGACCAACCGGAATCCGCCTTCCAGAAAGTGGGTGTGGTTGCCAATAAATCCCGGAACCAACAGGCCGCCCTGCAGGTCTACCAGTTCCGTCCCCTGATGACGGCAAATGGTTATAATGACAACATTCCTCTCGGAAACAACCCCTCTATCAGCGGATTCGCCTTTGGTGGCGACAGCAATGGCTTCCTGACCACCCGCGCGAACCTGTCGCCCCTGGCCGGCAATACCGCCCGGCTGCGCTTCCGCTTCTCTTCCGACATCGCCTCGGGCGGGGAAGGATGGTATATCGACGACGTCGTACTGGCTTCTAACCCGGATATCGTTACCAACACCGTGGATTTCTCCCTGGCCAAAGGATGCTGCATCCATCTTATGCGGAGCAGCCCGGACAAAGTTACGGGCTGTTTTTTCACATATTCTACTTTTCCACATAGTTTTCCACACCTGTTAATTTCTCGCTTTCCCCAGTTGAAAATCCACAAATAAAATGGCGGTTAACAACAGCAGGGCGACGGCCTGATGAAAAACGCCATAACCCACCGGAATCGCTCCAACGGAATTGACAACGGTAAGGATACCCAGTGCCATCTGAATTACCAACACACTTATCAACAGGTATAAACCCATCCGTAAAGCCGGCGCAGGATTGGACTTAAAGCTCCTGAAAAAGAACCATAAAATAATGATTGTCAAGATATAAGCCATGCCTCTGTGCAAGAACTGCACCAGGGCGGGCAGGAAGAGGGAGGAGTCGTAATCCACAAAGTTTTCAACAGTCCAGTTGCCGGAGGCAAGGAGGGCTCCGGGGACGGCCTCACCGTTCATATCCGGCCAGGTGGGATAGAACAAGCCCGCCTTGGTGCCCGCCATGATCCCCCCCAATACGATCTGCACGGCGATCAGCCCGGTGATGGCCAAAGCGGCATTTTTCAACAAACGGCTGTGCAAAACCGGGCGTTCGGGCTGGAAAGCCTCAAACGTCGTCCACAACAGATAACTGAACAGGATAAGCGCCAGCGAAAGGTGCATGGTGAGCTTGTAGGCATTGACCCAGGGGCGCTCTGTCAGGCCGCTGGCCACCATGATCCAGCCAAAGGATGCCACCAGGGCGGCCAGCAGGAAAACCACGCCCAGGCGCCTCAGAAGCGGCTTATCCACCATTCCTCTCGCCCAGAAGTAAGCCAGGGGTATAATGAATACGAACCCCATCAGCCGGGCCCACAGGCGGTGGATGTACTCCCAGAAGTAGATGAACCTGAACTCGCCCATCGTCATTCCCTGGTTGATCTTGGCGTACTGCGGGGTGGCCTTGTACAATTCGAATTCCGCCTCCCACTGCCTGGCATTGAGCGGCGGCAGCGTACCGGTCACAATCTCCCATTTGGTAATTGACAGGCCAGAACCGGTAAGGCGGGTAATGCCGCCGATTACGACCTGCATGAAGATCATGAACAGGCCCGCCATCAGCCAGGCCTTTACCACAGAGGGGTAGCCGCCGGCGCGGCGGCTTTCTTTCGGGGGGGCGGTATTCGCAACTGCTTCCATCTCTCTTTGATTTGAAACGATTCGTTAGGGAAACAATACTACAAACTTTTGTTTGGCCACAGAGGAGTAAACTTTTTCCGTGATCGGGTAGTAGTAATATATTTAAAAAAATTTAATAAAATCTGCTCATCATTAGGTTTGTTAATATGTGAGGAAATTTTTTTGTGAATCCTGGGTTAATTCAAAGTTAAGATATGCTGTGGCTCTTTGCACAGGTTTTACACATGGGGTTGCTCTTTTGCGCTCTGGGTTTTGCAAACTTACCCACAGCTTGTTTAAAACCACGGGCCTGAAAAACTTTTTTTCCAACGGCTTTCCGTTTTTTCTTTTTCGGTGTAGAAAAGGCCCTGAGTTATCCCCGGAAAACCATTCAGTTTGAGTTAATGTATATATGAGGAAACGCCATCGTTGGCCAATGTGGGCCGGCGGGGCGGTTATTAAGGCCCTGGCCCACATTTCGTGTGGAAAAAGGGTTTCGTCAAATGGCTGGTTTTCTTACCTTTAGGGAAACCACAAAAAACGGGTGTGGATAATCAGAAAAGAAGCGCCCCAACTGCTTGTTTTCACCGTTATCCCCCGGCCAAAGTATTTGTGGTAGAATAATTGTGTGGACAGAGGTGAAAAAAACTTTGCCGGCCCTGGAAAATGCCGGAAACGGATGTGGCAAGGGCGGATTGAACAGAACAAAAAAATTGAAACGTATGTGCGGAAGGTTTTCCTTCGTGGCCTCCCCGGAAAAGGTGAAAGAGCAATTGGGGGACATAGAGACCGGCCAGAACCTGCGCCTGAGCTTTAATATTGCCCCGACCCAGCATGCTTATGTCATCACCAACGAGCATCCCAAACGCCTGGAGTACCTGATCTGGGGGCTCATCCCGCATTGGTCGAAGGATGGCAAAAATGCCGGCAAAATGATTAATGCCCGCATGGAAGGCATCGGGTCCAAACCTTCTTTCCGCATCCCTGTCCGCAAACGCCGTTGCCTGGTGCTGGCCGATAGCTTCTACGAATGGCGCAACGAGGGAGGTAAAAAAACACCCTACCGCATCTTTCGCAAAAACGGCGAATTGCTCCTTTTCGCCGGCGTCTGGGACGTGTGGTACAAAGACGATTATGCGGTGAAGACATTCTCCATCATTACCGCCCCGCCCAATAAGGAAGTGGCGCCGCTGCACAACCGCATGCCGATGGTGTTGCCCACCCGCAAGAAACAGGAACACTGGCTCGAAGACCTGTCTTTTGAACAGGTCATGGAACTCCTGCAGCCTCCGCCGGATAATATCCTGGATTACTATCAGGTGTCAGACAAGGTGAATTCGGTGAAAAACGACTCCCCGGAACTGCACCAAAGGATCGGGGGGCAGCCGACGTTGTTTTGAAAATTTGGATATTCGGCTCCTGCCGAAACCTAAAAACATGTAAATCATCAACCAATAACATGCGAATCATTTTACAACGCGTAAGCGAAGCTTCCGTCACCGTCAATGGGAAACCGGTAGGCGAGATCGGCCCCGGCCTGCTCGTACTGCTCGGCATCGAGGATGAAGACACCGACGAAGACATCGAATGGCTCTGCAACAAAATTGCCAAGATGCGCATCTTCAATGACGAGGAAGGCAAGATGAACCTGTCAGTGAAGGATGTGGACGGCGAGCTGCTCGTCGTCAGCCAGTTCACCCTGCACGCCAGTGTCAAAAAAGGCAACCGGCCTTCCTTCATTCGGGCGGCCCGGCCGGAGTTCGCCATACCGATGTACGAAAAGTTCATCAAGGTGCTGGAAATTACTGCCGGCCGTGATGTGCAGAGCGGGGAGTTCGGCGCTGAGATGCAGGTACGCCTCGTCAATGACGGCCCGGTCACCATATCTGTTGACAGCAAAAACCCGGAATAGCATGACCATTCAGGAAGCGCAGCGAACCGTAGACCGCTGGATCAGCACCGTCGGCATACGTTATTATAATGAACTGACCAATACCGCCATACTTATGGAGGAGGTGGGCGAAGTAGCCCGCCTGATGGCCCGCCTGTACGGCGAACAGTCCTTCAAGGAAACCGAAGACGCCGCCAACGCCAAATCCCAGCTGGGCGACGAAATGGCCGACGTGCTCTTCGTGCTCATCTGCCTGGCCAACCAAACTGGCATAGACCTCACTGAGGCCATGAAGAAAAATCTCGATAAGAAGACCAAACGGGATGCGGAACGGCATGCGGGGAATGAGAAACTAAGGAATGAAGGAATGAAGGAATGAAGGAATGATTTGGCAAGCTGCTATTCAATCATTCGTTCCTTCATTCCTCCATTCCCTTAAAAGGCGAGTTTTCCTGATGTTCCCGGATGAGTTTGGTCGCGATGTATATGCTGCTGCCCAGCAGGAGCAGGGCCAGGATCATAAGCTCTTCATAAAACTCCTGCAGGATGAACAGGTCATAGACGCCATGTACCGTTAGGGGGACAAGCAGGCCCAGGCCGATGAGCTGCCTTTTTGAGGCAACGGAAAAAGAATATTTGGACCGCCCGATAAAATATCCCATAATAATAGCGAAGGAGGCATGAGCCGGCACGGCAGTGAAGGCCCGGAGGAGAGTGGTCTGAAAGCCGAATTTTCCGGCGTAAAGGATATTTTCGAGGGTGGCAAACCCCATGCTGATCATCACTGCGTAGACGATGCCGTCCATGGGTTCATTGAAGAAAGGGCGGGAATAAGGATAGCTCAGCAGGGCGAGGTATTTAGCCAGTTCTTCGGTCAGGGCAACTACCACAAAAGAAGAAAAAAAAACGGCGCCCAGGTTTTGCGTCCCGCCCCAGCCCGAATAGGTGGCCCAGGCCTCGATCTTCAGAACCGGATAAGTAATGGCCATGCCAAGGGCAAAAGTTATGGCCAGTTGCAGGCGGGACTCCTTCTCGTACTTATCCATCCGGTAAATGTACCAGCAGATAAGCAGGCCGGGGACGATCGCCAGAACAAAAAGCAAGGTGTCCTTAACCATCAGGCGGCTTAGTTTTCTTCACAAAATTCTACAAATTGCCGGACAATCCGTTGCGTTTTCTTTCTGGCTTCGAACAACCCCATGTGGCCTACTCTTTCCAGGATGTATATGGAGGCCGTCTGCGGCAGATGTATCTGTTCTGCGTGATCAGCCGGGACGGCCTGGTCTTCATCTCCGAGGATGAAGAGTACCGGGATGTCGAGGCTGGACAACGTCTGCGTTTCATCCTGCCTTTCGATCATGGCCTGCTGGGCGGCGATAATCCCGGCGCTTTGCCCCCGGGCAGCCCGGTAAGTCAGCTTTTCCAGCAGGAAAGCGTTGCTGTTGGCAAACTTCTCATTGAAAAGGCCGGGAATGAGCTGCTTGACAAAAAGGGCGTGCCCCTGCCGTTTGATGAATTCTACACTTTTGCGGCGGTTTTCCTTTTTTTCTTCGCTGTCGGCGTAGGGATGGGAATGAAAAAGGCCGAGGCCCCGCAGCATTTTCGGATAGAGGCGGGCGAAGGCCAGCCCGACATACCCGCCCATCGAATGGCCGATGAATATGATTTCCCTGGCCTTCAATTTCAACAGGACGGCATGTACGGCTTGCGCCATTTGTTCTACGCTTACCCCGGGCAGCGTCTCCGACCGGCCAAAACCAGGCAGGTCGATGCGAATGACGCGATGACTTTCTTCAAGCAGGTCGGCCTGGAATTCATCCCAGATGCTGCTGTCTTCACAAAACCCATGGATAAGCACCACTGCGGCGCCTTTCCCTTCTACCTGGTAGGCAATTTTCTTATCCTGGTAGGTAATGAACCTCATACCGTATTATTTATTACCTGCTTCGCTGGCCATTTGGCTGAATATCCCGTCGCACTCCGCTGCTAAAATACTCCATTCGCACCTGTCTACAAAATGCCGGAAGGCCGCATTCCGGCGAATGGCCCGGGCATTTATACTGGCGAACGCGTGGTTTTGTCAGGAACAAAACCTGCCGTGCGTCAGTATAAAGCCACATCCCGCAATTTAGCATAAAAATCCTCCTCATTTTCATAAAGATGCCGATGGTGTTCTTTTTCAGGGATGTGTTCCGGACAGGCAAGCCGGTGTGGGGCCTGGTATCCTCCCGCCCATTTTTGATGGCTTCCGGACACGAATGGCTCGAGAATGGTTATATTCATGTTAACAGGTTGCTAAATTCGCCTTTTCGCTATAAGCCTAGCAGGGGTTTTTTATATCTTTACTATAGTTTGTGTCTTAAGTTTAATAATAATGTCGGGTTTTTCTGAACTGAGAAAAGGATTGTCCAATATCGAGGCGCTCGAACGGGAGCTGAACCTGAAGCAACTTCAGATCAACCGGCTATTGAATATCACCCAGGCGATCAACAATAACGTCTCGGCGGAAGGGCTTTTCAACATGTACAAATCCTTCCTCAGCTGGGAGATCGGCGTCAAGAAAATGGCGCTCTACATCCGCGATGAGGACGACTGGTCCTGCGCGTCCTCCATCGGCATCAAGGAAGAACTGCTGACGGCGGACATCAGCGGCCATTTCGAAAAGTACACCCGGCTCAACAACGTGGAAGATACCGAGCATCCGTTGTTCCGGCAGTTCGACGTGGTCATTCCGGTCCGCCACAAAGAACATCCCATTGCCTATGTCTTCATCGGAGGCTTCAGCGAAGAGGAAGACATGTACAACAAGGTACAATTCATAACGACCATTACGAACATCATTGCGGTAGCGATTGAAAATAAACGCTTGTTCAAGCGCCAGCTGGAGCAGGAGCGCCTGAAACGGGAAATGGAACTGGCCAGCGAAATGCAGCGCATGCTCATCCCGACCAATATGCCCAACAAGCCGGGGTACGAACTGGCCAGTATATACAAGCCTCACTTCGGCGTCGGGGGGGATTACTTTGACTTCATCGAGTTCGGGGATGGAAAGATCGTCTTCTGCGTGGGCGATATTTCCGGGAAAGGCGTCGCGGCGGCCTTGCTGATGGCCAACTTCCAGGCCAACTTCCATACCCTGATCAACAAGCGTACCGCCCTGGATGCTTTTATCCGGGACCTGAACACCTCGGTGAACCTCATCACTCAGGGCGAGCGCTTTATTACTTTTTTCATCGCAGAATACGACACGGAAAAGCAGGCGCTGCGGTACGTCAATGCCGGCCACAACCCGCCCGTCCTGGTCAATGACGGCGAAATGCACCTGCTCAATAAAGGTTGCACCATCCTGGGATCTTTCCCGGAACTGCCGGAAATAGAGGTTGGCTGTGTCCCCTTGGAAGGAGAAGCCATCGTCCTGTCCTTCACGGATGGCCTGACCGACCTGCAAAATGAAAAGGGAGACTATCTCAACGAAGAAATGCTCTACAGTTTTGTCCGGAACAACTACAAACTGTCGGCCTCCTCGTTTAACCGTCAACTCATGGAACGGCTGGAAATATTCAAAGGAGGAAAGAGCTATCCGGACGATTTCACCGTGCTCACCTGTAAGATTTTTACCCCTGGAAAAAGAAAAGGACGTCATTGATGCCAAGGGGCCGGCAGTATCCCCAAAGGGGCACTTCGGGTATTGGCTGCCCTTGTTTCATCGGCAATTGCCCCCCTGTCGTCTAACAAATTTCAGCATTATCCGCTTTCGATAAAACAAAACCTACCTTTGACCATTGTCTTTATTATTAATTATTGTTTATATTGAGTTTATCCTGTGAGATAGCTTCAATCATCAATACAGCAAATGAAGGAGAAGAATGTAGCCGGCATATTAGCGCTGTTCCTCGGAGGGCTTGGAGTTCACCGGTTCTATCTGGGGCAGACAGGATTGGGGATTTTTTACCTGATCTTCTGCTGGTTCCCCGTTATATGGATCGTAGGGTTGATCGATGCCATAGCCTTTTTTTCGATGGACCAGGAAGTTTTTGACCGCAAGTACAACCGGCAGTTCGCAAGAAAACGAGATACGGACTACGACCGCCGGGAGCGGGAGTACCGCCGCCGCAGCCGGGAAGAACAGCGCGAAGAAAGAAGAGAACGGCGCTACGACCGACGATACGATGCCCCGAAGCAACGGCAGTACCAGCGCCCCACCCCCCCCCCTCCGCGCAGCAACCCCTACAAAGCCAGCGGGATCAAAAAATATAAAGACTATGATTACGACGGGGCTATTGAAGATTTCAATAAATCTCTGGATATTGAACCTCGGGACGTCGCTACCCATTTCAACCTGGCCTGCGCCTACTCCCTGAATGAAAGGCCGGAAAAGTCCTTTTTTCACCTCGACCAGGCAGTGGCGAACGGCTTCAACGACTTCCAGCGCATCAAAGAACACGATGCCCTGGCCTTCCTGCGGATACAGCCGGAGTTCGAAGCATTTGAAAAAAATGGCTTCCGCCTCCGGCAGCAACCGGCAGGGGAAGAAGCCCCGGCAAAAGAACCCGAAGAACAGCAAGACGTACTGGAAGGGCAACCCGACCTGCTGGAACAACTCAAACGGCTGGGGGAACTCCGGAAAAAAGGACTGCTTACAGAAGAAGAATTTACCTCGCAGAAAAGAAAACTTCTGGAGTGAGCGCCCGGCGGGCAACAGAAAATGCGCCGGAACGTAATATTACCGACAGGAATACAACAGGCAGGAGACTTTAACAGAATTTTTTTCAACAGCGTATGCCTTACTTTCGTTTTACTGACGTTACTTTGACCAGAATACAGATGCGATGATTGCTGAAACTTTGATTTCCGACGAAATTATTCCGCTGAGAACCTCCGACACCGGAGAGGAAGCGATCAGTATGATGGATGACTTCTACGTCCGCCACCTGCCGATCGTCAATAACAAACAACTCCTGGGGCTTATATCCGAGGACGACATCCTGAATTACGATGCCAGCGAACCGGTCGGCTCCTTCAGCTTGTCCATGGTCCGGCCTTATGCCAGCCGGAAAGACCACATTTATGAGCTGCTCCGCCTGCTGGCCGAATATCACCTCACCCTTATCCCGGTGGTCGACGAGGAAGAGAATTATATCGGCGTAGTGACCCTGGAGGCCCTGCTCCTGTATTTTGCCCAAACGGCCTCCTTCTCCGAACCCGGGAGCATCGTCGTCCTGGAAATGAGCAAGCGCGATTATTCCCTGGCGGAGATCGCCCGAATTGTCGAGTCGGAAAATGCAGCAATCCTGAGTTCTTTCATTACCACCAACCTGGAATCCACCCGGGTGGACATCACCATCAAGATCAATCGCCAGAACATTCAGTCGATCATCGCCACTTTCGAGCGTTTCGACTACGAGATCAAAGCCTCCTTCAACGAGGCAGACTACGTCGGCTCGCTACAGGAGCGCTACGACGCGCTGATGTCGTACCTCAATGTTTAGGCAGCTTCTGATTTTTTCCCTATCCCCGCCCCCAAATGAGCTTTTACCATCCGGGATAATGGCAAAAGCAAGATATTCAGCCTGTATCAGATTTATTTCCCGCCTTTCTCTTTTGGCTTTTTGCGAAAAGTATTAACTTGTTAAGCAGGAGAGAAAAACTCACCTTTTTACAAACCCTTGGAAAACAGAACGGAATAGCACTTGCCGGCTACCCGTCTAATGATGGACGTGTTGATCGTTGTTAGTTGAAAGTTCTTCGGCCAACGGCCAGTTTGTCCAGCGTCAGACGGGTGACCCCATTTATCTCCACAGAATTCAGAACTTCAGATTAGGTGGAACTCTATGCGTATACTTATTTTACTGGCGCTATTCGCCGCTCCCTGCGTCGCGGTTGCTCAGCTTGATTTTGTTTATATCGACAGCATAAGCGTTCGGGGCCATAAAAAGACGAAGGAGAGCATCATACTACGGGAAATGCTGGTCGGAGAGGGCGATACGGTTAGCCTCAGCGACCTGTCGGCACTGATGAACCGAAGTGAGGAACTCATCATGAACACCGGCCTTTTCAATCGTGCCGAGATCAGTTTCAAAGCCTGGGAAGGCGAGTCCAATAAGGTACATCTGTTGGTGGATGTGGACGAAACATGGTATCTCTACCCCGTCCCCATCTTTGAACTGGCCGACCGGAACTTCAATGTCTGGTGGGTGGAACAGGGGCGCTCCCTGCAGCGCCTCAACTTCGGCATGGAGTTTGCCCACCTCAATTTTACCGGCAACCGGGACCGCCTGAAGATATCGGCCAAGTACGGCTACACCCGAAAGTATGCCCTCAGTTACAGCCTGCCCTTTTTCGATAAGGCGCAAACGACGGGCCTGTCGGCCGAAGTGGCTTACCTGCGCAACCGGGAGATCAATTACGCTACGACGGGCAATAAACAGGATTTTTTCCGGGATGGAGAAAACTTTATTTATCAGCGTTTTCATGCCAACCTGGCCCTGTCGTACCGGCCCCGCATCAAAGCTTCTCACGAACTCATCGCCGGCTACCGGCAAAACCGGGTGGACGACATCGTCTCCCGGGAAAAAAATCCCGACTTTTTTCTCAACGGGCGCAATTTCCAGCGCTATTTCCTGCTGGCCTACAGCTTTTCTTTTGACCAGCGCGACGTAAGGCCCTACCCCTGGAAAGGATCCTTTTTCAACGCCGTCCTCGAAAAAGATGGCCTCGGCATTTTCGGCGACCGGGACGCCCTGACCCTCTGGGCGAGCTACCGGCGCTACCTGCCCTTCGGCCAACGGTGGAGCCTCGGACTGGAAAGCGGTGCCAAATACTCCTTCATCCGCCATCAGCAACCGTACAACGACAACCGGGCAATGGGGTTCGGAAGCATGTCCCTCCACGGCTACGAATATTACATTATGGACGGGCTCGACATGGTACTGGGGCGTTCGGCTCTGCGCCTGCACCTGTTGGAGTGGGGGCTGGACTTCGGCAAGGCTGTTCCCATTCAGGCTTTCCGAAAAATGCCCGTCCGGTTTTACCTCTCCCTGAATAACGACCTGGGATACGCCAACGACCCCTACACCGGCCAGCTGAATGCCCTGAGCAACCGGCTGCTCTGGGGAGGCGGGATCGGCCTGGATATCGTGCTCTATTACGATAAGGTGATACAAATCGAATACAGCTTCAATGATTTAATGGAAAATGGGTTATTTTTACACCTCAACCTGAATATTTAAACAACCGGCCCTCCAGCCTCAGCTATGCAGGTAGTCGTTTACAGCAAATTGCTCAAGGAAAAAGATATTCCGCATGTCCAGCACCTGTTCGATGCGCTCCACAAAGAAGGCATTAACGCCTACGTTTACGCCCCTTACCTGGAGCAGATCAAAGACAAAATAGCGTTCCGGCGGGATGTCGGCGAATTCGAAGGTTACCTGGATTTCAGCGTCAAGAAATTTGACCTCTTCATCACGCTCGGCGGCGACGGTACCATCCTCGGCGCTACCACTCATATCCGGGACAGCAACGTCCCCATCATGGGCATCAACCTGGGGCGCCTCGGCTTCCTGGCCTCTATCGAGAAAAAGCGGATCGCCGAAGCCATCGACCTCGTCAAACGGGGCATGTACAACATCGACGAGCGGCGCATGCTCTTCCTGGAATCCAACCTCCCCATTTTCGGAGAAATCCGCTTCGCCCTCAACGATTGCACCTTGCTGAAAAGGGACACCTCTTCCATGGTGACCATCCACACCTTCATCAACGGGGCATATCTGAATACCTACTGGGCCGACGGCATCATCGTGGCCACTCCCACCGGCTCCACCGGGTATTCCCTGAGCTGCGGCGGGCCCATTATCTTTCCCAACTCGGGCAACTTCGTCATCACTCCGGTTGCGCCCCACAACCTCAATGTCCGGCCGATCGTCATCTCCGACGACTCCGTGGTGTCCTTTGAGATCGAAGGGCGGGCGGAGAATTTCCTGTGTACCCTCGATTCGCGTTTCGAGACGGTTACCGCCGCTCACCAGCTGGCCGTCCGGAAAAACGACTTTTCGGTTAAGCTCCTGCATTTGCAGGATGTGGGGTTCATGGAAACCATGCGCTCCAAACTGGCCTGGGGGGCTGATACCCGGAACTACTGAGAACCTGTTCGTATTTACCATAATCGTTATGTGGATCACTTTCCAACACCAGAGCCGCAACTACCGGGCCGACCTGTCCAAACCTCTGGACATTGCCATCCCCCTTCGGGAAGGGCTGGAAACTGTCAATTGCTTTTACGCGCCGCCGATGGAAACCGCCCCGGTGGTGGCCGGCGATTTTGTGGGTTCCACCGGCCGGGGCGGCCCGCTGAACTTCCTCAACGTGCGGTTTAACCCCCACGGCAACGGGACCCACACCGAATGCGTGGGCCATATCGCCAAAGAACCCTACACGATCAACCGGTGCCTGAAGCAGTTCCACTTTCCGGCCCTGCTGCTGAGCCTCTATCCCACCAGAACCGATGAGGGCGACCGCGTGATCTTCCGCGAGCAGCTCGAACAGGCTCTTGCCGGCGCGCCTTCCACCGAAGCCCTCGTCCTCCGTACTTTGCCCAACGATGAACTGAAGTTGAGGACGAATTATTCCGGTGCCAACCCGCCTTATATTCACCACGAAGCCATTAGTTTTCTCGTGGAAAAAGGCATCCGCCACCTGCTGATCGACCTGCCCTCTGTTGACCGGGAGGAGGACGGCGGAAAACTGCTCAGCCATCGGGCCTTCTGGAATTATCCGGATCACCCGCGGACAGATTGTACCATTACCGAGCTTATTTTCGTGAACAATTCCGTAAAAGATGGCTTATATTTGCTGAACATACAGATCGCAAGTTTCGAGATCGACGCCAGCCCGAGCAAACCGGTATTGTATGAATTAGAGCCCATTTGAACGTATGCCTTTATATCAGTCGACATACCACTCCAGAATATTCCGCGATTTCCGGGAGATCGATGCGGCCAACTACCGCCGGATCATCCGTTTCTATGAAGACAAGGAGGAAGAAATCAAACGGCTGGAGTTCGAAGAGTACTTCGAGCTCATTACCGCTTACGTGAATGCGCTCTTTGAGGTGGGTGCCTATCAGAAACACCTGCTTATGGTGGATGTAGTCATCGAGATGGCCATCGTGCATAATGTCGAAATATATCGGGGCGAAGATGTCTACCAGAAAATGTTGTTCCGAAAGGCAGCTTCTCTGCATAACATACTGGAATACGGAAAGGCGGAATACATCCTGCGCGAACTCATCAAAATTGACCCTTACGCCGAAGACTATATCCTGTTCCTGCGGAAATGCCTGCGCAGAAAGGAGCCGGGCTTTCTCAATAAAGCAAAAGCCGCCGGCATCCTGATGTTTCTGCTTTCGGCATCCGTCATATCCGTAGAAGTGCTTTTCATCCGGCCTTTTTATAAAACGTATGTCGGCGGAGTGGAGGCAACGCGGACGGCCATCTTCCTGCTCGGCTGCGCCTTCCTGGTGGGAGGCACGTTACTGCACCGCTGGCTCGTGCAGCGCCGGGTCCGCCTGTTTGTTGAAAAAACGCGTCAAGTAAAATACTTCCAATGAAGCCAACTTTACTGATCCTGGCTGCCGGCATGGGCAGCCGCTACGGCGGGCTCAAGCAGGTCGACGGCGTCGGCCCCGGCGGCGAGCCCATCATCGAATACTCTGTCTACGACGCCATCCGCGCCGGATTTGGCAAGGTGGTCTTTGTGATCCGCAAAGACATCGAAGCGGCCTTCCGCGAAACGTTCGGCGATAAATTTCAGGACAAAATACAGGTGGAATACGCCTTCCAGGCGGTTAATACGCCTATCGAAGGTGTTGGCGAACTACCAGAGCGCGAAAAGCCCTGGGGTACGGCCCATGCCGTATTGGTCGCCCGCCACCTCATCCATGAGCCTTTCGCAGTCATCAATGCCGACGACTATTACGGCATTTCCGGTTTCGAAGATATGGCCCGCTTCCTGAAAAACGACTGCGCCCCGGACCACTATGCCATGACCGGCTATCAACTGGATAAAACCCTCTCGGAGGCCGGCCACGTCAACCGCGGCATCTGCGAAGTGGATGAGGCCGGCTTGCTGACGGATGTGGTGGAGCGGCATAAGATACACCGGACGGATAAGGGTATCTTTTATGAAGAAGGCGGCCTGAAGCACCCCTTGCCCGGGCAGGCGCTGGTCTCGATGAACTTCTGGGGCTTCCACCAGCACATCTTTGACGAGATCCACCAGCAGTTCATCGATTTCGTGAAAGACAACAAGGACAACCCTGGAGCCGAATTCTACATACCCACCGTTGTGAACCAGCTGATCAAAGACGATAAAATCCGCCTTAGTGTGCTGCCCAATAAGGAACAGTGGTACGGAGTGACTTACCGGGAGGATAAGGATTTGGTGAAAAAGGCATTTGAGGTTTTGGCGGAGGAAGGAAAGTATCCGGGGCGGTTGTGGGGGTGAAGTTCAACCGCTGGAGGAGCTGACCGGTTATGTTTACATATTTCAGGCATCCAGACATACATTTTCTTCAGTGCGCTTCCCCGTGTTAATCGCCAATTTCCTCCAAGCCCTCATTTTCATACCTAAACAACTTGTAACCTGACTGCAATAAACTATCCAAGGTTTGCTTGGCCGGCATAAACGGGTACGCAGTGGCCTCCGTGTAGAACATGAATTCAATAGGTTTCCGCACGTTGAAGACAACTGTTTTAGAATCCAATAAGAACTGTTTATCTGACATTTTAATGTTTTCTGCCCATTCGGGCCTTCTTTCTCTTACATGAAAAGGCTTTACGCGCTCAATGGAATACCTGATGGGCAGCAAAATCAACAAAGCCAGCACCAGATTTGAGATATATTTGGGAAAGCAGAATTTTTCTTTGTAGATATGAAGAAAACGAAAAAATAAGGCAGTTAAAATGAAGAATGCCGGCGCGGAGATGATCGTATAGGCTTGCATTTTTGTGGCTGCAAGGGAGAAGAACAACAAGGGAACCCAAATCCATATCAATAGGCTTAAACCATTGAAGTTTCCTTTAAATAACTGCTGCCCTTTCTTATAGGTAAACCAGAGAAGAGGTAAGTATATGAGCTCGCCAAAAATGATCCGCATTTTATTGAAATGATAATACCAGGGTTTTCCATGTTGCTCAAGCCCCTCAAATAAATGCCTGACATTATAGGCATGCTCCCATTGAGCTTCCGCTGGGAAAGCGTGAAAGATGTAAATTTGCCAGGGAAGAAAAATTATTATGGCGGTGCCTAAGATGATAAAGGAATGAGCAATAATTTCAGGCCAGGATAACCTTTGTTGCATTACCAATAACCCCCATATCAAAATGACAATCAAAGCAGGCAGCCACTTTGTCAAAACACCAAGCCCGATGCTAATTCCGATTAGAAGGCTTAAATACCATTTAGGGTTTTTCAGGAAGCTGATGGAAAAGAATACGCCCAATTCGATGAAGAAAAGAAAGAAAAGATCAATATGATCAGTCGCGGTTCTGCCGCCGGTCAATTCAATGGTTAAGCCATGGATGGAGTGAAGAAAGGCAGCAAAAAGCGCCATTTTCTTGTCAACAAAATGGCAGGCAATTTTATATGTAAGCCAAATGGCTAAAGTAGAAAGAAGAACAGATGGAAGCCTCGGCGCAAATTCGTTGATCCCGAAGATTTTCAAACTAAAAGCCATTATCCAAAGCGAGACAGGTTGTTTGTGCAACCATATATGATTGCTGCTCCAGTCCCTATAGTCATAAGGCAAAATTGGGTGTTCGTATAAAGTGGGCTTAAACGGGTGCAATATTAGATTCTTTGCAACCAGTGCATGATATCTTTCATCCCACTCATGTAAAAAAAAGTCTGTTGCTGTGTAGATTCTCAAAAAAAGGCCACATATCACAATTAAAACAATGGCAAGCTGAAATTTTTCAGCTATAGTTGCTTTCCAGGCGAGATAAAAGCCTATACTACAAAAGATTGTAGTGGGGATGCCAAGTAAAAGGTTCTCCAAGTTTTGTGGTTTGTTTTGTTTAAATGACATTGAACAAACTGAAACGGAACTTGCTCTGATTCGTGAATGTCTATTCGTCGTTAGATCTTTATGAAAGAATAGGTGTCCTTCAGGTCATCTTTTCTAAGAACCTCGATCAAGTAATTTCCAGAATTAAGATGGGTTATATTAACTGAAGTTTCAGGCAAGAATGTGTCATAGTCATTTTGTATTGAAAGGATACCGGAATCTACGTCGAATATTTTTATGCCTTTGATTAAGGGAGAAACAATCAAGGTTGCAGGATTACCAACTTCATCGGTAAAAGGAATTGTATGTTCAGGAGAATTGGCAACAATGTTTATTTCAGTTGTTGCAGGGTTAGGTGAAAGGATATGGGATCCCCCAGCGGGATAATGAATAAAAATAAATTCTTGAGATACCTCGCCACATCCTTCAGCTACACCATTAACCCGAAAATGGTAAAAACCATTATTTGGGAGAGAAATAAATATTTCATTACCGCCTCGCCTATATGTGGCATAATTGCTTCCATTAATACGGACCAAACTTTCAATGATTACATTGTCTAAGGTAATACTAGGATAATTATCTGTTACATAATTAAAAAAATTCAAAGTTTGAGTGCTGCCATTAGAATTGACAACTCCACTGAAGGGCAATACAGTTTGAACATTAAAAGTAAATACGGAATCTTGACAGAAACCAATACCAGGGATTTCAGCCCGTATCCATCCGCTTCCTTCACTGAAAGAACTCATCCTAACGGTTACTTCGTTACCCGCAGCATCTGTTATTGCAAGGTTTGAACTCGTGCTCCAAACCACTTCTCCAACTGGAATATTACTCTTAAGAACATAGTCATATTTATTGTTATAACCATAGCACAAAGTTTCTGGGCCTTCTATTTCATAGTAACAAAGATTTTCATCATCACCATTTGTTAGCCTTTTATAGACACGTATATAATCAATTTCGAATTTTGCCGGCAAGCCGGTAACTTCTTCTGGCGAACAAGCTTGATGAATTGCTAAATTAGCAATGGGTCGAAAGTATCTATTTTCTTGGACATCTGTAAATAATAAATTTTCACCATAAACGAAATTTGATGGGAGAAAGGCACCACAATAAGTGCCTATAGGACTCGAAACGGGATAGGTATAAAACCTGGCAGCTGTTCTAATTAATGTCCCATCAAAGTACCATTTTATATACCATGCTGTAACTTCAACACTATAGACATGAAAATCATCTGTTAAATCACCTACAAATGGGGGGTTATAGTCTTTTGGGCATTTAGGTTCATAGCCTATTGGACAGATACTGCAGGAAGATTTTATATAAGCGGTTTGAAAATGAGTAGAACTACCAGTACCACATCCAGGTTTAGTGCCAAAATACTCAAAAACGTCAATTTCATCGATATTCCACATCCAAAATGCAGGCCAAAGTCCTACTCCTTTTGGCACACGACACCTTATTGTCATTATGAAATTTTCCTGAGGCCTTACGGCGAATGATTCTACAGCTTCTATTCTTCCTGAAGTAAATTCAAATTCTTCGGAAAATTCTTCTCCAGGTGTGTATAATATTTCTTGATCATCATTACAGGTAAAAGGGATATTTCCTCCTACTACACCTTGATAAGTATGTGGTTTAGCTTCGGCAATTATTTGAAGTATTCCATTTTGTAAAACAAAATTTGTATCTGTATAAAATTGAAGTTCCCTCTCGCAGTTTTGCCATAAAGTCCTGTCAAAAGGCGGAGGCGAGCTGGTTTTTGTTCGCCATTTAGACAAGTCAAGGGTGTTTCCATCGAATTCATCATGGAAAACAAGCTCATACTCACCTTCAGGGCAAGCAGTAATAGAGTCGGTTTGTATGAGGAAAGGCTCGCCCAATAAGCATTGAGAATAAGTTTTATAGGAAGGCATTGAGCAGGTCAAAAAGAGAAGTGTTTGTACTAAACGTTTATTCATTGTTTTTGAGAATTTAGATTATGTAAATATAAAAAACAAAACGCCACCTTCAGGCATCCTCCCGGCGATGGCGTTTTGTTTTTGGAAAAAATCTTTTCTATAATTCGAACTTGATCCCCTGTGCCAGCGGCACTTCCGCACTGTAGTTGATCGTATTCGTCTGCCGGCGCATATAGGCCTTCCAGGCGTCGGATCCGCTTTCGCGGCCGCCGCCGGTCTCCTTTTCGCCGCCGAAGGCGCCGCCGATCTCGGCCCCGCTGGTTCCGATGTTGACGTTGGCGATGCCGCAGTCGGATCCGGCGGCAGAGAGGAAGCGTTCGGCCTCCCGCAGGTTGGTCGTCATGATGGCGGACGACAAGCCCTGGGGCACCTCGTTGTGGTAGGCGATGGCCTCGTCCAAATCCTTGTATTTAATCAGGTAGAGGATAGGGGCGAAGGTTTCGTGGTGTACTATTTCGTAGTCGTGCTGCACTTCAGCGATGCAGGGGCGGACGTAGCAGCCGCTTTCGTACCCCTTGCCTTCCAGTACGCCGCCCTCCACAGCGAATCGTCCGCCCTCCGCTTTTACTTTTTCGATGGCGCTGAGGTAGTTCTGTACGGCGTCCCGGTCGATGAGCGGCCCGACGTGGATATTCTGATCCAGCGGGTTGCCGATGCGCAGTTGGCCGTAGGCCTTGGTCAGTTTGTCCCGCACCTCGCCGTAGATACTCTCGTGGATAATGAGGCGGCGCGTGGTGGTGCAGCGCTGGCCGGCGGTGCCGACGGCGCCAAAGAGTGCGCCGGTCAGCACCACATCCAGGTCGGCGCTGGGGGTGATGATGATGGCGTTGTTGCCGCCCAGCTCCAGCAGGGCTTTGCCCAGGCGGGCGGCGACGGCCTGGCCGACGATCTTGCCCATGCGGATACTGCCGGTGGCGGAGACGAGGGCCACGCGCTTATCGTGGGTCATGTATTCCCCCACTTCGTAATTGCCGTTGATGATGCTGACGACGCCTTCCGGCACACCGTTGGCCTTCAGCACGTCCTGGAAGATATTCTGGCAGGCCACCGAGCAGAGCGGCGTCTTTTCCGAGGGCTTCCAAACGGCCACATCGCCGCACACCAGCGCAATCATGGAGTTCCACGACCACACGGCCACCGGGAAGTTGAAGGCGGAAATGATGCCGACAATGCCCAACGGATGCCACTGTTCGTACATGCGGTGGTGGGGCCGTTCGGAGTGCATGGTCAGGCCGTAGAGCTGGCGCGAGAGGCCCACGGCAAAGTCGCAGATGTCGATCATCTCCTGCACCTCGCCCCAGCCTTCCTGCAGGCTCTTGCCCATCTCGTAGGAGACGAGGCGGCCCAGGGCATCCTTGTGTTTGCGCAGTTCGTTGCCATACTGGCGGACGATCTCGCCCCGCTTCGGAGCGGGAATCTCCCGCCATGCTTTGAAGGCTTCCTGCGCCCTGGCGATCACATGATCGTATTCTTCGCGAGTCGTTTCGCTGACGCTGCCGATCAGCTTTCCGTCGACCGGCGAAAAGGACTGCAGGTATTTTCCGGAATCGCTGGATTCCTGTCCGGTGCTGGTGCCGGCGTTGTATTCTTTGAGGCCTAATTGTTGGAGAAAGGTCTTATCCATTTATGTGTAATTTGGTTTTAATTGTTTTTTAAAACTTTTTCCGCCTGCCTGGTAAGCGGGAGCAACCGGGCAGGCGGAAAAAATTTCCATCCGTTGCTTAATCGGGCGCAAATTTACGAAAAATAGGCTTTTCGCACTGAAAGCGGCTTGCCTGAGCGGCAATAACCAATAACTATGCTCAACGGGAACAGGTCTTCCGGCATGAGGAAGACCTGTTCCCGTTAAGCAGGGTGCGATTCCCATTTGTACCCCTTTGGCGTATCGCCTGGGGAAATGCCCTGAAATTGATGATTCCATGGCTGCACTGGTCCATTGTTAGGCCGCCCGTGCCCAGCAAACCATGGGCCAGGGGAACCCTGAAGCCATTAACAGTGTACATTTTGGAAGTTTTCATGCCGAAAACCACAAGAGGGCACAAACCAGAATCGCACCCGTTAAGCATAATAACCGTCCCCGTCACAGCTACGCTACCCCGCCAGCAGTTCCCGAACAATCCCCGACATCGTTTTCCCATCCGCCTTGCCGGCTAGTTTTTTCTGGGCAGCGCCCATCACCTTGCCCATGTCCTTCATGGAATCGGCGCCGGTTTCGTCGATGATCTTTTTGATCTCGGCCCGCAGCTCTTCCTCGCTGAGTTGCTTCGGGAGGTAACGCTCGATGACCTCGATCTCTTCCCGTTCCGTTTGGGCGAGGTCTTCGCGGCCCTGCTTCTCATAGATGTCGAGGGAATCTTTGCGTTGTTTGACCAGCTTTTGGAGGAGTTTCATTTCCATATCCCCGGAGAGGTCGTGTTTGGATCCGCTCGTCTTTTCCAGCAGGATGGCGGCTTTAATGGCGCGGATGCCCCGCAGGGCGGCCTGGTCTTTGGCCTTCATGGCTTCTTTGAGGTCTTGCATGATGCGTTCTTCAAGGCTCATGGTTGCAGTATTTTTTTTATCGGATAATAATGCAAGCCTATTCACCGCTGAAAAGTTCAATCCCCGTCGGTTCTTTCTTCGATCCAGTTGGCCAGTTTCACAAAATCTTCCAGGCTGAGCCTTTCGGGGCGTAGCTCGAAGAAAGGGTCGTTCAGCAGGTTATCGCCTTTGATAAAGGCCTTCATCGTATTGCGCAGCATCTTCCGCCGCTGGCTGAACGCCTGTTTGACCACCCGGCGGAACAATTTCTCATCGCAGCCCAGCGTTTGTTGATCTTTTCGGCGAAGCCGGATGACGGCCGATTGCACTTTCGGAGGCGGGGAGAAGTTTTCCTTGTCGACGGTAAACAGGTATTCGCCCTGGTAGTAAGCCTGGGCCAGGACGCTGATCACGCCGTAGGTTTTGCTTCCGGGGCCGGCCACCACCCGGTCTGCCATCTCCTTTTGAAACATGCCCACCATTTCGGGGATATACTGCCGGTGTTTCAGCATTTTGAAAAGAATCTGGGAGGAGATGTTGTACGGGAAATTGCCGATCAGGGCAAAAGGCTGTTCCTGCATCAGTTCCGGCAGGGGCGCCTTCAGGAAATCGCCGCTGACGATCCGCCCTTTGAGGGCCGGAAAATGTTTGCTGATGTAAAGCACCATGTCGCGGTCGGCCTCGACAACGAACAATTCGAACGGTTTTTCCAGGAGGAACCGGGTCAGCATACCCTGCCCCGGGCCGACTTCGACCACCCGGTCATACGCCTGGCCTGCAAGGGTGAGGCTATCGGCGATCCGGGCGGCGATCTGTTCGTTGTTGAGGAAGTGCTGGCCGTACGATTTCTTGGCTTTCATAGGCGATAAGAATGAGCCGTAATGATTTTCTTTTTATTTTTACGGTCATTTTGAAAGAAGGCCAGTTTTTTTGGCCCTGGTTAATGAATGCTTCGAAGATAGTATTCCCCCGGGAAAATCCCAATAACCAGAAAACAGCTCGCGCAGAATAACCAAGCAATGAAAAAACTGAAGATAGGGATCAGCATCGGAGATATGAACGGCATCGGCCTGGAGGTCATCCTCAAGTCGCTGCTTCATGAAAAGATCGCTGACATTTGTACGCCGGTCATTTACGGCTCCTCCAAGGTGGTATCCTACCACAAAAACATCATAGAAGACGAAGTCGATTTCAACCCTACCCGTTCTGCCGACAAGGTCTACTCTGAGAAGGTCAATATTGTCAACTGCTGGCAGGAGAATGTCAACATTACGTTAGGCAAGCCTTCCGAGCTCAGCGGTAAATATGCCTATATTTCTCTGGATGCGGCGGTTCGGGACCTCAGGGAGGGCCTGATCGACGCCCTGGTTACTGCTCCGATCAGCAAGGAGGCCATGCAACTGGCGGATTTCCCTTACGCCGGCCATACTGAGTACCTGACTCACGAGTTGGGCCAGGGGCAGAGCCTCATGTTTATGATCAGCGACGGCCTCCGGATCGGGCTGGCCACCAACCACCTTGCTTTGCGGGACGTTGCCGGCGCGCTGAGCAAAGAACTGATCATGGACAAACTTCAGCTGATGAACCATTCGCTGAAAGCCGACTTCGGGCTGGAACGCCCCTCCATTGCCGTCCTGGGCCTCAATCCGCACGCCAGCGACGGCGGCCTGATGGGCGATGAAGAAGAAACGTTCATCCGGCCGGCCGTGGTCGAACTGAAGAAGAAAGGCATGCTCGTGATGGGCCCCTTTCCCGCCGACGGCTTCTTCGGCTCCGGCCAGTTCCGGAAGTTCGACGCCATCCTGGCTATGTATCACGATCAGGGCCTCATCCCCTTTAAAGTACTCTCTTTCGGCAGCGGCGTCAATTTTACCGCCGGCCTGACCCACGTCCGCACTTCCCCCGACCACGGCACTGCCTTCGACCTCGCCGGGAAGAACGCAGCCGACCCTTCCTCCTTCCGCAAAGCTATGTTCCTGGCTATGGACATCGTCCATAACCGGCAGCAATATCAGGAAATGCATGCCGATGTAGTCCAGCGTCGCGGAAAAACAGTGGATTTGGGCGAGGAAGACGAAATCCTCAGGGAGGATGAGGATTGACAGGCCGTTGCCTTTTCCCATACCTGATTCCTTTAACTTCCACCAGGATCTGAAGAAAGCGTATAGCTCCAATCATCGACCCGGGCTCAATCGTCGCCGGCCTTGCCAATCTGTAGCGAAGGCTTTACACCCCTTTTTTCCGGATGCCGTTATACTGATGGAAAAGCAATAGTTTTTTCTTCCCTATATATTTGTTGAGTCCCAAAACAGGCCGGGCGGGAAAACTGTTTCATTTCCATTTCCGTTTCGGTGTTTTCCTCCGGGGAGGATACTTTGGAGTTCAATCATATTGCTTCTGCTTATGTACCGATTTTTAAGCTTTCTTTTTTTCCTTTTGTCGCCGGCGGTGTGGTGCAGCGCGCAGGAAACCGTTACGGTCAGCGGCAGAGTAACGGATGAGGACAGTGGGGAAACCCTGATCGGCGCCACCGCTGTGGCCCCTGCCCTGGGTGCCGGGACGGCTACCAACGAATACGGATTCTATTCTATAGCTGTACCGGCCGGGGATAGCGTACAACTCATCTTCAGTTATGTGGGCTTTCAGCCCCGGTCCTTCGACCTCTTTCTCCCGGGCGACACCACCCTGAACGTGAGTTTATCCACCGGCGTCCAACTGGAAGAAGTGGTGGTGAAAGCCAATTCTTATCAGGAGCAGCTCCGGTCGACGGAAATGAGCGTGGACGCCATCACCACCCGGGAGGCAAAGCTCATCCCGGTGCTGCTGGGGGAGAGCGATATCCTGAAGGCTATTCAGTTAAAGCCGGGCATCCCTTCCGGTTCGGAAGGCACCACGGGCATCTTTGTCCGCGGCGGCAGCAACGACCAGAACCTGATCGTGCTCGACGAGGCGGTTGTCTACAACGCCAACCACCTGTTCGGTTTTTTCAGTACCTTCAATACCGACGCGGTCAAGGACCTGAAGATCTACAAAGGCGGCTTTCCTCCCCAGTACGGAGGGCGGCTGTCGTCGGTGATCGACGTCAAGCTCAAGGAGGGAAACAATAAAAGGTTTGCCGGCTCGGGGGGCATCGGGTTGATCGCCTCCCGCCTGACCCTGGAAGGGCCTATCCAGAAGGAGAAATCCTCTTTCATCGTTTCCGGCCGGCGCACCTACGTGGATATTTTCACCCGGGCCGTCAACCGGGCCAATGAGGGGGATGAAGAATTCAACCCCATACCTGACTACTACTTCTACGACCTGAATACCAAGATCAACTATCAGCTGGGAGAGAAGGACCGCCTTTTCCTGAGCGGATATTTTGGCAGGGATGTCTTCGGCGTCAACGGCGATTTTTTTGATTTCGATTTCGACTGGGGCAACGCCACAGGTACCGCCCGCTGGAACCACGTTTTCTCCCCCCGCTTATTCGCCAATACTACTTTCACCTATTCCGATTATCAGTACAATATTCAAAACCGGGTGACGGGTTTTTCCTTCCGGGTGGGATCCAATATCCGCGATGCCAACCTCAAAACGGATTTTCACTTTGAGCCCAACAATCAGCACACCATCCGGTTTGGAGCGAATGCGACATACCACCAGTTCACCGTCGGCCGCCTCAAAGCAGGAAGCGATGACGGGCTGGTCAGTTTTTCTGCCGGGCAGGACTTTGACGGCATGGAATATGGCATTTACTTTTCCGACGATATTGACATTACCGACCAGTTCGCCGTCAACGGTGGTTTGCGGCTGAGCGGGTTTGGCAACGACAATACCTTTTATTATGGAGTGGAACCCCGGCTGGCGGCCCGTTACAGCTTCAACAGCCGCTGGGCGGCCAAAGCCAGCTATGCCAGGATGTTCCAGTATCTGCACCTGGTTTCCAGCGCAGGCGTGGCTTTGCCTACCGACGTCTGGTATCCTTCTTCGGCGCGCGTGAAGCCGCAGCAGTCGCATCAGGTGGCAGCCGGGGTCTCCTGGATCCTGGCGGATGAATTTCTGCTCAACCTGGAAGGCTATTATAAAAACCTGGACAACCAACTGCAGTTTGTCGATGGCGCCCA
>JAGFJD010000544.1 GCA_024102975.1 Phaeodactylibacter sp. | reverse complement strand
TTAATGATCCCGATGGCCTGGCGAATCGCTTCTTCCACCAGGCGGGGCAGCTGGCCTGTGTTTTCGACGGCAGTAATATCGCCGAGGGGGGTTGCCCCCCGGAAAAGCCTGGCCCGCAGGTTTACCCGGTTGCCCTGTACCCGGTAGAACCCCTTTATGGAGTAGGCCTCCTTGTAGTTCGGGACATCCACATAGATCAGGCTGGCCCTGGCGCCCTTTGCCGATATATCCTGCAAATACCCCTCGAATTGCCGGGCAAGGCCGAGGACATCGTCGCAGGCATTTTCCTCCAGGAATACATTGCGCACAAAGACCGGCTTCTTCGGAGATAACGGAATATGCACCTGCTCATTGACGATCCCGATATCGATGCTGCCGCTGCCGGGCGTCAGCATGGTGGGCGTTTGTATCCCACCGATGGATTCTGCCATTTTCGGCACCTCATCCCGCGCGTATTCGAAAAGCAGGGAGACATCGACGTATTTCCCATCCCTCAGTTTGAAGCCGCTCATGCCCTGGAGGATGCTGTAAGTGAGCAGCCCCTGTCCGTACTGGCTGGCCTCGTAGCTCACCTTGTCGGCTGCCGAGCCGGCCAGCACGAACATGCCGGTGCGGTCCTTCATGCGGTCGAGCGCCCGGACCTGGGTGGAGTTGAGGCTTTTGGTTCCGCTTTCCAATGCCTCCACCACTTTGCCGGAGTTACAGGCGTCCAGGATCATAACCTGCTTCTGGGCGGGGATGTCGTTGATCCATTTGGTGAGCTCGGCGGTGGAGATGGTGCGGGCGGTGCGGACACCTTCGTCACTCAGGTCTTCACTGCTGATGTCCTGGGTCAGGTAGTAGAATTGCGCCCGCTCGGCATCGCCATAGGTAACCCCATGGCCGGAGCAGTAGACCACCAGCACATCTTCTGCCCGCGCCTGCTGCCGGATATCTTGGAAAGCACCCTGAATATTTGCCTTAGTCGGAAAAAGGCGGGCATCAGTGGTATCGGTGGTGAATAACCGGATATGTACCTGCCCTGGCCCGAAGAGCTGGCTGCCGGCCTGCTGAATGGCCTGGGCCATGGCTATGGCATCCCGGCCGGCAAAACTCAGGTCCAGTTTTTCCCCGGCATAATCTGCCGTCCCGATGATGATGGCGTAGAGAGATGGGTCGGGCATGGGAACGAAGTTCAAGCTGGTTTCGGGCGCATTTCCCTGGCCCTTGCGCTGCACTTTCGGAAGGCGGCAGGGCAGCGTAAAGGCCGGGCTTTTCAGCCAGCCTTCCCGGTTGTAGGCGCGGATGGAAACCCTGTTGATGGTATCGGCGAGAAAGTATCGCCCGAAAGGCAACAGCGGAAAACTCAGGGCGGTATCCCGCTTCGGGTTGGCGTCGGCTGCCACCTCCTTGCCGTTGAGGAAGATGCTCACCGGGCCAATGCCGCCTCCGCGGGCTTTAAGGGTTATCCGCAACTGCTGGTTAAGGGTATCGATCCGGGCAGCTATTTCGGGGTAGAGCGGCACATCTTTGAAACCTTCCACGGAACGGATGGGTTCATCGGAGTACCCCAGCAGTTTTTGCAACAAGCCGGGTTCAAAATAGCGTTCCTTGAGCTGCTCCAAGCCCACGATCTCCCTGCCGACCACATAATAGACCTGTTCCATGGCCCCGGAAGAGGCATCGAATAAGCCCGAGGGGGTAGTCACTGCCCAATCGCGGCCCATAGGGATCATAGCCGCTACTTCCCGGACGGGATCCAGGCGCCACAATCGAATGATCCCTTCGTAAGTGGCTGAAAAGGCATGCTTCCCGTCGGGCAGGAAATAAAAAGAGCTGACATCGTTCAGGCCGGCGCCGTTGGTGCCCGGGTCTTCCCGCATGATCCTGGTGCGGAATAAACCGTTGTTAGCAGGTATCGGCCGTCGGGAGCGTAGGCAAAGGCGCCCGGGATGATCATAAAGTATGTTTCGGCGCCTGAAAAAGCGTCGGGGGGCAGCGCCCGTGAGGCCAGGGCTGTTCCCTGATTCAGGCTGAGGTAAACCAGGCCCTGATTTTTTTGCTGCAAGATACGCTGGCCGTTCCCGTGATCCAGGAGTAAGGAATCGGATTGCCAGGCCAATGCCGGGGGATTTTCCAATGCCGTGCCGTTGGCCAGGCGCCAATGGCCAAGAACGCTGCCATCGCTTCGCCACAACGCTACGGATTGGCTTTCGGGCAGGAACTGCAGGCCGGCAGCTGCCTCTGCTGATGTAAGCTGCCAGTTCAGCCTGCTGTCTTTGGTATGGCGAACCCGGAGCGTATTATTAGCTGAAAAAGTCAGGGCCCACTGGCCGCCGGGGCTGAGCTGGAAAAGCAGAATGCTGTCCTCAGCCGACGGCAGCAGGGTTTCCTGCTGGCCGGCAATCAGATCCCACTGGATCACTGAGTGGTCAGCCAGCAATGCGAGGGCTGTTTCATCCTGTTCGGCAAAGCAAAGGGCCAGCGGCCTGGCCGGGCATTCTGTCCGGCGGATAAATCTCCCGGAGATAATATCCCAAAGCACCAGCCGCCGGTCATCGCCGCCGGAGAGCAGGTAATGCCCGCCGGAAGAAAAGGTGGTGACGGTGGGGTAACCAATGTGTGCTTCCTGGCGAACCACCAGCTCAGGCTTCTGAGCCGGGCTCAGCAAGGGAAAAAGGAACAAGGCACAGAGGAGAAATAGGTTGCGATGCATTGTGGGCATTGTGGGTTCAACGAAAGTACCGGAATGAAGTTAAGGAAAAATATCGGCTTGTGCATTCGATCACCAGTACTCCACTAGTGCAGCCAGAACGAAGTCCCGGCGCACTAGATTTCCTTTATCCAAATATTTCGAAACTGAACCAGGCTGGAGGCGCCTTTCAATTTGCCGGTATCGGGGTTGACCCCTCCGTGGTGCTGCAAACCGATCGGGCCTTTTATATTCAATCCGGGGTAGTAGGCATTATCGATGACGACCTGTCCGTTATTGATGACCGTGATCCGTTCGCCTTGTACAATGATGTCGAACACATTCCAGTGGCCGACGGGGTTGTCTGCGTTTACTGATGGCACGGCCGCAGCTCTTACTTCTGCGGGGAGGTCTTTGTTATTTCTAATCGACCACAACTCCCCGGAGCCTGCCGACCAGCACCAGAGATTGGCCTGTCCTGCACCTTTTAAAAGAATGCCCGAATCGGAATTGGGCCCGGGAGGCTCGATAATCTTGCCCTCGCCGTCTCTGAGGTATTCTCCACTTGGCAATATGGTCGGCAGCGGAAACAAATGATCGCCATAACCTTTAAACCGCCATTCGATATGCAATTCAAAGTCAGTGAATTCTTTTTCCGACCATAAATTTTTATCCTCTGCTTCGGAACGGGCATCGTAGTCAATTACCCCGTCGATTACACTCCAATGGCCGTTATCCCCTTCGGGTACTTTCCAGCCGGCAAGGTCTTTCCCGTTAAACAGGGAAGTATACCCTCTGTCTTTAAAAAAATGGCCTGTCTGGGCCGGCGCCTGGACGGAAAGGCTCAATACAAAAGCTCCTGTTGCCAGAGCGGTTGAAAATATTGTATTTTTCATTTTTGTTAATTTATAGTTTTTGGATTTCATATCTCCCATCCTTCCCGGCACTTGCGCCTGACAAATTCATTCGCTTCGGACACATTGGTTACTTCCAGGTTTTTGTTGTCCCATTCCAGGCGCTGATCCATTCTGATGGCCAGGTTGCCGAGGCAAATCGCTTCCGCAATGGTTTGGGCATTCGGATAACTGCCGCGCGATGGCTGTCCGCCTTTAAAAGAATTGATCATTTCGGTGGTTTGATCCACGAGTTGCACCTCAGGTATTTGAATGGAAGCTGTTTTTTCATTGACCTTGCCGGCCTCAAATAACTGCGGGTTGTGATAACCGTAATCGGCAAGGATGGCGCCTTTTTCACCCACGAACAGGACGCCTTCCTGCGGCATGCCTTTACCTTCTTTTTTAAGGAATTTTGGCGTCCTTGGGCGAATGCCTCCCGAATACCAGAAGACATCCATCATTTTATCCCCGCCATTTACAGGCACCTCCCATTGCAAGGTAGCAGCATGGGGGTAGGAGAGGTTATTCTCCACCCAGGTGCTTCTGAAATCTCTTATTTCGCAGGTAAAACTGGCTGAACCCTCGGCACTTACGGGCATGCCCAGGTTCAACAGCCGCCAATCCTTCCAAAAACCGTAGTAGCCCATATCGGCCAGGCATCCTGCTCCGAATTCATACCAGCCTCTAAACACCGTATGGGTATAATCAGGAGAATAAGTGCGGGGAAGCGCAGGCCCCAGCCACAATTCCCAGTCAAAACCCTCCGGGATCGGCGGGGTATTTGCCGGCAGGTAGGGGGATCCCTGAGGCCACATCGGGCGGTTGGTCCAGCGATGCAGCTCTTTTACTTCTCCGATCAGGCCCTGGCTGATCCACTCTTTTAATACATACAGTTCTTTCGGGTCCTGAAAAGCAAATAACTGGGTTGGGATTTTAGTTTGTTTCGCCATTTCACAAACCACTCTGGTCTCGTGCATGAAATTACCTACTGGTTTGTGGGATCCGACCATGATGCCTTTCTTCATGGCAGCAGCAGCCACCGTAGCGTGCAAATGGTCGGGCGTCATAATAAATACGGCATCAACGCCTTCCTCTTTCTCCAGCAGTTCCCTGAAATCGGAATATGCGCTGCACCCTTTATAGGCTGCTTTGCCTGCATTTTCCGCATAAAACTCATTTATCATGGCGCGGCCTACTTCCCGGCCTCCCGCTGCGCCTTTTTTTTCGCCTTGCGATTTTCCCCACAGGGGATAATCATAACTTTCCCGGTTGGGATCGCAAACGGATACGAATTGCAATTCCGGCCGTTTTAACCAGTCCGGCAGCATTTTCAGCGCCTGCGTGCCGCTACCGATCAGGGCAACGTTTATTTTATCGCCCGGCGCGACCCGGCCTGTTCCTCCCAATACGTGTGCTGGAACGACCGTCAGGCCGATCCCGGATACGGCAGCGGCCTTAATGAATTCCCGGCGTGTCAAATCTTTGGTCTTCTTCATATAGACAATATTTATTTTTATAATAATCGCAGGTGCGCTCACGCCGATAGTTGACGGAGATCAAAGGTTCCCTGGACATAGGCCGAACGGCTAAAACATGCTCTTAGAGTCCTAAATATAGGGACACTCGAGGAATATTGAGGCCTGGAAGAGAAAATTGAAGTGGTTTTTAAAGATTTTGGCAATTGTTTGGGTCTTTTGTTTAACCACATAGGACGCATAGCGTATTCACAGCAGTTCACATAGGCCGCCGGCTACTGTGGCCTATGTGGTAAATAGTTGCAGATTTTGATAATTCATCTCTTGAAATGGCTTGCCCTCTGGTAATGGAGCCGCGCAACGCCCCGAAAACAAGCGGGTTATTGAAGTTCAAACACATAACGTCGAACCCGCCGGCTTTTGACAATTTAAAACCCCCTCCGAGTCCCCCCATTTCCCTATCTTTGCA
>JAGFJD010000539.1 GCA_024102975.1 Phaeodactylibacter sp. | reverse complement strand
AGACATTTTCTGGTCCGTTTAAAAGTGTAAGCGTGTAAAGGTGTAAAAGAAATTGGCTCCCAATCATTTACACGTTTACACTTTCACACCTTTACACAAGTAGCCCCCAAAATGTCCAGTGGTCTGTTTAATATGCCTGGCGGACGCTACCTTGGGCCCTGGAACATTTATTCAACAAGGCATAACTTCCCCTCGTCCTCAACGTTATAAACCCAGAAATACAAAAGCAATGTCTTTACCAGGATCAAAAGCCGGATCGGGGCGGAAGTTTTTTCCTTTATGGGCAGCAATACTGCTTTGCGCTCCTTTCTCTGCCTCCTCCCAGAATTACCTCACCGAACGCGACATATCGGGCAAAACGCAAAAGCTCTACGCCGAAGCCAAACAACACCTCAACGCCGTGCGCTATGCCGATGCCCTGGAAGCCCTGGAAAAGGCGCTCCAGAAAGAACCCGCCTTCATCGACGCCCGCCTGATGTACGCCGACCTCAACCTGCAGATGGAACGCTACGCCGAGGCGGAAGAAGAATTTGAAAAAGGGCTGAGCCTGGCACCCGATTATGCGCCCCTGGCCTACTACTTATGCGCCCGGGCGGAATTCAGCCAGCACAAATACGAAGAGGCGGCCGGCCACCTGGAGTTGTACCTGCAGTCCGGAAAGGCCAAAGACAAACGCAAAGCGGAGGCCGAGCGCCTGTTGGCCAGCGCCCGCCTGGCCGCCAATGCGCGGAACAACCCAGTGCCCTTTGACCCGCAGAGCCTGGGGCCGGGGATCAACACTCAACTGTCGGAGTATCAGCCCACTCTTACCGCTGACGGAGAAATACTGGTGTTCGTGCGGGTCGTTAACCGGCAGGAAGACTTTTACCTGAGCCACAAGGCGAACGACGAATGGCAGGAGGCCATCCCCCTGGAAAATATCAACCACCCCCAGCTCAGCGAAGGCGCCCAGAGCATCGCCGCCAACGGCAGGAGCATTGTCTTTACCGCCTGCGAGCGCAAGAACGGCCTGGGCCGTTGCGACCTCTACATCACCGAAATGAAAAACGGCCAGTGGCAGGACGCCCACAACCTGGGCAGCCCAATCAATACAAAAGGCTGGGAGTCGCAACCTTCCCTCTCTGCCGACGGCAATATCCTGTACTTCGTCAGCGACCGCCCCGGCGGCGAAGGGCTGATCGACCTCTGGGCCAGCCGGAAAAGCCCCGACGGCCAGTGGGGAGAACCCCAAAACCTGGGCCCGGCGATCAATACCTCCGAACGGGAACAGGCACCCTTCATCCACCCCGACGGGAAGACGCTCTACTTCATGTCGGACGGCCACCCCGGCCTGGGCGGGTTCGACCTGTTCGTCTCCCGCCTGCAGCCCGACGGCAGCTGGAGCACGCCCCAGAACCTGGGCTACCCCATCAACACCGAGGCCAATGAAGGCGCCCTCGTCGTCAGCCTTGACGGCAAAACCGCCTACTTCTCCACCGACCGCGCCGGCGTGGTCGACAGCCTGATGCCGGTAGACCGCAAATTGCTGCGCCGCTCTTCTGATATTTACAGTTTCGAACTCTATCCGGAAGCCCGGCCCCAGCCGGCGACTTACGTGAAGGCCATCGTCCGGGAGGCCGGCACCCGACGCCCCCTCACCGCTACCGTAGATTTTATCAAGCTGAAAAGCGGGCAGAGCCTCCTGCAGGCACAAACCGACGAGGACGGCGCGTTCCTGGCCGTGCTGCCCATGGGCGAAGACTACGCCCTGAACGTCTTCCGGCCCGGATACCTGTTCCACTCCGAAAACTTCGCCCTTTCCGAGGCAGGCACCATCGCCGAGCCCTTCCTGCTGGAGATCGAACTGTCGCCCATCCCTGAACCTATAGCGGGAGCGCCTGCCGCCAGGCCGGTCGTCCTGAAAAACGTCTTCTTCGAAACGGGATCCGCCGCCCTCCGCCCCGAATCCACCGCCGAGCTCAACCGGCTGAAGGCCCTGCTGGAGGAAAACCCCGGCCTGAAAATCCGCATCAACGGCCATACCGATGATGTGGGCTCGGAGGAGGATAACCTCGTGCTGTCGGAAAACCGGGCGAAGGCGGTTTACGATTACCTCATCCGGCAGGGCATCAGTGAGGAGCGGCTGCAGTACAAGGGGTACGGGGAAAGCAAACCTATTGCGACAAACGAGACGCCGGAGGGACGGCAGGAGAACCGGCGGACGGAGTTTGAGGTGGTATGGGAGAAGCCAGGCAGGTAAGTTGAAAAAGTAGTACACAATTCTTAAAAAAGGGCTAAATTTATGTACTTGTGTCACACCACTAGACATTTTCTGGTCCGTTTAAAAGTGTAAGCGTGTAAAGGTGTAAAAGAAATTGGCTCCCAATCATTTACACGTTTACACTTTCACACCTTTACACAAGTAGCCCCCAAAATGTCC
>JAGFJD010000537.1 GCA_024102975.1 Phaeodactylibacter sp. | reverse complement strand
GGACATTTTGGGGGCTACTTGTGTAAAGGTGTGAAAGTGTAAACGTGTAAATGATTGGGAGCCAATTTCTTTTACACCTTTACACGCTTACACTTTTAAACGGACCAGAAAATGTCTAGTGGTGTGAGGTGGGCCTTTGCCTTTTCGAAGTTCTCCTGGTCTACCCGGAAGGCGTAGTGGTGGGCGCGCACCCAGTCGCCCGGCGGGGGCAGTTGAGCCTCCCGGCTCTGGGTGGGAAAGAGAGCGATACCGGTCTGCCCGGCGACCATGAAGATGGGGAAAGGGCCCCATTCTTTGGGGTGGAGGCGTTTCAGGCCAAGGATTTTTTCGTACCATTCAGCGGAACGGTGGATGTCGCGGACGCGCAGGGCGACGTGGTCGAGGTGTTGGAGGGTGAGCATATTTCTTGGATAAGGCAATCTTAAATGAAATCAGAGGGTTTGACTTCCCTAAACAATTAATTAGCTATATAAAGCAACCGGCAGAAGAGAATTCCCTTCCCTCTAATTAATACGCGGCTATCGAAATATCTCTTTCAACTCCAGCTCCACCTCCAGCCGGGGATCCTCCAGCCTGCCCTCTTTGGCAAAAAGCTGGTACTCTCCCGGCGCGCTGAACACATAAATGGACCGCAAATCAGGCAACACCAACCAGTATGACAAAACGCCGCCCTCGAAGTAAGCGGCCGACTTGGCGATCAGCTCAGCCAGGCTCTGGGAGGGGGAGAGGATTTCGATTACACCCAGCGGCGCATTTTCCAGACGGGTTTCGTCTTTTCCGGGCGTGAATTCCAGGGAGGGGTAAATGGCGATGTCGGGCACTTTCTCTTTGGAGGCGATGACGATGCTTACTTCGGGTAATATCCGATAGCGCTTTCCATAGGCGCTTCTAATCAGGAAGTGCAGGTTCCCCTGGACTATCGAGTGATTTTTACTGGGCACAGGCTTATCTCTTTCCAGCTCGTACTCCGATTTTGCAACTGCTGCGTCCATAGATTCTCTTTTTGCGATCGTTCAAGATACTAACATTCCGGGAGATTTGCCAGGGGGCTGTTCGCTGTTGGCTGTTGGCTGTTGGCTTTGGGTACCGTCAGCTGCGAAACAGCGAACCGCGAACAGCAAATGGCGAACCGCGAACCGCGAAAAGCGAATGGCGAACAGCAAATGGCGAACCGCGAATGGCGAACCGCGAACCCCGCCCCTCCGCCCTCACCCCAGAAAGCTCAGCAATATCCCCGCCGCCACTGCCGAGCCGATCACCCCGGCCACGTTGGGTGCCATGGCGTGCATCAGCAGGTGGTTGTGGGGGTCTTCCCGCAGGCCCTCCATCTGCACCACGCGGGCGCTGTCGGGCACAGCGGATACGCCGGCGGCCCCGATCAGGGGGTTGATCTTGTTTTCCTGGTTGAGGAAGATGTTCATCACTTTGGCAAAGAGGACGCCGCCGGCAGTGGCCACCATGAAGGACAGGGCGCCCAGCACGAAGATCAGGATAGACTGGGGCGTGAGGAACACGTCGGCCTGGGTGGAGGCGCCCACCGTCAGCCCCAGCAGGATGGTCACGATGTCGATCAGGGAAGTGCGGGCCGTTTCGGCCAGGCGCTTGGTGACGCCCGACTCCTTGAGCAGGTTGCCGAAGAAGAGCATGCCCAGCAGCGGCAGGGCACTGGGGGAGATGAAGGTAGTGAGCAGCAGGCCGATGATGGGGAAGAGGATTTTTTCTGTCTTGCCGACTGCCCGCGGCGGCTTCATCCGGATGAGCCGCTCCTTGTGGGTAGTGAGCAGGCGCATGATGGGCGGCTGCAGCACCGGCACCAGGGCCATGTAGGAATAGGCGGCGATGGCGATGGGCCCGATGAGGTTTTTCGCGTAGATGGGAGCGCCATCGACGGCATAGTCGACGATGTTTACCCCGCTGGCGAGCTTGGAAGACAGGAAGATGGCCGTCGGGCCGTCCGCTCCGCCGATGATGCCGATGGCGCCGGCCTCGGCGGGATAGAAGCCCAGCATCAGCGCGCCGATGAAGGTGGCGAAGATGCCGATCTGCGCCGCCGCGCCCAGCAGCATGAGCCGCGGGTTGGAGATGAGGGAGGAGAAATCCGTCATCGCTCCGATGCCCAGGAAAATGAGGGGCGGGTAAATGCCCTTGATCACCCCGAAGTACAGGTAGTTCAACACGCTGCCCGGCTCGTAGATGCCGACCTGCAAATTGGCGTCGAGCTTGAATGGTATGTTGCCCAGCAGGATGCCCAGGCCGATGGGGATGAGCAACAGGGGTTCATAGTGGTACCGGATGGCCAGATAGATGAAAAACAGGCCGACCAGGATCATCACGATATGGCCAGGGCGGACGTTGGCAAAGCCGGTGTATTCGTAGAAGGTACGGACGGCCTGCAGCGCGGCTTTGTTATCGCCCGTGTCGGCGTCCGCTGCCGGCGCTTCCACCTGCGTTGGCGTTTTGGAAACGGAGTCGGCAGCGGTCTGGGCCATGCCGGGCGTGAGCAGGGTGGCCAGCAAGATGAGTAATGCGATGGCTTTTTTCATGGCTGATAGGCTTTAATCCAGTACGACGAGCACGTCATTCTGCAGGACGGAATCGCCCTCTTTGACTTTGATTTGCGACACCTTGCCGGCCTTTTCCGCCGTGATGTTGTTTTCCATTTTCATGGCTTCCATGATCAGCAGGGTGTCTCCTTTTTTGACCTGGTCGCCAACTTTTACCATGATCTTCAGGATGGTGCCCGGCAGGGGCGTCTTTACGGAAACCGACAGGCTGGCGGCTTTGGAAATGCCGGCCTCTTCCGGGCTGGGCTTGGGCACGGCCTGCCGCACCAGCCGGGGCGTCTTGGGCTTTTCCTTCACCTCGCGCTGCACTTCCACAGAATAATGGGTGCCGTTGACTTCCAGCTCGACGACGTCGTTCTCGAAATGCAGGATGTCGACTTCGTAATCGTGGCCTTTTATGGTGAATTTGTACTTCTTCATGGTTTAAGGTTTTTCATTACCCCGAATATCTTCGAGCTCCAGGGCGAGTACCGCTTGGATACCTTTTTGATGGTCATTATGGTGTTTTCTTCGTCGTGTACCTCGTTGAAATAGAGGTACAGGGCCGTGGCGATGGCGGCGCTTTCGTTGCCGACGAGCACGACGCTTTCGTCTTCCCGGATGTCCTTGCCCTGCCGCCGAAGGCGGGAGCGGATGCGGGCGTGCAGGATGTCGGGCAGGTAGCGGAAGACGAAGTACAGCAGGCTCAGGGCCAGCAGCACAACCAGGTAGCCGACTCCGGAGATGAGCAGTCCGTCGATGATGGTGGGCCAGTTGATGTTCATGCGAATGGAATTAGTGAATGAGTGAATGAATGAGTGAATGAGTGGATGGAAGGCCTGGTATTCACTCCCTCACTCATCCACTCCTTCACTCATTTCTTTACAACGGCAAATTTCCGTGTTTCTTGGGCGGCCCCACTTCTTTCTTGGTAGAGAGCGAGCGCAGGGCTCGGGCGATGCGCCAGCGGGTGTTGCGGGGTTCGATCACGTCGTCGATATAGCCGTAGCGGGCGGCAACATAGGGGTTGGCGAACTTCTCCCGGTATTCCTCTTCCATTTTCAGATGAGCGGCTGCCCGCTCTTCTTCATCTTCGATCTTGCTCAGCTTTCTGCCTTCCAGAACCTCGATGGCACCCTGGGCGCCCATCACGGCGATCTCGGCGCCGGGCCAGGCGTAGTTGAGGTCGGCGCGCAGTTGTTTGGAGCCCATCACGTCGTGGGCGCCGCCGTAGGCTTTGCGCAGGGTGATGGTGATCTTGGGCACGGTGGCCTCGCCGTAGGCGTAGAGCAGCTTGGCGCCGTGGATGATGATGCCGCCGTACTCCTGGAAGCTTCCGGGCAGGAACCCGGGCACATCTACCAGCGTGACGATGGGTATGTTGAAGGCATCGCAGAGGCGGACGAAGCGGGCCGCCTTGCGCGAAGCGTCGATGTCGAGCACGCCTGCCAGATAGTTGGGCTGGTTGGCGACGATGCCGCAGGGCATGCCGCCGAACTTGGCGAAGCCGGTGACGATGTTCTTGGCGTAGAGGCGTTGTAGTTCGAGGAACTCCTCGTAGTCCACGATATGGTGGATGATGTCCTTAACGTCGTATGGCTTATTCGGGTCATCCGGGACGATCTCGTTCAGCTCGTCGACGATGCGCTCGATGGGGTCGTCGCATTCCGTGGTGATGGGTTCTTCGAGGTTGTTCTGCGGGAGGTACTCCAGTACCTTGCGGATGAGCAGGATGCCCTCCTCTTCATTCTCCGCCTTGAAGTGAGCTACGCCCGATTTTTTGGTGTGGATGTCGGCGCCGCCCAGGTTCTCGATGGTGATGTCTTCGCCGGTTACTGTTTTGGTGACCTTGGGGCCGGTGACGAACATGTAGCTCGTCTGCTCGCTCATGACGATAATATCGGTCAGGGCAGGGGAGTAGACTGCTCCGCCGGCGCAGGGGCCGAAGATGGCCGAGATCTGGGGGATGACGCCCGAAGCCTGTATGTTGCGGTAAAAAATCTCCGCATAGCCGGCCAGGCTGTTCACGCCTTCCTGGATGCGGGCGCCGCCGCTGTCGTTCAGGCCGATGAGGGGCGCGCCCATCTTCATGGCCTGGTCCATGATCTTGCAGATTTTCATGGCGAAGGTTTCGGAGAGGGATCCGCCCAGCACGGTGAAATCCTGGGAAAAGACGTAGACCACTCTGCCGTCGATGGTGCCCCGGCCGGTCACGACGCCGTCGCCGAGATATTTTTGCTCTTCCAGGCCAAAGTCGTGGCAGCGGTGGGTGACGAACATGTCGTACTCTTCGAAACTGCCCTCGTCGAGCAGCATGTCGATGCGCTCCCGGGCGGTGAATTTTCCCTGCTGGTGCTGTTTGGCAATGCGCTTCTCTCCGCCGCCCAGGCGGGCCTGGTTGCGCAGTTCGATGAGTTGGCGAATTTTGTCTTGGAGGCTCATTATAGCGAGTTAAGTTATTCGGGTTCAATAGGCCGGAGTACCCTCAGAAATACATAGGTATTCGAATAGAAATACTTTGAAATACATGGAAATAAGGAAATAGGCTGCAAACCCAAGCATGCGGGAGTGGACATTTCCACGTATCTCCACGTATCTCCACGTATCTCCACGTATCTCCATGCATTTCCCCTCATTTCCCCATCTCACCGCTTCCCGCAAAACTCCGTCAGCACGCCCAGGGTGGATTTAGGGTGCAGGAAGCCGATATTCAGTCCCTCGGCGCCTTTGCGCGGGGCTTTGTCGATCAGGCGCACCCCTTTTTGTTCTGCTTCTTCCAGGGATTGGGCCACATCGCCTACGGCGAAGGCCAGATGGTGCAGCCCCGGGCCTCGTTTTTCGATGTGTTTGCCGATGGGCCCTTCCGGGTCGGTCGATTCGAGCAGTTCCACTTTGGTTTGCCCCACCATGAAAAAGGCTGTTCTGACCTTCTGGTCGGGCACCTCTTCGATGGCGTAGCACTTCAGGCCGAGCACATTTTCGTAGTAGGCGATGGCTTCGTCCATGTTTTCTACCGCGATGCCGATGTGTTCGATATGCGTGATATTCATGGCTGATGGTATTTTCGGCCAAAGCTAAAGGTTTTCGGGGCGTCAGAGAATAACAAAAAAAAATAAAAACTATGATTTTTGTCCTTGCCATTCCAGTTCCACCTCTTCGGGGCTGGTATACTGCATGAGGGTGATTTTCACCTGATAGTTGCCGATGGCGAAGGTTTGCCCGACGGCGGGCACGCCCTGCGCGACCTGGAGGATGAGGCCGGCGAGGGTGACGTAATCGACGCTTTCCGGCAGGGGTTCGGGCAGGAAGTGGTTGATCTCGTCGACCGGGTTCTGGGCCAGGGCGCGGAACTTGTTTTCCCCGATCTCTTCTACGATAGGCTGTTCGGAATCGTATTCGTCCTGGATTTCTCCTACCAGCTCTTCGAGGATGTCCTCCATGGTGACGATGCCGACGGTGCCGCCGAATTCGTTGACCACCACCGCCAGTTGGGCGCGTTCGTGCTGCAGCTGCCGCAGCAGCGGCATGACCTTGCGGTTGACCGGGGTGAAGATGACGGGCCGGGCCAGCTCGCGCAGGGTGGGCGTTTCCTGGTGGTAGGCGGCTGCCAGCAGGTCCTTTGTGGTGACGAAGCCGAAGATGTTGTCGATGTGTTTTTCGTAGACCGGAAAGCGGGAATACCCCTCTTCCAGGGCGGTCCCGATGGCCTTTTCGATGGGCGTTTCCGCCTCCAGGGCGACGATCTGGGTGCGGGGCTTCAGCACCTGCCGCACCAGGCGGTCGTCGAAGTCGAAGACATTCTGGATCAGTTCCCGCTCCGAAGACTGTATGGCGCCGCCTTCGGCGCTTTCGGCAATGATCAGCTTCAGCTCTTCCTCGGAGTGTACTTCGGCGTGCGGCACCGGTTCTACGCCGATCAGCTTCAGGAAGGCGTTGGCGATGCCGTTGAGCAGCTTGATAGGCCAGGAAAAGATGAAATAAAAAACCCGCAGGGGAACTGCGGTCAGCAGCGTCGTCCTCGTCGGGAAGCGGATAGCCAGCGACTTGGGCGCCAGCTCCCCGAAGACGATGTGCAGCACGGTGATCAGGGCAAAGGAAACGGGCAGGGCGATCTGATGGGCGGCCGCCTCGCTTATCTCCAGCCCGAACCCGTGCATGACGGCGAGGATGATCTCAGAGACCACGCCCTCGCCGATCCAGCCCAGCCCCAGGCTGGCCAGGGTGATGCCCAGCTGAGTAGCCGCCAGGTAGCCGTCCAGGTTGTGGATGACCGACTCGGCCACGCGCGCCGCCAGGTTCTTCTGCGTCCGCACCTGTATCTGCGAGGTCCGCACCTTGACAATGGCAAATTCAGCGGCGACGAAAAAGCCGTTGAGCAGGACGAGGAACAGGGTGAGAAGGATGTTGCCTAGCATGTATTATTTAAGTTTAAACAATTTTACTTTTCGGGGATTTGGGTGTGGGGAAAAACATGGAAATGCGTAGAAATACATTGAAATACTGTAGAAATATTTGGAAATATAGTGCCGGATCATTTCGACGTATTTCTTTCCTTAACCTTATCTTCCACCCAGACAGTGACTTGTGGGGCGGTCGTTGGCACTCAATAACCAAGAACGGCCCAGGCCCCCTTCTTCTAATAACCTGTAACCCGCTGCGGCTTTCAACCCGCAACAACCAATAACCGGCACGCCAGCACCTTTCCGGCCCGTACAGTAACCAACAACAACTTCATTCCCTGGCGTACACCAACCAATAACCTCAAATAACCCCCGGAGTACAATAACCCTCCCGCCCATAAATGTGAGAATTTTTTCAAAAAAAATGCCTTTCCTTTGGGGGAGATTTCTTTTTACCCGGTAATACAGGGTTGTCAACCCGATTGTTTTTACTCAAAAGCCTCTTATGAAACACCTGCTTTCCGCACTTTTTTTCCTGCTGGCCTTCAGTTGGCCGGCCGGTGCCCAGAAGCACACCATCAGCGGTTACATCCGCGACGCCGGCTCGGGAGAACCCCTGATCAGCGCCAACGTATACGACAGCCGCAGCGGCAGCGGCGCCGTCACCAATACCTACGGCTTCTACAGCCTGACCCTGCCCGCCGATTCCGTTTCCCTCTCCTTTTCCTATATCGGCTACGACGCCGTGCGCCGGGAGCTGTACCTGGATAAGGACATCAGCCTGAACATCGGCCTGGAAGGGGCGGTGCAACTGGAAGAGGTCGTGGTTTCGTCAACCAAAAGCGGTGCGCGCATCGAAGAGCGCACCCAGATGAGCCAGATCGACGTGCCTGTCGCCCAGATTAAAAGGGTGCCCGCCCTGTTGGGCGAGGTCGACGTGCTCAAAGCCCTGCAGCTGCTGCCCGGCGTGCAGTCGGGCGGCGAGGGGCAGACCGGCCTGTATGTGCGCGGCGGCAGCCCCGACCAGAACCTGGTGCTGCTCGACGGCGTGCCGGTCTATAACGTCTCTCACCTGCTGGGCATCTTCTCGGTCTTCAACGCCGACGCCATCAAGAACGTCACCCTGACCAAAGGCGGCTTCCCGGCCCGCTACGGCGGCCGCCTGTCTTCGGTGCTGGAGATCAACATGAAGGAGGGCAACCTCCAGGAATTCCACGGCGAGGGCGCCATCGGGCTGATCTCCTCCAAGCTGGCCCTGGAAGGGCCCATCGTCAAAGATAAAACTTCTTTCCTCATCTCCGGCCGGCGCACCTACGCCGACCTCATCTTCGCCCCCATCATCAACGCCAACGAGGAGCCGGGCACCGACCTGAAACTGGACCTTTACTTCTACGACGTCAACGCCAAAATCCAGCACAAGATCAACGACAGGCACCGGCTCTACCTCAGCGGCTACTTCGGCTCCGACGTGTTCGCCAACGAGTTCCGGGAAGAGGACGGCCGCTTCAAGGGCGGCATCGACTGGGGCAACGTCATCTCCGCCCTGCGCTGGAACTGGCAGCTCAGCAACAAGCTCTTTGCCAATACCACGCTGACCTACAGCCGCTACCGCGTCGACATCCTGGCAGAGTTCGAGGACCGCTTCGAGGGGGAGACGGAAATCTATTCCGCCAAGTATTTTTCCGGCATACAGGACCTGGCCGCCCGCGTCGATTTCGATTTTATACCCAATCCCCGCCACTACGTCCGCTTCGGCGCTTCGGCCACCAACCACCGCTACGAGCCGGGCGCTCTGGCCCTCAACGCTGAATTCGCCGAAGAGCAATTCGATACCCTGGTCGGCTCCCAGAACGACTACAGCACCGAATACGCCCTCTACCTGGAAGACGACATGCAGTTTGGCGCCCTGAAGGCCAACCTGGGCGTCCACGCCTCCGGCTTCGCGGTGGATGACAAGTTCTACTCCTCCGTCCAGCCGCGCCTGGGCCTGCGTTACCTGCTCGGCAGCAACTGGTCGCTCAAAGGCTCCTTCGCCACCATGACGCAGTTCATCAACCTGCTGACCAGCGAGTCGTTCAGCCTGCCCACCGACCTGTGGGTGCCCAGCACCGCCCGCATCAAGCCGCAGCAGAGCTGGCAGGCCGCCCTGGGCGCCG
>JAGFJD010000530.1 GCA_024102975.1 Phaeodactylibacter sp. | reverse complement strand
AAGTTGCAGGCGGGAAGGGCCGTAACAGGCTAAGGTCTTCACCGGCCGGAAAAAACCGGGATATCGAATATTGTTGATATGAGTAAAGGTGCGGGTTTGATTCTCTCCCTGGTATACTGCTTCAATGACTGCCTTTCCATTTTTGGGAATGATCGGGTCTTCCGTATTGCCATATAAACCGATCGCAAGAGCCTGCAGCACGGACGTCTTTCCAAACCCGTTTTCGCCGGTGAGAAAAATCCAGGGAGCAGTTTCGGGGAGATCAGGCGGTTTTGTTTCTTTTATCCCATGATAGTTGTCGATGGAAATCCCCTTAAGGGTTGTTTTGCTTTTAAGTTCTCTAAGGTTTTGAATGTAATCTAATCGTTCATAAAACTCTCCGGGAGTTATTTTTCTCAACCATTCTTGTGTACTGAAACGATCCTGTTGAAGAAATTTTTCGATAATATTTATAGCTTCCGGAAGGCTATCGCGGTAATGCTCTTTTTTTGGCTCAAAGAAATAACTGAAATATTTTTCTTTAAACTCGTACTTTCCCAATGAACTAAAACCAGCCATTGATTCCTCCACAAACCTGTAAACTTCGGCCCTATCTGAAGCGCTCTTCTCAATTTCCCACTTAATACGCCATGAAGCATTCTTCAAAATAGACAATTGAAAATTATTTTGCCAACGATTTTGCCCCCGGCTAATTGCAAAAAATATATTGACATACTTTTCATTCCCTGTAAACCACCACCCTTTTCTCAAGGCTTCCTGATTCCCTAACGAATCATTCGGGCGCAACAAAAAATAAAAATCCTGCCGCTCCTCCTCCTCCCGGAAGTTCAACAAAAACTGAAGCACGTCCTCATGTATGTCCGCGATGTCGTATGTCCTGGGTTCTTCCATTCTCGTTTCTTGGCTTTCAAAAAATTGCCCGCCTAATTTACAAACTATTTTAATAACTCTGAGGTTGTGAAAAGCTCCATCGGCACCATCCTTATTAAGAAATCTGCAAAAAACAACTTCCCATGTCGAAGCCCAGACTTGACAAGTTTTTGAAACTTGTCAAGTCTAAAGGAAGTTATTTTTCTCCAGCCCCTTACCCAGCTACCGTTCTATCTTTCTTACGGGCCACCTAAAGGAAGCCCGTCCAAGACACGTACACCGTACACCGACAAGCCCCCCCTAAACCATCTCCTCCGCCCTCACCCACGCATCGAACTGCTCCCCGGTCAGATACCCCAATTCCAGCGCCGCCGCCTTCAGCGTCTTATCCTCTTTATGCGCCTTCTTGGCGATCTCGGCAGCCTTGTCGTAGCCGATGTGCGTGTTCAGGGCCGTGACCAGCATCAGCGAGTTGTTCAGGTTCTCCTTTATCCGGCCGTAGTTGGGCTCGATGCCCACGGCGCAGTTCTCGTTGAAGCTCACACAGGCGTCGCCGATGAGGCGGGCCGAGGTGAGAAAGTTGAAGATCATCACCGGCTTGAAGACGTTGAGCTCGAAGTGGCCGTTCATGCCGCCGACGTTGATGGCCACGTCGTTGCCGATCACCTGGGCCATGGCCATAGTGAGCGCTTCCGACTGGGTGGGGTTGACCTTTCCCGGCATGATAGAAGAACCCGGCTCGTTTTCGGGGATGAGCAGCTCGCCGATGCCGCAGCGTGGCCCCGAGGCCAGCATGCGTATGTCGTTGCCGATCTTCATCAGGGAGACGGCTACCGTTTTCAGGGCGCCGTGGGCTTCCACGATGGCGTCGTGGGCAGCCAGGGATTCGAACTTGTTGGGCGCAGTCACGAAGGGCAGGCCGGTCAGTTCAGCGATCTTGGCCGCCACCTTCACGTCGTATCCCTTCGGCGCGTTCAGCCCCGTGCCGACGGCGGTGCCGCCCAGGGCCAGCTCCGCCAGGTGCGGCAGGCTGTTGCGGATGGCCCGCAGGCCGTGATCCAGCTGGGCCACGTAGCCGGACAGTTCCTGCCCCACCGTTACCGGGGTGGCGTCCATGAAGTGGGTACGGCCGATCTTGACCACGTCCATGAATTTTTCCGATTTTTCTTTCAGGGTATCCCGCAGGGCCTTGATGCCGGGGATGGTCGTTTCCACCAGGATTTTGTAGGCAGCGATGTGCATGGCCGTGGGGAAGGTGTCGTTGGATGACTGCGACTTGTTGACGTCGTCGTTGGGGTGGAGTAACTTTTTCTCGTCCGTGAGTTTGCCGCCGCGCAGCACGTGGCCCCGGTTGGCGACCACCTCGTTGACGTTCATGTTCGACTGGGTGCCGGAACCGGTTTGCCAGACCACCAGCGGGAACTGATCGTCGAGCTTGCCGGCCAGGATTTCATCGCACGCCCGGGCAATGGTTTCAGCCTTGTCCTTTGCCAGGACGCCCAGGTCGAGGTTCGTCAAGGCCGCCGCCTTTTTCAGGATGGCAAAAGCTCGGATCACCTCCTCCGGCATGCGGTGGCCGCCAATTTTGAAGTTTTCGGAAGAGCGCTGGGTCTGTGCCGCCCAGTACTTGTCGGCCGGTACGTCTACGTAGCCGAGGCTGTCTTTTTCTTTTCTGTATTCCATATTTTAAATCTGTAATTTATATCTCTTAAGATGTAAATTTGAGATGTTCGCGAGCGTCTGCAGGACGCGATGCGGCACAATTTACTGGTCTCCAGACCGGCGTAAATCAACATCTTTTGCGGCTCGCGCAAGTCAGACTTGCTTATTATGCCGCATCGAGGCTACAGCCTCTCGCGAACGAAACGTAATCTAAATGTGTCCGACTACTTATTAGTTTTACCGCAACACCATCATGCGCCTGGTTTCCGCGCTGCCTCCCCCTACGGCCAGGCGATAAAAGTAGGCGCCGTTGGGCAGCAGCGCTCCCTGATCGTCCCGCCCATCCCAGGCCAACGTGTATTCGCCGGCGGGCATTTCCCTGTTTTCCAGCACAGCCACGGGTTGGCCCAACTGATTATATATTTCCAGCAGAACCCATTCTTTTTTCCTCAGCGCATACGTAATCGCCGTAGAACCGCCGAACGGGTTGGGGTAATTCTGCGCCAGCGAGAACAGGGGTTTTTCTGCCACTTTGGGTTCCCCGGCGCGGGTTATCTCTTCAAACGGGATAAAGCCATAGTAGACATCCTGCTCGCCGTTGAAGGTGGCCGCCCAGGCCAGGTGGGCGCCGTTTTCATCCGACTGCATGTCGAAGTAGTCGCCCATTTTTTGCTGGTTGGGCCAGCCGGCGTGCGGGTCGAAGGATTCGGAGAGCCGCTCGTTGGGGCTCCAGCTCAGGCCGCCATCTTCGGAGAAGGAGTGGTAGAGGGAGGAATTTATTCCGCCGGGGTCGTCGCGCGTATCCAGCCATACCACGTCGATGCGGCCGTTGGGCGCCACCGCCATCGTGCCGAACCATTGGTAGGCAGCCGGGTCATTGTCGTCGTTGATCTTTACCGGGTCGCTCCAGGTGAGGCCGCCGTCGGTGCTGCGGGCGAACATGACGTCCAGCACGTCCTGGGTAGAAAACCGCCTGACCGAACTCAGCAAATAGACGTTGCCATGCATCGGCCCCCCGGAATGGTCCACATCGACCCAAACCTGTCCGAGCAGCCCCCCCGGGTTGGGGCCCTCCGCCGCTGCCGGCAGGCCGTCGAGGTTCACTTCTGTCGCAAAATCCCAGCTGGCCGGTTCATCCGGATTGCCGGCGTTGGTCGACCTGACAACGACCAGGCGCCAGTCCCTCGAAATCCCGCTGGCATACACTTCCCCTTGCGGGCCTACCGCCAGCGTGCCCCAGAACGGTTTTTCCGGCAAGGTTACGCAATCATCATAACTCAGCCCGCCGTCGGTCGACCGCGTAAACATCCCTCCCGGGCAACTGGTATAACTTTCATTCCAATAGGCATAAATATTGCCGTCGGTTTGCCCTCCGGCCCGGTCAATGGCCATCCACTGTTTGTCGCCGCCAAAGGCGTAGGCGCCGGCATCCCAGGGGCCGATGCCCGCCGACTTGTAAACATTGCAGGAAAAGCCGTTGGCGTTCGAAGTCAAGCTGTTGTAATAAAAGGTTCCGTAGCTATCCACATCCAGGACGGGATCGGACCGGAAGACGCCCGGCTCGATCACGCCGGGGAACACCCAGCTGGCCCCGCCGTCCTCCGTATAGGCGAACCCGGCCTGCCGGAAATTGCTGCTGACCTGGTCGAACTGCCGCCAGCCAATGGCCATTTGCAAAGGGTCAACCGGGCTTACCGCAATGGAAGGCTCATTGGCGGCATCCCCGACTATATTTTCCCCGGCCTGGTTGACGTTCACCTGGACTGCCGTGAAGGCAGGGCCGGAAATCCGGTAGGCCGGCGAAGTGGCCATATTTTCTCTGGCCACCGGCACGTATTCGTCCTCCGGATATTCTTTATATTCCTCCATCTCATAAGGGGAAGGAAAAACAGGCCTTTGCGGCACCTTCACCTGGGCAGAGGCGAAATGGGAAATACAAATTAGCGCTAACGCAATACATGGGGAGTTTCTGTGCGTCATAAGCTGGCAGTTGATTACTGGATTTCAGACGATCCAATGGTTTGAGCGTAAATCGCCCGGCTTCCGACTTCCCACTTCCAGTTTTTTAACCGGCTGACCAGACGGTCCGCCTTCGGCACCGGACCGTCCACAGTTCAGTTGATTGTCGATTCAAGCAATTTCACAGCCCCAAAGGTACAGCATGAGGCACTAAAAACCCCGGCAAAAAAGCAGAAAATAAAGCCGGGAAGGCATTTCTGATGCCGAACCGCCAGGCTTTCCTCAAAAAAATAGTAACTGTTTAGGTCTTTTGTTTAACCACATAGGACACATAGCGTTTTCACAGTAGAGCACATAGGCCGCGGCTACTGTGGCCTATGTGAACTGCCTGATGTGGCCTATGTGGTAAATAGTTACAAAAAATACAGGAAAGCACACCCCACCTCCACCCCGGCCGTAAACTTATTATTCAGGAGAGCGTTGTATTGACATCCAGCCCTATGAAACTTAAATCCTCATAAGCCCCCTCCGGCAAAATCCAGGGGGCGCAGCTGCGGTTCAGAGCAACTGAAAAACGGAAAAACCATTCCTTAACAATTAAAAGAACCACACTATGTCATTTAAACTTCCCGATCTGCCTTATGCTTACGATGCACTCGAACCCCATATCGATGCCCGCACGATGGAGATCCACCACACGAAGCACCACGCCGGCTACACCAACAACCTGAACAACGCCATTGCCGGCACCGAGCTGGAAAAGATGAAGATCGAAGATATCCTGGCCAAGGTTTCCAAGCACTCCACGGCCGTGCGCAACAACGGCGGCGGCTACTGGAACCACAAGCTGTTCTGGGAGATCATGTCTCCCAACGGCGGCGGCCAGCCCTCCGAACGCATGAACATCCACAAGGCGATCATGCGGGACTTCGGCTCCTTCGACAAGTTCAAAGAGGAATTCTCCAACGCCGCCGCCACCCGCTTCGGCTCCGGCTGGGCATGGCTCTGCGTGGATAAGAAAGACAAGCTCTTCATTACCTCCACCCCCAACCAGGACAACCCCCTGATGGATGTGGCCGAAAAGAAAGGCATGCCTATCCTCGGCCTCGACGTCTGGGAACACGCCTACTACCTCAATTACCAGAACCGCCGCCCGGATTACATCTCCGCCTTCTGGAACGTGATCAACTGGGAACAGGTGACGAAGAACTACAACGACGCAAACGAGGGGGCTTCGAAATTCTGATGGTTTCGCAGCCCCATTGGTTCACTGGTCTACGGCTGCATGGCTGATGAAACAGTGGGCATAGAACAAAAAAATTCCGGATTTTGGCCCTGGCCAGAGTCCGGGATTTTTTTTGCCGCCAAAGACAAAGAATAAAGAGCAGAGCAGCCGGAAGGCGCCTTTCAAAAAGAGCAGCAAAACATAACAGAAAATTTCTATATGAAAAAAATAATAATAAATAGAGCAGCATTTGTGCGCGATTTTTTATTTTGCGGAAAATAAACCAAACCTAATTATTATGCGCACCATTTTACTAACGTTAGGAACAATTCTGCTGTTCCTGGTTCCCTCCTACGCTCAGATTTACGGAGACTGCAACGACGGCGATGCGGACTTCCGATGGTCCATCGACGGCTGCTGCGTCACTTTCTATGCCTGCAACAGCGCCGGGTTCGGCACCTATAACTTCGGCGACGGCACTACAGCTTCCGGCCAGGGCGCTTATCATTGCTATAGCGCGCCCGGGGTTTACACCGTATCGAAGACGTTTAACGGGCAAACGGTGTACAATACGATTCACATCACGAACTGCGAACAGGAATGCGACCTGACGGCTACGTATTGCCCGGAAGACGGCGGCCCCTGTTATACAAACTATGTGCCGGGCTCGCATTACTATTACTATTGTTACCAGAACTATAATGTGACTACGTCGGGTGGGACGCCTCCATTTACCTACAACTGGCAGGTATGCTACGATTATGGTGCGATTTGCTATAATTATTCAGGAAGCAGCATCAACCCCATCCGCTATCAGATATATTATATATGGAACGGCCGTTGGCAGCTTATTTTTCAAAGGTACATTACCAGCGTTTGCGTAACGGTAACTGACGCCAATGGTTGCGAATACGAAGATTGCCAGGGCTGTCCGCTCACCCGGCCTGCCCCGGGCGAAGAACCCCCGCTCGCCCTGCTCGACGGGCAGATGCTCCCGGAATTGCCGGCAGGAGAAGAACTGCCCGCCGAACCCGCCGTATTCCCCAACGTTGCCCGCGCCGGACAGGCGTTGACGGTTATTTTGCCCTATTCTCAGGCTAATGGCCAGCCCCTGCCTGCCCGCCTGGTCAGCCTTTCCGGACAACTTGTCGAGCAATACAACCTCGCTCCGGGCCGAAGCGAACTCCATCTGCCGGCAGGCCTAAGCAGCGGCGTGTACCTGCTGCAGCTGGCGGACGGCGCCGGAGGCATATCCACGCATAAGGTGGTCGTGCGCTGACATTCCGGATAAGAGCCGGTTCGCATTTCAGAACAGGAAAGCCCGGAAGTTAACGCCCCGGGCTTTCCTGTTTAAGAGCTTGCTTCGTGGCACTTTCAAAACTGGTTGGTTGCCGGGCCATGGCCCAAAAGCAGATCAATGGCCTCGCAGGCTTAAAAAAATGTTGCCTTTATGTCATCAGGATGTTAAATTTTTTATTGCGAAACAGGCCCGGCTGCTTTCCCTGAAAACGCCTTCGTCGCACAGGTTTAATGCCTTACGTCTTCCAATTGCCGGCTTACGCGCGACAATGAAGCCTGCCCGCCGGCCGCTAACTCCACCCGGCCTCCTTGCGGGCTAAAAATAATTGGCGTATATTTGCCAATCGAAGTTCTTTTACAAACATGCTTTTAGGCGTAGAGTGGATCACAACATATCCAAAACACACTTCTGAACAACCACGCTTTACTCCGAATGGGAAGAATGTAACATTTGCTTAACCCTTTTTTTTCACTTAAAGCTTTTTCCCATGATCATTCTAGGCATTCTTCTACTGATTCTGCTTTTGTTCAATTTTGAGTTGATCGAAGCGTCCTGAATTAATCGCCAAAGACTTAGAGATTAGCCGACCGGCTGTCCAACATGTACGAAAGAGTTTGAAAAAAGGCTTGCACCCCCGGTGCAGGCCTTTTTGTTTGAGCACGTGACATATTAACGAATTTATTATATATCAGATAACGAAAGCCTGTTTCATGGTTAGACAGGCGGCGGATTGCCAACAATGGAACTGTAAAACAATGAAACCATGATAAGCTCGTCAGATATATCAGTATAAATAGATTCCCTGCTCCCGCTTTTTTGTCACGCACTCTTTTTATTTAGCCCCCTCTCCCCCTCACTGCCGCACCGCCCCGTACATCCTTTCCACCTCCTCCAGCGAGAACGTGCCCAGCAGGCCCGTCTGGAAGATGATCTCCAAGTCGCCCTGCAGGACGATATGGCGAAAGCTGTAACTGATGTTGTTGCTGTCGATGGCCGTCTGGTAAATGAAGCCGTCCTCCTCCTCCCGGACGATCTTTTCGAAGTAGCGGATGCTCTTCACGTCCGCCAGTTGGCCGGCCTTTATCCGGGCCAGGTCGCTGGTCTCGGCCCCGGTGGCAAAAACCTGAACATTGTAGTTGTCTTTTCCGCGGATGGTGACGTCTTTGATGATGCCCCCGCCCAGGTCTGTAGTTTTGATCTCAGCGCTGTCGGGCGCCATGATGGTGACGGGGATTCCGTAGGGCAGCAGGTCGGTTTTCCGGAGGCCGCCGCCGGGTTCGCTCTGGCAGGCGACGAAGAAAAGGGCGATGAAGAAGAAGAGAAGTATTTTTTTCATTTTGTCGGTTGTTTCAAATAAAAACCGAAGCAAGCCTGACAAGTTTCTCCAGGAGCTATGTCCTGGCAAACCTGTTAGCTTTGCCCGGAGGCAAAATAACAGTTTTCGAAAGAATAACAAGAATTCCGGATGCCTAAGGGCATATCGTTACGGACGTATCTGCGGCGTGCCTGCCTGCCGGGTTTCCCCTTTTGTCCCGCCTGGTAAAAACCCGGCAGCGTTTTGCCGGGATGAAGCGAGGTACCGCATCTCTGACAAACGCTGCCGGGTTAGCCAAACCGGAACATAACGGAAACCCGGCAGGTTGAGCGGGCCTCCGAATTTGCCCCCCACTTATTGGGCTGCATATCGCCAAAACAATTAACTTTGCGCAGATTTTTTTTCTGGCGGAAAGCAATATATGATCAAGAGCCTACAGATACGGAACTACGCGATTATCGAAGAGCTGGAGATGAAATTCTCCCAGGGGCTGACCATTGTCACCGGAGAGACCGGAGCGGGCAAGTCCATCCTGCTGGGCGCGCTGGGGCTCATCATGGGCAAGCGGGCGGACATCAAGTCGCTCTACAACCTCGAAAACAAATGCGTGGTCGAGGCCCTGTTCGATGTGAGCCGGTACGAACTGAAAGGTTTTTTTGAAGAAAACGACCTCGACTATGAAGACACCATGGTCATCCGCCGGGAGATCACCCCTTCCGGAAAATCGCGGGCCTTCGTCAACGATACGCCGGTAACCCTGAATATCCTCCAGGACCTCAGCTCCACCCTGGTCGACCTGCACCAGCAGTTCGACAACCTGGACATCCACCAGGTGTCCTTCCAGCTGCGCCTGCTCGACGCCCTGGCTAACAACAAGGCCCTGCTGGCCCAATACCAGGAAGGGTTTGCGCAGTTCCAGTCCCGCCGCCGCCGCCTGGCCGAACTCATCCGCCGCAATGAAAATGCCGCCAAGGAACTGGACTTCCTCAACTTCCAACTGGAAGAGTTCAATGCCGCTGCCCTCAAAGCCGGCGAACAGGAGGGGCTGGAGGAGGAACTGTCCCGTCTGGCCAATGCCGAAGACATCAAAACGACCCTGGCGGCCGCTTTCCAGCAGCTGAGCGAAAGCGAAGTTTCCGTGATCGGCCAGCTCGAAGAGGTAGCCCAGGCCCTGAAAGGGATCCGCAGGTTCGACTCCCGCCTGGACAAATTCTTCGAACGCCTCGACAGCGTTTTGGTAGAATTGAACGACCTTTCCCAGGAGTTCGAAGGGGTGGCCGAAGAAACGGAACACGACCCCGAGCGCATCATGCAGGTGCAACAGCGCCTCGACATGATCTACCGCCTCCAGAACAAGCACCAGGTGGCTTCCGTCGAAGAGCTGCTCTCCATCCAGCAGAGCCTGCAGCAACAACTGGACGACATCGGCGACCTCAGCGCCGAGATCGCTTCCCTGGAAAAAGAGGTGCGCCAGCAGGAAGAAGCACTCCGGGAACAGGCCGAAGAACTTAGCCGCCGCCGCCATGCCGTGGTCGGAGGCTTTGAAAACAAAGTGGTGCGCATGCTGGCTGAGCTGGCCATGGAACACGCCCGCCTGAAGGCCGAATTCACCCGCCTGGACGAGCTCGGCCCAACGGGGCTGGACGAGGTCAACTTCCTCTTCGCCGCCAACCTGGGCAGCCGCCTGCAACTGATCAAAGACGTGGCCTCCGGCGGCGAACTGTCGCGCCTGACCCTCGTGGTCAAATCCCTGGTGGCCAGCGCCATCCCGCTGCCCACCCTCATATTCGACGAAATCGACACCGGCATCTCCGGCGACGTGGCCCTGAAAATGGGCAATATCCTGCGCAAACTGAGCAACGAACACCAGGTCGTTTCCATCACCCATTCCCCGCAGATCGCCTCCAAGGCGGATGTGCATTACTTTGTTTATAAAAAGATAAAAGAAGAGCGCACCATTACCGAACTGCGCAACCTGGAACTGGAGGAACGCATCCAGGCCATCGCCACCATGCTGAGCCAGAGCCCGCCCAGCGACTCGGCCATTGCCAATGCACGGGAACTCCTGAAGGCGGGATGAGGCGGGGTGTCCATGTGCTTAGACGTGTGAAGGTGTAGAAGCAGCTTGTGCCCTGAACCGGATAAAGAGGCTAAAAATCATAAAAATGACCAATAACCTGCTAAAAGGAAAAAGAGGCGTCATCTTCGGCGCGCTCGACGACAAATCGATTGCCTGGAAGGTAGCGGAACGCTGCGTGGAAGAAGGCGCCGCCATCACCCTGACCAATGCCCCGGTAGCGATGCGCTTCGGCGAGATCCAAAAACTGGGCGAAAAGCTGAAGGCGGAAGTGATCCCCGCCGACGCCACCAGCCTGGAAGACCTGGAAAACCTGTTCCGGCAGTCGACAGACGCCCTCGGCGGCAAGATCGACTTCGTGCTGCACTCCATCGGCATGTCGCTCAACGTTCGCAAGAAGAAGGAGTATACCGACCTGAACTACGACTGGATGCAGAAAACCTTCGACATTTCGGCCATCTCATTTCATAAGGTCATGCAGACGCTGTGGAAGATGGACGCCATGAACGACTGGGGCTCCATCCTGGCGCTGACCTATATCGCCGCCCAGCGCACCTTCCCGGATTACAACGAAATGGCGGAATCCAAAGCCTTGCTGGAATCCTTTGCCCGCAGCTTCGGCTACCACTTCGGCGAGCGCAACAAAGTGCGCGTGAATACCATCTCCCAGTCGCCCACCAAAACCACCGCCGGCAGCGGGGTAAAGGGCTTCGACGAGTTTTTCGACTACGCGGACAAGATGTCGCCCCTGGGCAATGCCTCCTCGGAGGCCTGCGCCGATTACTGCATCCTGCTGTTCTCCGACCTCACCCGCATGGTGACGATGCAGAACCTCTACCACGACGGGGGGTTCTCCAGCATGGGCATGAGCCCGAAGGTGCTGGAAATGTAGTGGAATGGGTTATTGGTTGTTGGTTGTTGTTGGTAATCAACCGCTTAGGTTTCCGGCTTGGAAATAACTAATCAACCAATAACTGACCCGTTATTTACTGCCGAAAGCACCAGGCTAAACGTTGCCGGAAAATCTCTTCCGTTGCCCGATTACTGCCGCCAGGCGACAAACCAATTGCCCAGACCTCCTTATCTTCGCTTTTTTTACGTTAAAAGAAACATTAATGAAGCCATTCTTACTGTCTTTGCTCTTTGCCCTTCCGCTCTCCCTTTCCGCTCAGCAGCAGGCCAACCTGCTCGGAAGGTGGGACGACCCGGACCTCGTGGGCTCCACTTTTTATGACAATACTTACAACGAAATCTGGGGCCTGGCAGTCAACGGCCACGAATACGCAATCGTGGGTTCTACGGCAGGCACCCACTTCATCGACATCACCGACCCCGGCCAGCCGTTCGAAGCGCACTTTGTGCCCGGCGCCTACCAGGGCGGTGGGGTGATCCACCGGGATTATCACGACTTCCGGGGCTACCTCTATGCTGTCTGCGACGAAGGGCCCAGCACCCTGCAGATCATCGATATCCGGAACCTGCCCGATGAAATAGACGTCGTTTATGATTCCGGCCAGGTCATCCGCCGGTCGCACAACATTTTCATCGACACGGCGAGCGCCAAATTATACGCCCTGGCAATGGACAGCAACCAGGGAGGCTCAGCCGCCATGCGCATCATCAATATTTCCAACCCGCTGAATCCGGTGCCGCTGGGCAGCTACAACAACTTCGGCGGCCTGTCGGTTGGCCATGTACACGACGCCTACGTGCGCGACGGCATTGCCTTCCTCAACTGTGGCGGCAGCGGGTTTGCGATCGTCGATTTTTCCAGCCCGCTCAGTCCGCAAACGCTGAGCACCCTGACGGACTACCCCTTCCGGGGTTATAACCATTCCGGCTGGCTCACCGACGATGCCCGGTACTACTATATGGCGGATGAAACGCATGGCGCCGACATGAAAGTTATCGACGTAAGCGACCCCTGCGAGATCGAAGTGGTGGGCACGTTCGACGCCGATGTGCCGAACCCCTCCAGCATCCCGCATAACCAGATCGTTGCCTGCAACTACCTCTATGTGAGCTATTACTACGACGGGCTGGTCGTTTACGATATTTCCGATCCTGCCAACCCACAGAAGGTTCTGTACTACGATACTTATCCGGAGCCGGACGGCGGCAGCTATAAAGGCGCATGGGGCATTTACCCCTTCCTGCCTTCCGGCAATATTCTGGTGCTGGACATGCAGTCGGGGCTGTTCGTATTCGAAGGCATGGGCGACAACTGCGCCGCCACCCAGGAACTAACCCCCGTCGACCTGTCCTGCCTGGGCATCAACGCCGCTTCCGGCCCCGAAGGGGTAGAAAGGCTGAACGTCTTCCCCCAGCCAGCCTCCGGCATTTTAAATGTACAGCTCGAATGGCGCGAAGGCCAAAGAAACGTTAATGCCCGGTTGCTGGACATCAACGGGCGGCTCGCCCAGCGTTTCGGCAATGAGCAACTGCAACCCGGCGCCAACCTGATCCGCTACGAACTCAACCCGGGCCTTCCGGCAGGAATTTACCTGCTGCGCCTGGAGGGAGAGGGCGTGAATGTGGCGAGGCGGGTGGTGGTGCGTTGAAGTGTCTCCTTGTGTAAATGTGCAGAAGTGTAAAAGTGTAAAAGTAAAGCTAGTCCTGTACTGCTTCATTTACACTTTTACACACTTACACTTTTACACTTTTCTACACTGTTTCCCACGGAGTACTATGAAACGAATCATTCCTTACATTCTTTCCTTCCTGCCGCTGCTGGCGCCGGCCTTGCTGCCTGCCCAGCAGGGAGACTTTCCTACCGGGAGCAGAGAACGAAGCGGGAGCGGGAGCAGCGGGGATCAAAGCGATATCGAGTTGGACACGTTCGAGGTTTTTTACTTCTTCGCCGACAACCCCAACCAGGAGATTCCCTTTTCGGATTCAACTCTGGGCGATTATTTTCGCCAGTACGACCCGGTGCGGAAGCGGGACCTGGATTACCGCCACCTCGGCAACCTGGGGTCCGCTCACGAGCCCATCGTTTTTGAAACGGCCTGGAGGCGGGGGTTCGATATTGGTTTACACCAGTATGACCTGTATATGACTTCCGGTAAAGAGATGCCCTTTTACCGGATCGAGCGGCCCTTCTCCCTGGTATCTTACACCCTGGGTTCGGAGCAGGCCGACGGGTATACCACTGCCCAGTTCAGCCGCAACTTCGCCAACGGCCTCAACTTTTCCCTCGACTACAAGCGCATTACCCAGTTCGGAACGCAGAGCCAGTATCCCAACCAGAATAACCGCAACACCGCCTTTACCAACGGATTGTGGTATGAAAGCCGGAACGGCCGGTACGACGGTTTCTTCAGCTTTGCCGCCAATACCATCCAGCAGGAAGACAACGGCGGCCTGCTGAGCGAGCCGATCACCGAAGGGCAGTTCAGCAGCCCCAGCTCGGCCGATGTGTTCCTGGAAACTGCCCGCACCCGGCACGCGCACCGGGAGTTTATGTATACCCATTATTACCAGTTTGGCGGCGGCCAGGACTCCATCCGCGGCCCGCGCCGATCGTACACCATCGCCCATCAGGCCACCTTCAACAACAGCACCTACAAATACCACGACGACTACGCCGAAGCGCAGGACTCCTTCTTCTACGGCGCCTTCCCCGCCCTCCTTCCCGACCCGCGGGGAACCCGCCTGTATTTCACCCACCGCAAACTGGAGAACAGCCTGCGCCTCGCGACCTTCAAGCTGGACAGCCGCAACCGGGAACGGGCGAAGAACCAGCGCGACCTCTTCGAAGTGGGCGCCATTCATACCCTGCACCGGATCGAAGAGGCCGGCGCCGATACGTCCCTCAACAATTTATTCCTGACCGGCAAGTACCGCTTCAACCCCAACGAACGGCTGCGCATCAACCTGTACGGCCATTTCGGCCTGTGGGACAACGCCGGCGATTACCGGGCGGAAGGCAACCTCTTTTTCGATTTCAAAAAGGTGGGCAACCTGACGCTGGGCGCCGTCAACCAGTTGTATTCGCCAACGTTGATGGAACACCGCCTGAACCTGTCCGAGCAACAGGTGTACCGCAATGATTTCGACAAAACGCTCTCCACCACCCTGTCCGGAACCTATTCCCTGCCCGGCTTCCGGCTGGAACTCACCGCCCGCTACCACCTGCTCAACAACTACGTTTACTTCGATACCCTCGGCCTGCCCCGCCAGACGGGCATCCCGGTCAGCATCGCCCAGTTGATCCTCAAAAAGGATTTTCAGGTGGGCAGTTTTCACCTCGACAACATCGTCGCCCTCCAGCAGGCAACGGAGGATTTCGTCCGCCTGCCGGCCATCTATTCCAAACACAGCCTCTACTACGCCGGCAACTGGTTTAAAGTACTGGATGTACGGGTCGGGGTCGACCTGCGGTTCAACAATTCCTTCTTTGCTCCTTACTATAACCCCGTCACCGGCCAGTTCCAGCTACAGGATAACCGCGAAGTAACCTTTTATCCGGCAGCCGACGCCTTCTTCAGCATGCGGGTCACCAAATTCCGGGCGTTCGTCAGGTGGGAAAACGCCACCGCCGCCCTGATCCCGGGCGAGCTGTTCTATCAGACAGCCTATTATGCGCATCCCAGCGCGGTGTTCCGCCTGGGCATCAAGTGGCGGTTTTTGAACTGAGCTGTTGTTGGTTGTTAGTTCCGGGAACAAACAACAAACAACCAGAAACGAAAAAAGCCGGAGGCACATTCCGCGCCGTCCGGCATACCCTCTCTAATCAACTAATTTTGCTTTGGGAAAAGAGCTGAGGGGGGTAAATAGACACTCACCTTATTTGTCTGAGGACAGGCAGTGGAAGCCGGCCTCTTTTGGCGGCTTCCTCCGCTGTTTCATCATGGGATTATGGGATTACGGGATTATGGGGTTATACAGGGTTTTAGGTGTTTTTCTCTTTGTCTCTGTATTTATTACTTTATCTTCCCGGAAAAGTAAGTGTTACTGTTTCTGACATTTTTTTTAAAAAATCCTTCTTTGACAAATCCCCTGGCCAGTAGTTCATGCGAAAGCAACGCACAAAACCTATTGCCGTTGAGTATAATTATACTGACGCACGGCTGGTTTTGTCGACTACAGGACCGGCCGGGTCAGCATATACTGACCTCGCTGGTTTTTGTAAAGCAAAAACCAAGCGTGCGTCAGTATAAAAACAGGAAGAGTTATTGGTCGTCAATAACCAATAACTCTTCGGTACTGTGGCGTTTTATCGCTTTATCAGCCGCCCCGCAGCAATTTTCCACGCCTATCTGAGCAACACGAGGGGCAGGCAGGGATAGCGGGTTGAAAAAGACCTAAAGGGCGACACAGGCATATTGCTGCCCTCGAACTGCGAACCGCGAACCGCGAACCGCGAACCGCGAACTGCGAACCGCGAACCGCGAACTCGTCCAGCCTGAAATGGCAGCCCCAAAAAGCACTGTTTCTTGCATACTCCCTGTTATTGTACTTTTTCAAATACAGCGTCATCATATCGGAAGGATGTTACCTGCCCCCCCTCCACCTCAAACAGGATAACTTCCCCGCTGCCGGGCACCAGCTCTATCCGGATGGAATTCCCGGCGGTATAAGGCGTGGCGGTGCAGTACAAGTTGCCGATACTCACTTCCAGGGCGTCGGTGGTGTTAGCCACCTTCAAAGTCCCAAGGGCATCGTTATAGTAAGTGCCGGCATAAGCTTCGAAGGGCAAGGCGAGCTGCCAGGTGCGCTCAGCCCGCTTTGCGCGGTCTTTAGCCACCATTTCTCCTGCCTTTTCCATTCTTTTGGCGATTTCCTTCAACCCTTTTTGGCCTCTTTCTCCGGCTTCGGGTTGCTGTAGCCACCAATCATAGGCATAAGCCGCCAGCAAGTTCATCACCCGGGTGCCTGCCACTGCGTCATTGATCATCACAGCGACGCCCAGGCCCTCCTCCGGCAGAAAGGATACATGGGCAGAAAAGCCGGCAAAGCCGCCGAAGTGGTGGAGTTGAGCATAATCGTCATATTTCCCGATATGCCAGCCCAGCCCGTAGTGGTCGCGGGTGAAGGGGGGGAATTCGCTCCCTGTTTCTGCCATACGGCTGTGGGCGGTTTCAAAAAGAGCCGCCGGGAAAATCCGTTTGCCGTCCAGCTCGCCCTTTTGCAGGTTGACGGCCAGCCAGCGCGCCATGTCATCGGCAGTGGTGATCAGGCCGCCGGCGGATTGCATGGTGTTGTCTTGTTTTTCCAGGTAGAGGCGCTCTACGTTACCGGGAATGCCGGCGTAGGGCGCTGCCAACGGCCAGTTCTCCTTCCGGGCTTTGGATATGTAGGCCGTAGTGCGATCCATGCCGAGCGGGTTGAAGATCAGTTCTTCCATCCATTGCTGCCAGGGCTTGCCCGTTTTTTCTTCCAGGATGATGCCGTAGAGGTTATAACCGAAATTGGAATACTGAAAATGGCCGTAGCCTTTTTCGGTGGGTTCGCAGTATCGCAGCAATTGCTTCAGCTTCTCGTGGCTGTGGTCGCCGGTGAAGGCCAGGCGCAGCGTGACGGGCCCGTTGTCCATGCCCATGGTGTGGGTGAGCAGGTCGCGCACTCTGACCTGCCGGGCGTTGACTTCTGCGGGGAACAACTCTGCCGGAAGATAAGCGGTGATGGGTTCATCGAGTTTAACGATGCCCCTCTCGTCCAGAAGGGCGGACATCAGCCCGGTGAAGGATTTGGTGGAGGAGGCGATGTAAAAGGAGGCGTTTGCTGTTGCATCGACACCGTTTTCCTTGTCGGCATAGCCAAAGCCTTTGGCGTAGACAGGCTTGCCATCCTTCACCACTGCCACGGAGAGGCCCGGGATGGTGGGGATGGCCTCCAGAGTGGATTGGATGAAATTGTCAAAATCAGCCTCGAAGGTTTTTTCTGCAGCCGGCGGATTAGAAGCCACGACAGTACAGATAATTAGCAGGAATGCGAATAAAGAAAATGCTTGATTTAACATAGCCAGGTGGTTTTTAGGGCAAATATACAAGGAAAGGAAAGGGGAATTCTTGAACAAATGAAACCTTGGGGAAGCGGCTCTGAGCTAGTGGCCAGGCGACTTGAAGTTCGCCTGGCCACTAGCTCAGACCGCCATGCAGGACAGCTTAAGCAAAGTTACTTTTTTTTCAGACAAAAACCAGGACAGAAACAAGGCTCAGCTCAGCAGTTATACTGACGCACGGCAGGTTTTGTCGGCTACAAAACCCGCCGGGTCAGTATATACTGGCATCGCTGGTTTTGCTCCTGACAAAACCACGCGTTCGCCAGTATAAAGTCATAAAAAACACGGCATTATAATGCGATAAAAAGCAGGTTGCCAGATGATTAAGCACTGCACAAAGAGGAATTTCCATCATTTCTGACTATCCTATCCTCTGGATCAGCTTTTGAAATTGACCCGGAGTGATCCCGGCTTCCCGTTTGAAAATCCGGCTGAAGTGAGCCTGGTCGGCATAGCCCAAATCGAAGGCCAGATGTGCGAGCGGGGCTTCCCGGGCTGCCAACTGCCCCAGGACAGAACGCAACCGCTGGCGATGCTGGTATTCTTTAACGGAGCAGCCATAATATTTCCGGAAGGCGCGGGCCAGATAAACGGGATGGACCTCAGCTACCTGAGCCAACTCCTGAACGAGAAGGTTCTCATAGCAATGGTCCTGGATTTGCTCCGCAATGTAGCGCACCCACAAAGGAGGGCTTTTTTGCAGGCCAACCTCTTCTGCCCCCAAGGCAGCTACGAGGTGAATCGCATTTTCCCGCACCGTGCGTTCCTCCCTCCCGCTTTGGATTGCTCTCAGAAAATTCAGGCTCTCCCGGGCGATTTCCCAATTGTGGAACCATCGCCAGCAGGGCAGGCCCCCAGCCTCGGCAAAAGGGCGAAATGCCTCATTTTCGAACACGACCGATAGCAGGCGCGCACCCTTCGGGCCGAAATGATTGCGGTGCGTGACGGCCTCTGATTTGGCCACAACGCTAAACGGGCGCGCCCGGGCGCTGTGCCGCAAAGTGTGTTCTTCCAGTTCGCCATAAAGCACAATGCTGAGCCGGGGTGCCGGATCAGTGTGGAACGGCATCTGCGAACCCCGGCCATAGGACCGGAAAATGACTTTAAAATCAGAATATTGAATATTTTTGTTCGGCAATAGTTCCATAGCCTGGGTTTCTATTCGTCAAAGAAGGTGGAAAATACCAGAAGTGGTTTTTGGGATGCAAGTTTCTTCTGCGAAAAAGCAGTATTTTCTGCCGAATAGAAGCGCCTCTCGCTTTTGGTTTCGCTTTTGGCGCAGCATGCTTTGGGGCCGCAGAACCCTTTATTCCCTGCTTTCCGTCGAAGCAGCGGCGTTTGTCGTCTATTGAATTCACCTTGAAATCCGACATGGAGTATCATTGCGGGCAATCTGCACAGGCCACGCAGAATAAATCAGCAATATGGAATTAACGATCAACCATCTCAGCAAAACCTATTCCAACGGCGTCCAGGCCCTCCGGGATGTCACCTTTTCCATTCCCACCGGCATGTTCGGCCTGCTGGGCCCCAACGGGGCGGGAAAATCTACCCTCATGCGCATCATCGCCACCCTGCAGGACGCCGACTCCGGCAGCGTCCGATTGGGCGATATTGATGTATTGAAGCAAAAGGACGAAACCCGCCGCATACTGGGCTACCTGCCCCAGGAGTTCGGCGTATACCCCAAGGTGTCGGCCCAGGCTATGCTCGACCACATCGCCATGCTCAAAGGCGTGGCCAGCCGCGGGGAGCGCAAAGAGCTGGTCGGCGCCCTGCTGCAACGCGTCAACCTTTACGAACACCGCAAAAAGGCGGTGAGCAGCTTTTCCGGCGGCATGCGGCAACGGTTTGGCATCGCTCAGTCGCTGATCGGCAACCCCCGCCTGGTCATCGTCGACGAACCAACCGCCGGCCTGGATCCCGGGGAGCGCAACCGCTTCTACAACCTGCTCTCCGAGATCGGCGAGAACGTCATCGTGATCCTCTCTACCCATATCGTTCAGGATGTCAAGGAGTTATGCACCAACATGGCCATCATCAACAAAGGAGAACTGCTGTATACCGGCGCTCCGGATGACGCCCTGGAAAGCATCGACGGCCGGGTGTGGGAAAAGTCCATCAGCAAACCGGAACTGGAAACCTACAACCAGCGGTATCGGGTGATCTCCACCAAGCTGGTCGGCGGCAAACCCCTGATCCACATCTATGCCGACGAAAAACCGGAGGACGGCTTCTCCCCGGCGGAAGCCAGCCTGGAAGACGTCTTCTTTTCTAAAATCTTTGGCCTGAATTGATTCGTTATTCGTTGCTTTTTGCCCGTTGCCCGTTGGCGTAAGCCCAACAAACAACAAACAACAGACAACAGACAACCCTTATCCCCCCATGCTCCGCAACATACTCTCCTTCGAGATACAATACTGGATGCGCCGCCCCATGGTGTACGTATTCCTGCTGATCAACACCCTTTTGGTATTTTTCGCCGTGACAAGCGACGATGTGACCATCGGGCAGTCCTACGGCAGCATACACAAGAATGCGCCGTTTGTCGTGATGGGCATGTATGCCAACATGTCCATCATCATTTTACTGATGACCACGTCATTTGCCCAGGCGGCGGCCCTGCGGGATTTCAGCTACAATACCCATGAAATCATTTTTTCTACTCCGATCCGGAAATTCTCCTATCTGATGGGCCGGTTTCTGGGGGCAGTGATCGTTGCCTGTATTCCTCTGCTGGGGGTCTCGCTGGCCCTGTTGCTGGGCGGGCTGGCCCCCTGGCTGGAAGCCGATCAGTTGGGCCCGGTATACTGGGGTGCGCATCTCAATGGATTCCTGATTTTTGGATTGCCGAACACCTTCCTGATCGCTGCCATTATTTTTTCCATCGCAGTGCTCAGCCGCAGCAGCATTGCCTCTTTCATCGGCGCCCTCGGCATACTGGTGGCTTATGCCACCGCCCTGACGCTTACCTCCGACCTGGACAACGAGCGCCTGGCCATGCTGGCTGACCCCTTTGCCCTGAATACCTTCAACCTCATTGCCAAATACTGGACGGTGGCGGAGAAAAACACCCGGGTACTGGGCCTGGAAGGCATGCTGCTGCTCAACCGCCTGATCTGGGTGGGCGTGGGGGCGTTGATCTGGCTCGGCGCCTACTTCCGCTTTTCCTTTTCGGCCCGCCGGCGCCGGCGGAAGCAAAAAGATACGGAGGAAGCAGTCGGGATGGAGGCCGTTCCGGCGACGCTGGGCGCGGTACCCCCGGTAAACCTGTCAACCGGAACAACCAGCGCGCTGAAACAGGTGGCCAGCCAGGCAAAAGTTGACTTCCTCGGCATCGTCAGGAGCGTTCCTTTTCTGGTGATCCTCCTGTTTGGGGTACTGAATATGAGCTTCTCCCTTTCCGGAGCAAAAGACGCCTACGGGCTAACCCTGTATCCGGTGACGTACAACGTGATCAGCACTATTCAGGGCACGATGTACCTGTTCACCATTGGCATCATCATCTTCTTCTCCGGCGCCCTGATCTGGAAAGAGCGGGATGCCAAAGTGGATGAAATCTACGACGCTCTGCCTTACCCCACGTGGGTGCCGGTAATATCTAAAGTGCTGGCCATGGCCGGCATCATCATCGTACTGCAGTTGTTGGCTATTATAGCCGGCATCACCGGCCAAACCCTGATGGGCTACACCAATTATGAACCAGGCGTCTATTTTTCGGAGATGCTGGTGATCGACTTTTTCCGTTTTGCCTTTATTGCCGTGATCTCCGTGCTGATCCACGCGCTGGTCAATAACAAGTATCTCGCCTACTTCGTGGTCGTCGCTTTTCTGATTGCCAACGTTTTCGTCTGGACGCCCCTTGACATTCAGAGCCTGATGCTGCAATATGGCGCGTTGCCCAGTTTCACCTATTCGGACATGAATGGTTTCGGGCCTTATGTTCCCGGCATCACCTGGTTCAATATTTACTGGCTGTTGTTTGCCCTCTTTCTGGTGGGCCTCACCGTTTTCTTCTGGATCCGGGGCAAGGATACAGCCTGGAACAAACGAAGCTATAATGCCGGCCTGCGGTATAGGGCCAGTTCCAAAGCTGCCTTTTTCAGCCTGATGGGCCTGTGGGGGGTGGCGGCAGGATTCGTCTTTTACAACACGCAGGTGCTGAACACTTACCGGACGCCCAAAGAAGCCCGAAAGCTGAGCGCCGATTATGAAGAACGATACAAGCAATATCGGGACATGGCTGTCCCCTACGTTACCGATATTGATTACATCATCGATATCTTCCCGGAACAGCGGGGGCTGAAGGTCAAAGGGGAACTCACCCTTTTCAACAACAGCAGCCGGCCGATAGACACCCTCTTCGTCAATTTACTGCCCTATATAGAACTGGGAATTGAAATAGATGGCGGCGAGGTACTCTGGGACGACGGAGAACAGAACGTCCGTTTCTATGCGTTCCATCCTGCATTGGCGCCTGGCGACAGCATTCAATTCCGATACACGGCCAAGCTCGATACCCGCGGATTTGAGAACCAGGTGCGTTTCACCCAGGTCGTACCCAACGGTTCCTTCTTCAACACGACGGATGTCACGCCACAGTTTGGGTATCAGGCCAGCCGTGAACTCAGCGAAAAGCGGTACAGAAAAAAATACGGCCTGCCGGAGCAGGAGGTTGTCCCCCCGCTGGAGCGCCATTGTTCGGATAATTGCCGGCGGCATTACCTGGACGCCAATTCGGACTGGATCACCATGGAAACTGTAATCAGCACCTCGAAAGATCAGCTCGCTATAGCCCCGGGCAGCCTGCTCAAAGAGTGGGAAGAGGGCGGCCGCCGTTATTTTCATTACCAACTGGACCATCCTTCCCTAAATTTTTACTCTTTCATTTCCGCCGATTACGAAGTTGCGCGGGAAGAATGGAACGGGGTAAAGCTGGAGGTGTATTACCACCAGGGCCATGAATACAATGTAGAGAACATGCTGCGGTCGATCCGCCGGTCGCTGGAATATTATTCGCAGAATTTCTCGCCTTATAAACACAAGCAGGCGCGCATCATCGAATTCCCCCGGTATGCCAGCTTTGCCCAGGCTTTCCCGGGAACGATGCCCTATTCCGAAGGCATCGGCTTTATCGCTCAGATCGAAGACGAAGAAGACATTGACATGGTATTTTACGTCGTTGCCCACGAAATGGCCCACCAGTGGTGGGCCCATCAGGTTATCGGCGCCAGGATGCAGGGCGCCACCCTGCTCTCGGAAACCATGTCGCAATATTCCGCTTTGATGGTCATGGAAAAGGAGTACGGCCGGGAGCAGATGCAGAAGTTCCTTCGCTACGAAATGGACCGTTACCTGCGCGGGCGCGGCAGCGAAACGGAACGCGAAAAGCCGCTGATGGAAGTCTATCCCAGTCAGGGATATATCCATTACCGCAAAGGCAGCGTGGCGATGTACTACCTCAAAGAGATGATCGGGGAGGAAAATGTAAATGCGGCCCTGCGCACGATGATCGACTCCTTTGCCTATAATGCCCCCCCCTACCCCACTTCCCATCACCTGGTGGGCGCCTTCCGGGCGCATACCCCGGATTCTCTGCAGTACCTGATCACCGACCTGTTCGAAACCATTACCTTGTTTGATAACCGCATGGGCGACCCTGTATACCGAAAGTTGGACAACGGGAAATACGAAGTATCATTTGATGTGCATACCGGCAAGTTCCGGGCGGATACCCTGGGGGCAGAAACGCCCGTATCGATCAATGACTGGATCGACATTGGTGTTTATGCCGAGCCGGCGGAGGGGAAAAAACGAGGCGAGGCGCTTTACTGGGAACGCCACCTGATTACGGAACCTGATCCGAAATTCACGATCATTGTCGATAAATTGCCCTACGAAGCGGGTATCGACCCGAACTACTACCTTATCGACCGGATTCCGGACGATAATGTAAAGAAGGTGAAGGCGGGGAGTTGATCTTTTCTCCAAAAAACACAGGAGCAGGCTGCCAGAGCAAATTTATTATCTGCCAGCCTACTCTTCACTGTACTTCTCTTCCTCTAAAAACTTTTCCACCTCTTCGACGGAAAGTTCGAGCGCTTCGGCAATTTCTTCGACTAGAAAACCCTTTTCATGGAGGTTGTGAACAGCAATGCGGGAACGGCGCCGGTCGCCTTTCTCCATACCTTTCTCCATGCCTTTCTCCATGCCTTTTTCCATGCCTTTTTCCATGCCTTTCTCCATGCCTTTCTCCATGCCTTTCTCCATGCCTTTCTCTAACCCTTCCTTTAAGCCCATTTCCACAAAGCGGTCGTAAGTGCTCTTGGCTACTTTTTTTACTGGTTTTGACAGCTGTTCCATAATTTCCATAGTTTGATCAACACTAAATTCGGTGATTTTGAAAAAATAAACAAACATCGCCTGGACGAAGTTTTTTACCTCCGGGTCATCGTCATGTATATCGATACGAGAAAAAACCAGGACTGCGTTTTTTTGGAAATATTCCTTGTCCCAGGCATGTTTCAGGATCAGGAGCGCGTTGGCCAGGAAGCCGGCCTTCAGCATTGAAATCTCCTCATCTGAGAAATCGCTAAGGTCCGTCAAATGATATTCGAAGCCGGGGATGTATTTCCGCAGGCTTTCGTCCAGGGGGATGAAATATTCTTCGAAAGGCTTTTTTTCCCACTTCCTCTTGCCGTGGTAAAAAATAATGGGCAACACCGGTTTGACCGGCTCCTTCTGCTTTACCTGTAATTCCCATATCTCCAGTTCATACTGAAGCAGCTGAATGTGCGGATATTTCACCGGCTGGCTTTTGTGTTCCAACAGAAAAGTGATCAGGATTTCCTGCCCCTCGTCTCCAAACGGGCAGGTATAAACAATATCTGAAAAAACTTTTCTTAATTTGGCAGTAATATAAGAATCGTTCGCCGGCTTTAACTCCGAAAGTTTTAACTTTTGAACGATCTCATCAGGCAAAAAAGCCCGCAAATAGGCTATTGCCAACTCTTTCCTTCCGAGAGCGGCTTTGAAAAATTCATCGTGCGGTTTGTTTGAAGTAATTGACATGCCGCAATTTAAACAAAGAAACACAAAAGTGCAAACTTAAAACAATAATATTCTGAAATTATTTTAATTTAATCAATTAAAAGAATGTATAAATAAATTAAAATCTTATAAAAAATTATTTTCCCAACAAATCTTGAAAAAAAATAAAAACCGACATGATGAAACGAGCCATCCTGATAACACTGACCCTGGCAGTATCCCAACTCTGGGCCCAGGAAAAACAAAATGATTCACCCTGGCACATCGTCGCCAAAGAAATCAACCCGAACAATTATTTCGGAATCACCTGCGCCAACGGCATGGTCGGCCTGGTTTCTTCCCCGGAACCCATGAAAGTGCAGGACGTCGTGCTCAATGGCGTTTACGACTACTACCAGCGCGGCAGGGTATCCAATATCCTCAAAACCTTCAACCATGTTAACCTGAACCTGGACGTGGACGGCCGCCGCATCGGCCGCCAGAACATCAGCAACTACGCCCAGGTACTGGATATGAAAAGGGCAGTTCTAACCACCACTTTTGACGTAGAGGACAAACTGAGCGTCCGCCACGAAATGATGGCCCTGCGCCACCTGCCTTTCACCGCCATGGTGATGGTGGAGGTTACAGCAAAAAAAGCCGCGGCCATCACGCCGATGAGCGTAATCGAAGCGCCTAACCACCTCAGCGACGTGCGCAATTACTACAGCGAGATCGACCGCCCCCACGTGAAAGTGCCCCTGCTGAGCTCAGTGGCCAAAAGCCCGTCCGGGCGGCTCATCGTCGCGGCCTCCAACAGCTTCATCTTCGAAGAAGAACACGGCAGCGAGCCGGATCTCATCCACGAAGACTGGGATTACAACATGCACCTGGCGAAATTCAGCAAACAGCTGAAGGCCGGCGAAACCTACCGATTCAGTATCGTCGCCTCCGCCGTTTCTTCCGAACACTACGAAGACCCGTTCAACGAAGCAGAGCGCCTCACTATCTTCGCCAGGCTGGAAGGCACGGAGCGCCTCCTTCAACGCCACCGGGCCGCCTGGGACGAACTCTGGAAAAGCGACATCGTCATCGAAGGCAACGTGGCCGACCAGCGCGACGTGCGCTCCATGTTGTACCACCTCTATTCCTTCGCCCGCGCCGGCACGGCCTACAGCCTCTCCCCAATGGGCCTTTCCGGCCTGGGCTACAATGGCCACGTTTTCTGGGATACCGAGATCTGGATGTACCCGCCCCTGCTGGTACTGCAGCCGGAAATTGCCCGATCCCTGCTGGAGTACCGCTTCGAGCGCCTGGAAGCCGCCAGGCAAAATGCCTTTGCCCATGGTTATGACGGCGCGATGTATCCCTGGGAATCCGCCGGCGACGGCTCAGAAGACACGCCGGTCTGGGCGCTGACCGGCCCTTTCCAGCATCACATCAGCGGCGACGTCGCCTGGGCCGCCTGGAAATACTACCAGGTCACCGGCGATAAGGAGTGGCTCCGCAGCCGAGGCTTTCCCATGATCCGGGAAGTGGCGGATTTCTGGACGAGCCGCGTCGAGCGTGAAGGCCCCGGAAAGTACAACATCAATAACGTCATCGGCGCCAATGAGTGGCAGGAAAACATCGACAACAACGCCTACACCAACGGCATGGCCATCACCGTGCTGCGCTACGCCGCCCAGGCCGCCCGCGAGCTGGGCCTGGAGCCGGACCCCGACTGGGAACACGTGGCCGCCAATATCCCCATCCTCGCCTTCCCGGACGGCACGACCCGCGAAAACGCCACTTACGACGGAGAAATGATCAAACAGGCGGACGCCAACCTGCTGGCCTATCCCATGAAGATCGTCACCGGAGAAGAAAATATACGCCGGGACCTGAAGTACTACGAACCCCGCATGGCGCCGGATGGCCCGGCGATGGGCGTCTCCACCCTCAGCACCCTCTACGCCCGCCTCGGAGAGGTGGAGAAGGCCTACCAACTGTTTAAAGACAGTTACCAACCCAATGAAGTGCCGCCCTTTGGGGTACTGGCCGAGACGGCAGGGGGCACCAACCCCTATTTCGCCACCGGCGCCGGCGGTACCCTCCAGGCCGTCCTTTTCGGCATCGGCGGGCTGGATATCCAGGACGACGGGATCAAACAACTGCGGGCCGCCTTGCCCAAAGCCTGGACGAGCCTGAAGATGACGGGGGTTGGAAAAGAAAAAAAGACGTTTGAAGTGAAGTAGCGGAGGCACTTTTTTTTTCAAATATGCGTTTTAACTGTCTGACACTGCTTGTGTCAGGCAGTCATTCGCCACCAAACCCTATACGCCATGCTGAAAAAACTCCGCAACCCTCGTCTTTTCCCAATTCTTTGTTTGTTGTTTTCCCTCTTATTTGTGCCTGCCCTCTCCGCCCAGCCGCTGGGCATCTTCAGCGTCCATTTCGAAACGGATGAAGATACCCTAAGCCAGGAAGCCCGCCTTTCAGTCGCCGAAAAACTGCAAAACCTGCTGCCCGTGCAGGATTACCGGGCACAGCTCATCGGCCATACCGACCGGCGGGGCAGCCTGGAGTACAACCAGGCCCTGTCGGAACGCCGCGCCGCCAGCGTCCGCGACCGCCTGGAAGAGCTGGGCTTCAACCCCGATCGCATCCAGGCTACCGGGCGGGCTTACCTCGACCCGCTAACCGAAGGGCAGGACGAAGAGGCCCTGGCCCGCAACCGCCGCGTTGACGTCATCGTCGAAAAAGTGAACTGGAACGTGGAGAGCGCTTATTTTTCCCTGGACAGCCGGCAGCCGGCGCAACTGGAATACCAGCGTTCCGGCACAAAAATATCCATCCCGGCCGAAGCTTTCCAGGACCGCTACGGGAAAGCGGCTAAAGGGGACATAATCCTGATGTACCGCGAATTCCGGGATCCCGCCGACTTCATCGCCTCCGGCCTGCCTATGAATTTCAACCGGCAGGGCCAGGACGTTTACTTCAACTCCACCGGCATGTTCGAAATACGGGCCTTCGACCGGGCCGGAAACGAACTTGAACTGCGCAAGGGCAAGGCGGCCGACATCGACTTCGTCCAGGCCCAGGTGCTGGAACAGACCCAGTTCTGGCGCTTCGACGAACGGCTGCAGTCCTGGGATAGCGGCGATGCCCTCATCGAATACGAAGAAGGCGAAATGAAGCGCGTACAGACGGGTACCGAGAACAGATACCTCGGCAACCTCGAACTAAACTGGCCTGATTCCTGGCGGTGGTCCCGAAAACCCGATACTATCTCTCAGCTGCTGGAGGCCTACGCCCGGCTTCCCCAACTGCTGGAATCGGCCAAAAATTACGATTACCAGTATGTCCCCGAGCTGGACCCCAACCGGTTTAAACTGCGCTTCGGGGGAGCTTACGTCCGGCAGAATTACGCCGGAACCCGCTACGTCGGGCACCTCGCCTTCGAAGAGGCGTATAACAACCCCAAATACTACAACATTGAACTGGAAACCCTCGGCCGCAGCGGAAAAAAGGTCATAGCCCGCATCCGGGACCTGTCCGGAGAAAACCCCGAACTGGCGGCCTTTGAAGGCGCCACCTGGATCCTAAGCCCGGAAGGCAAAAAATCGCTGGACGAAATACTCCCGGATGCCTCCGCCGGCCTGCGTTTCTGCGACATCAAAATCTCCCGAAAAAAACGCAACCGGCAATATGCCATAATCCTCAAATACAAAGGCAGCCTCATCCGGCTGGACGCCCGGCTGGAGGACATCAACGGCGAGCGGCCGTCCGACGAAACTATGGCAGAAGCCTACATCCAGTATACCCGTGCCCTGCGGCAGCGCCAGCAGGACTTCGACCGGGAAAGAGACGAAACGCTGGCCGGCCTCAACCTGTTCTGGCCCTGCGTGAAGCTGCTCCTGCCCAAGGCCCTCGGCCCCGACCCCTTCCAGATAGCAGGCATTCAGGCAGCTATAGGCTGCAACGCCAAGAGAGGGGACAATACCCTGGAATGGCCGGGCCAGCCGGCTTCCAACGTCCGGGGAATCCTCCTGGACGACATGCCTGGCTATACCTTTATTACCTGTCACGCCCGTTTTTTCCGGGACGACCTGGTGGGCGGATTGTCGCTGGCGGACGACTGGCGCCAGCTCATCAGCGGGTACGAAGCATCGGTAAACGGGGACGTGCCCGTGTATTCCCAAGTATACCGCCTCTTTGAGCAGCCACGGCCAAAGCTGCGGCTCACCGGCCTGGGTATTTTCAACCTGGATGTCCTGAAATATTTTAAAGAGGAGGCGCAACTGCTGGCCCGTTTTAAAGACGAGAACGGCCAGCCGATCCGCCACTACCGGGTAGACGTGGTCAACCACAACCTCAACGGCTTGTTGACGTTCAAAGAACCTTCTATCTACCTGGACCTGAAGGCCCCGACCACGTTGATCGTCTATGGGGAAGACGGAAAGTTTTATTGGGTGAGCAGCACAGAGATGAACCAGCTCCCCCTGAAGGGCAAAACCTCTTTCACTTTTACCGCCACCGCGCTTTCCGACCCTTCCGGCCGGCCGGAAACACTCCGTAAACTGCTGTCGGACTCCTGAACGGTCGGTTGAAATGTTCCTCCTTGCCGTGGATATGCCAGGACAGGAGGAACATTTCAACCGTTACATTTCTCCGATCCAACAACTGTCGGGGCGGTGCTTCGCCTATCGGCAATTAGTTCTTACATTTGTAACCCAGTAGTTAAACAAAAAATCAGGGTTATGAATATCAGGAATGGATTGTGGGTAATGTTGATAGCAGTAATTATTGGCGCTTGTGAGCAAAGCAACCCTCACTTTCAGGAGGATGCTCAAAACCCGGAATACGTCCACCTGCCGATGAAGCAATTGTCGGACGTGATCGTCCACGACATCTTCTCCCCGCCGGTGGCCAGCCGGATTTATGCCTACTCCAGCATCGCGGCTTACGAAGCGGCAATCCCGGGATTCTCTGATTACCAGAGCCTGGCCGGGCAACTGAACGGACTGGAGCCGGCCCCGCAGCCGGAGCCGGGCAAGATTTATTGTTTTCCACTGGCCGGCATTCACGCTTTCCTCAAGGTAGGGAAGGCTTTTACTTTCTCGGAGGATAAAATGGAAGCTTACCAGCAGGAGTTGTATGCCGCGCTGGACACCCTCCGGGTGCCGGGCGACGTATGGGACCGCTCCCTGGCCTACGGCGAAGAAGTGGCCAACCACATCCTCGCGTGGGCGGACGGCGACATGTACAAACAGACGCGGACTTACCCGAAGTATTCCATCTCCGAAGACCCCGCCCGCTGGCAGCCCACTCCTCCGGACTATATGGACGGCATCGAACCCCACTGGAACAAAATCCGGACTTTGGCGCTGGACTCTGCCCAGCAGTTTACCCCCCCTCCCCCTACTCCATTCAACCTGGACAAGGATAGCAAATTCATGAAGGAAACTATGGAGGTTTATGAAGCCCTCAGGATAGGAGACGAAGCGGAACGCACAGAGCGCACCGCCATCGCCAAGTTCTGGGATTGCAACCCCTACGTCTCTCATCATACCGGCCATGTAATGTTCGCAACCAAGAAGATCACGCCCGGCGGGCACTGGATCGGCATCACGCAGATCGCCTGCCGCAAGGCCGGAGCCGGTTTCATGAAAACGCTGGAGGCCTACACCCTTACCTCGATCGCACTGTTCGACGGGTTTATCAGTTGCTGGGATGAGAAATACCGTTCGAACCTCATCCGGCCCGAGACTGTCATCAACCGGTATATCGACGAGAACTGGGCGCCCACGCTCCAGACGCCCCCCTTTCCGGAATATACCAGCGGGCACAGCGTGATCTCCCGGGCTGCGGCTGTAGCCCTTACCTCTGTCTTTGGAGATAATTTTTCCTTCCTGGACACCACCGAGGAAGAATATGGCCTGCCTGCCCGCCAATTTGATTCTTTCCTGGATGCTTCCAGTGAAGCGGCGGTGAGCCGGCTATACGGAGGCATACATTACCGCCCGGCCATCGACTACGGCGTGGCCCAGGGGGAAAAGGTAGGCAAACATGTAGTGAAGACCGTCCAGCTCCGGCAGCAGCTGAGCACCAATTAGCGCCGCCGGAACAAAGTTTCGGGGCAGTTATTGACACCGCTCTGTGTTGATGGCAGTTAGCGTCAGCATCCTGACAATGTCCAACATTCGTCAGGACAACTGCGCCCGACTTGGGGTGGTGTTAATAACTGACCGACGTTGACGGACAGCAATAACCAACAACCAATAACCTATCAGGCTCCATGCCGCACCTGGACCGCAAGCTCACCCTTTTCGGCCTGACCATGATCGCCGTCGGCTCCTGCATCGGGTCGGGAATATTTGTGACGCCCTATGAGGTCGTCCGGGCCGTTCCGCATCACGGTTTTGTGCTGCTCATCTGGTCGGTCGGAGGGCTTATTGCGCTGACCGGAGCGCTCACCTTCGCAGAGTTGGGAGGCATGTTCCCCAAAGCCGGGGGCGTCTACGTGTTTCTCCGGGAGGCATACGGGGAGCTGGCGGGATTCCTCTACGGCTGGGCTATCCTGCTGGTCATCAACACCGGCGCTCTGGCCGCCCTGGGCATTGCCCTGGCGGAGTATCTTTCCTATTTCTACCCGCTGGATTACCAGGGCAGGATAACGGTTGCGGTTATTGCTATCACCGGGCTGACGGGCCTGAACCTGATCGGAGTCAACACCAGCCAGTGGTTTGCCAACGTTTTCACCGGGCTCAAACTGCTGGCTATTGTGGGCATTATCATCGCCGGGCTGGTATTTTTCGATCCCTCCAAAGTGCAATTGCATTTCAACCTGGCAGAAGGAACACCTGAAAACCTCGGCAGCGCCCTGCTCCTGGCGCTCATCGGGGTACTCTGGTCCTTTGGCGGCTGGCATCACGCCAGCTACCTGGCGGGAGAGGCCGTCGAACCCCAGCGCACTGTGCCCCGGGCTATGGTTTTTGGCGCGCTGATCGTCACGGCTACTTATGTACTGGCCAACCTGGCCTATATGCTGCTCCTGCCCCTGGACGCTATTGCCGGCACCACAAAGGTAGCCGGGGAAGCAGTGGCTCAGATTGTCTCTTTCGGCGGCAAACTGACAGCTGTCGCCATTGCCATCTCGATCTTCGGCACCATTGGCATTTACACCATGTCGGCCCCGAGGATTTACTTCGCCATGGCCAAAGACCGGATCTTTTTCCAGGGCCTCGCCTTCGTGCATCCCCGCTTCCATACGCCCAGCAACGCCATGTTGCTGCAAGGGGGGTGGGCGATCCTTCTGCTGCTGTTCTGGGGTACCTTCTCAGAGCTCATCACCTACGTGACATTTATGGATATTGCCTTCATGGCGCTGGCAGGGCTGAGCGTTTTTGTCTTCCGGAAAAAAATGCCCGGGGCAGAGCGCCCTTACCGAACGTGGGGGTATCCCGTGGTGCCCGCCGTCTTCGTCTTTATCTCCAGCGCTTTTGTCGTGAATACCCTCATTCAGCGGCCGCGCCAGGCTATTGCCGGGCTGGTCTTTGTGTTGCTGGGAATAGCCGCCTTTTTCCTGTTTCGGTACGCCAACAAGGCAGACTAACAATACTGCTGTCTTTCTATGCAGCAGGCATTTAAAAAATTATCCGAAATTTTAGCACATTTGCAGAGTCAGAAAGTTTATGGAATAAAAAACGCCATGCTAAAAGACAAGATACAACGGCTTGCCCATACCTACCACCAGGACGTCGTCGGCATCCGCCGCCACCTGCATCAAAACCCGGAACTGTCCTACGAAGAGGTCGAAACGGGCAAATACATCTCGGAAAAACTACACCAATACGGCATCCCCCACCAACACGGCGTGGCCGATAACGGCGTAGTCGGCCTGATCAGGGGGCAAAACCCGGAAAAGCGGGTGGTAGCCCTGCGGGCAGACATTGATGCGCTGCCCATCGAAGAGGCCAACGAGGTACCCTACAAGTCCAGGAAACCAGGCATCATGCATGCCTGCGGGCACGACGTGCATACCTCCTCCCTGCTCGGTGCCGCCCGCATTCTCAATGATTTAAAACAGGACTTCGAGGGCACGGTCAAGCTCATCTTTCAGCCCGCCGAAGAGAAGCTGCCGGGCGGCGCTTCCCTTATGATCAAGGAGGGCGTACTGGAGAACCCGCGCCCGGCCAGTATCCTTGGCCAGCACGTACATCCCCCGCTCGAAGTGGGCAAGGTGGGCATGCGAACCGGCAACTATATGGCCTCCGCCGACGAGCTCTACATGACCGTGAAAGGCAAGGGCGGCCACGGCGCGCTGCCCCAGGATTGCATCGACCCCATCCTGATCGCCGCCCATATCCTCACTGCGCTGCAACAGGTCATCAGCCGGAATGCCGACCCTGCCCTGCCCTCAGTACTCACCTTCGGCTTCATCGCCTCCAGCGGCGGCGCCACTAATATCATACCCAACGAGGTTAAACTCAAAGGCACCTTCCGCACTATGGACGAGCGCTGGCGCTTCGACGCTCACCAGCGCATGAAGCGCATTGCCGAAGGCATGGCCGAAAGCATGGGCGGCACCTGCGAGCTGGACATCGTCGTGGGCTACCCCGTCCTGTTCAACAACGAAGCGCTGACCCAAAAGGCCTTCCGGTACGCCGAAGAATATCTCGGCAAAGAAAACGTCGTCGAACTGCCCATCCGCATGACGGCGGAGGACTTCGCCTACTACTCCCAGGAGATGCCCGCCTGCTTCTACCGCCTGGGCACCGGCAACCCCGCCCGCGGCATCACCTCCCCCATCCACACTGACACCTTCGACGTGGACGAAGACTGCCTGGCGCTTAGCACCGGGCTTATGGCCTGGATGGCAGTGAGGGAACTGGGGGGGTAGCGGGAGCCGGGATATCGTGGCAGTTATTGGTTATTTGGAGGCCGCAGGGCTCGGCGGCGTTATTGGTTATTGCCTCGCGCCCGTTTCTTAAAATTCGTTAAAAAAAAATTTCCTTGTAACTTAGCCTCGCTCCGACCGTCATCGGGAAGAGAACAATCTGCTTTTCACCTAAACCAGAATCATGCGACTGTTAACGACCACCCTCCTGCTGCTCTGGAGCAGCCTGATCTATTGCCAAACCATCGTCGTCACCGGAAATGTGCAGGACGCAGGCAACGGCAGGCCCCTCGCCTACGCCCACGTCGGCATTCCCGAAAAGGGCATCGGCACGGTCACGGGGCACGACGGGGGCTTCACCCTCAAGGTGCCGCAGGCATACAGCCAATCTAAGCTATCTGTTTCTTTTATCGGTTACGAAACTTTTGAGCAGCCCCTGGGCACCCTGCGCAGCCCGGCCACTATCCGGATCAAGGCTATACCGACGAGCCTCCAGGAAATTGTCGTCATGGACGAGCGGGCGGTGGAGGACATCATACGCCGGGCCGTGCGCCGCATCCCCGACAATTATCCAAGCCGCCCCAACTCCGCCACCGGCTTCTACCGGGAGTCGCGGACCAATGCCGTCCAGGAGTACCTGTATATGGCGGAGGGCGTACTGGATATTTACAAGACGAGTTATGAAAACAACAAGGAAGGGCAGGTCGGGCTCATCCAGGGGCGCAAGGTCATCCTCTCCGCCGAAGAGGTGGAACAGCACTCCGGCTTCTCCTCCGGCCATATGGCTGCCCACCGTTTTGATTTTGTGAAAAACCGGGAGGATTTTATTGACGAGAAATACTTTGGGGATTACAAATACTGGATAGAAACCGTCACCTTCTCCGAAGGAAAGCCGGTTTATGTGATCGGATTCAACCGGGCAGAGGGTGGCAAGGGCCGCATGAAGGGGTCCATTTATATCGACACCCTATCCTACGCCTTCCTGCGCGCCCAGTTCGAAATCCTGCCGGAGGGCCTGCGCCGGATCGACGACTACCCCCTCTACGCCGGCAACTGGAAGGCCAACCGTTACACCGTCAACTACCGCAAGCTGGACGACAAGTGGTATTTCAGCAATGCCCTGCGCGAGGGCGTCTACCGGGACGGCGGCATCTACAGCAACGAAATTGCCATCACCGAAATCCTGCCCGGCCGCGGCAAGCCGGTACCCTACCTGGAACGGCTGGAACGGGGCGACGAATTCCTGGACATCACCGGCGAGTACGACGAGGACTTCTGGAACAACTACAACACCACGCCCCTGAGCGCCGGCCTGAAGGAAACCGTCGTGCAGATGCGCAACCAGGAAAAGGCCACGGAGGTCTTTGACAGCACCTTCATTGCCCGCCTGCAGACGCGGCGAGACTCCGTCATCCTCGCTAATAGCGACGGCTCGGAATTCATGGGGAAAATTACGCCTTCCATGGATAAGCCCGACGGTTTCAAGTGGCGCTTCCAGGCAGCCGTCGGCGCAGGCACCCACTTTCTGGAAACCCCGACGGCCACCATGCGGGCTGCCTTCCTGGAAAACCCGGACGGGCCGGCCATCCTCGACGCTGCCGCCGATTGGGATGCCCGCAGTTTCGAACCCATCGCCCACCTGGACCTCAACCTCTTTTTCCATCCCAATTTCTTCGTCCGCGGCGGCTGGTCGCGCGACCTCTGGAACAGCATTTACCGGGAGCGCTCCCTGGGGCTGGGCACCCAGCTCAACCTGTCCAAAGGGAGGCCCTTCTTCCTGCGGGCGGCGGCGCAGCACAGCCACCATAAGTACGCCCGGAAGATCGCAGCGGCGGCCAATGATTTCGGCAAGTTTAAGGCCGACGGCAAACGCTTCAACGCCGACCGGATCAACCTCTACTACGGCAGCCGCATCCACAGCCTGAAGCTCTCTCTGGAGGTGGCGCTGGAGTTGCACCCCGGCCAGGAGATTTTCGTCCGGGGAGGCTACATGTTGCCCTTCGCCCGCCAGCAACATCTCTACCTGAAGGAGCGCCGGCAGCTCTTCAACAAAAAGCAACGCCTGCCTCTGGACGACAGGATTTTGGTGGAGCGGGACGGTGAGCCGTTTGATGGGAGAGTCACCCCGGAACAGTCGTTTTTTGTGACGGTGGGGCTGGTGTTTAAGTAGGGTAAAATCTGGTATTGCGGTTTTACGGTGTCGCGGTTGCCCGGGGGACTGTTCAGGACGCTGAGTCTTCCCGCCTGCTGTGCCGCAGGCCGGCAGGTTACTCAAATCACGGAGCACACATTCCTGAACAATCTCTTGCCCGGCACAGCCGTCATTACCCCCGGCCGCAATACCATAACACCACAAAACCGAAACACCTAACCCATTATCCCTGCCTTTGAACCTCAATCCCTCAACAAACTATCCACCGGCACTTCAACTCCTTTTTCTTCCACGACCAGTTCCCACCCGGCCGATTCCGCCATGAAGCGCATGACGTCCAGCATCTGATTGCCTTGCCGGCGGGCTTCGCCGATCAGGCGGCTCTCTTCGGCTTTCTGGCGCAGCACTGCCTTGGCGTTTTTGCTGATGCGGGTATAATCTTCGGGAGTGAAGCTGTTGAAAAAGCTTTCTTCGAGGTTCTTGTATTCCACCTCGTGGTCGATGGAGAGGATGCGGGGCTCGGGCAGGTTGCCGATGACGATGCGGCGCTGCAGGCTGTCTACGCTAATGCTGACCTGTTCCATATCGTAGCCTACCAGTACCTTGCCTGTAACTTTGAGGATGGCCTGCTTGGAAAAATTCCAGGTGGTGGGCATTGGCATGTAGAGGGTGAACTTGCGGATATTCGTCTCGTCGTAGAGTTCGCTGAAATTGCCCTCCACGGTGACGAGCTTGCGCACCTTGCTCACCTTTTCCAGCAGGACCGTGCCCTGGCTGCGGATTTCCTCTTCCGCTTTCTGCCGGAAGTACCAGCTGGCTGCCCAGAAACCCAGGGCGAAAACGGCGACGATGCCCAGGACAGCGAAGGCTCTCTTGATCATGAGGTGAAATTAAAGCCCTAATCCCGTTCCGCCGCCAGGTCATAGCGCAGGCCATTGTATTCCTTCAACACGGCCTTCACTGAACCCACCGACACCGGGGATTCTATGATGAGGGGGATTTTGTTCTTATCGTCAGATACCCAGACATTCATCGCCGCGCCGCCTTCGCCGAAGACATAACCGGAGATCACTTCCGGGCTGAAGCGGATCGTATTGAAACGGCCCAGGCCTTTCACCTTGACATTTTCTTCCTTACCCTGATATTCCACCCGGAGCGGCCAGACTTCCTTATCCATGAATATCTTTACCGGTATCTTTTCCCCGGACTGGTAATCTCCGAACTCGATGTTCCGCGTATAATAAATGATGGAAAGCACGTCGTGCATGCAATTCTCGATACTGTATTCGGCCATTTCCGCCGTTTCCTTGGACTTGCCCCGCATGGAATAGGCTTTGGCGCGGGCCTGGTCGAAGGTCACCTTGTCGTACAGCCGGTACTTGCCCTCGTGTACGTCGCGGATAGAAATAACCGGGAGCAGCGTATTCTTGTCAACGTAAGTGTCGTATTTGTCCCGGACCTTATAGAACCACTCGTACGACTTGTAGGTACTGCCGTGAGCGGACAGATGGTACTGGTCTTCCTTTTCCCGCACGCGGAAGGTCACTTCTCCGGCGGCCAGCCAGACGAAGTTCCAGTTGTAATACAACTTGTACGTGATCGTTTCGCCGTGCTGAAAGGAATTGTTGTAAATGCTGCAGGGCGTAATTTCCTCCGGCCTTTGCGGCGGTTTCGTTGTATTCCATTCAGTTCTTTCGGGAGCGGCGAAAGCCATAAGAAGGATCAGCGCGGTGCCTATCAGGCTCATCCTGAACAACTTCAATTTCATAACCTAATGATTTTAAGACATTTATTTTAAGCATGGCTGCCATTCCAACTAACGCGGGCAGGCATAAGTTTATTATAAAGAGCGAAAAAGACGCCGCCAGGATGGTTATTTCCTCTCCGCCCTGAGGCCCCAGGGCCAGCAGCGCGGCTTCGCTTCTCGCCAGCAGCCCCAGGGCCGGCGGCAGGGGGATGCTGGTTTGTATTAAAAATATCGTTGCAATGCCCGCCAACGCTGCCCGGGCCGGGGCTTCAAACCCGAAAAACACCAGCAGGCAAAAAAACTGCAGGCTGTACACAGCGTATCGGGCGACGGCCATCACCAGCGCATAACCCAGGCGCTGCGGCGAGTAGTGTTTCAGCATGGCCAGCAGGCGCAGGGCTTTCCGCGGCAGTGGCGCAAGGCCGGCGGCGGCGCTTAGCCACTGGACATTAAAGAAAAACACATACGACAAAAACAACAAAACTGTTGCCAGCCACCAAAACCCGTTGAACAGTAGTTGGGCCTCCGGATAGTAGAGGGTGGCTACGTAGAGCGCGCCCGGCAGGCCAAAGCCGACGAGTGCCAGCAACTGCGCCAGGTTGCCCACCAGGGCAGCCATCACAGCGTGCCAGTTGTACCGCGAAGGCACTGCCAGCAGGCGGCCGCCGTATTCGCCGATCCGGTTGGGCGTGAACAGGGAGAGCGATACCCCGGCCATCACCCCGGCGAAGGCCCGCCGAAACGGCACCTTCAGGAAGGGGGCCAGCAGGCAGCGCCATTTCTGGGTTTCCAGCATCCAGTTCGCCGGGAGCAGGAGGAAGGCTCCTGCCAACCACGGCAATCTTTCCATCCACGGCATCGCTCCGAATGCCCGCCGGACAACTTCCAGCCCTTCGCTTTTGAAGGCTTGCCCGTAAAGGGTAAACACCAGAAAGGCGGCAATTGTGCCCTTCAGCACCCAGTTGATCACAGAGTAGGCCTTTTTTTTCTGGTGTTCCTGCATATACTGACAAACAAAGGCGTTGAAAACTTTTGTTTTGTGCCGGGATTTAGAGTACTTTGTTGATAATTGATGGCACCCCCATTGGGAATTTATTAAAAACTTACCTGTTTAGACGATTGGATACGCAAAAAGATACCTACCGCCTGCTTGGCGTCGACCCCGGCACCAACATCCTGGGGTATGCCATCGTGGAGGTGGCCGACAAAAAACTCCGGCTACTCGATATGGGCGTGATCTATCTGAAAAAAATGGAGGACCATCAGGATAAGCTGCAGCACATCTTCGAACGCCTGCAGAGCATCATCGAAATATACGCACCCCGGGAAATGGCCATCGAAGCCCCATTCTTTGGCAAGAACCCCCAATCGATGCTCAAACTGGGCCGGGCGCAGGGCGTAGCCATCGCAGCGGCCATCACCAAAGGCGTACGCATTACGGAGTACTCTCCCAGGAAGATCAAGCAATCGGTAACCGGCAACGGCAATGCCGCCAAAGAACAGGTGGCTGCTATGCTCTCCAACATCCTGGATTTCAGGATCGACGATTACTACCTGGACGCTACCGACGCCCTGGCCACTGCCGTTTGCCACTTCTATCAGTCCGGAAGCATCCTCAGCGGGCAAAAGCGCTATAACGACTGGAGCAGCTTCCTGAAGGATAATCCGGGCCGGGCGAAGGAATAATTGGAGTGTTTTCAGGGCAGTTATTGGTTACTAACCCGGCAGCAACAAAGTCTCTGCACGGTTACTGGTTATTGGCAGCGCCTTTCATAAGCCGGCAGCAACCACAATAACTGCTTCGGCTTCCGACGCGGAAATAATAACGCAATAACCCCTTCATTAACCCTCATATTGCCTGCGGATGGCTTCCGCCAGCTCCGCCAGCTCCTCCGGCGAGGGGGACAGTTTGGGCTTGGAGAAGTTCATGTCGTCGATATCGTTGATGGGGATGAGGTGGATATGGGTGTGCGGCACCTCCAGGCCGATCACGGAAACGCCGATCCGCTCGCAGGGCACAACAGCTTCGATCGCTTTGGCCACGCGTTTGGCAAAGGCCATCAGGCCGGCGAGGTGTTCATCCTCAATATCGAAGATGTAATCGATCTCCTTTTTGGGGATAGCCAGGGTATGGCCCTCGGCCAGCGGGCTAATGTCCAGGAAGGCCAGGAATTCGTCGGTCTCCGCCACTTTGTGCGCCGGAATCTCCCCCCGGACAATTTTGGTGAAAATGCTTGGCATGGAAGAATAGTCGTTTTGAGCAGGTATAAATCAGCAGTTGTTGGTTGCTTGTTGTCTGTTTCCGGGAACGATCAACTGACAACAAGCAACGAGTCAAATGCCGTCCTCAGGAAAGAGAAATCTCTACGATCTCGAACTCGATATTTCCGCGGGGCGTTTCCACCACGGCCAGGTCGCCGACAGCTTTGCCCAGCAGGCCCTGCCCCATAGGGGAGTTGACGGAAATTTTCTTGGCTTTCAGGTCGGCCTCCGATTCGGAAACGAGTTTGTACTTCAACTGCTTGCCCGTCTTTTTATTCTTGATGGTGACATTGGAAAGGACCGTCACTTTAGAATTGTCCAGTTGGCTTTCATCCAGGATACGGGAATTGGCCAACACCTTCTCCATGTCGTTGATGCGCATCTCCAGCATACCCTGGGCGTCTTTGGCAGCGTCGTATTCGGCATTTTCCGAGAGGTCGCCTTTCTCGCGGGCTTCAGCGATGGCCCTGGCCACTTCTTTGCGGCCCGTTGTTTTCATTTCTTCCAGTTCAGCTTTCAATTTATTGTAGCCCTCGCGTGTCAGATAGTTGTATCCAGACATAATCAATCATTTTATCGTAAACAATATACCGTCACATCTCCCTCCTCTGGCTATGCCCTGCCAGAGTTGACAATTCACCAACTTGAGGGAAGGAAAATATGCGTATTATTTTTCTTCTCTTATACTCTGCGGGAGCAGAACCCTCCCTTTTGAGCATAAAAGGCAAGAACGCTTCCGCGGGGTATTGCGGAAACGTTCTTGCCGTGGTTATAACGCAAAAGTACGGATATTCGCTGAGAAATTCAAGGGCTGAAAGAGAAGCCCCCGAACTTATAAGTTGAAGCGAATGCCGATATTGTGCGTGCCGTCCCAGATTTTGGTATTGCGGTACGCATAGTCGATGGAAAAGCGCACGTCTTTATTTTCCTTGCTCAGCGGAACGGAGACAGAAGCGCCGGCGCTGAGCCCGGTGTAGATCGGCGATTCGACTTCATTTTCGGAGCCGAACTCGTAGCGGTAAGCGCCCCGGAGCATGAACATGTCTTTCATGGAGTATTCCACGCCGCCGCCGACCTGGTCCTGGGAGAAAGAATTGGAAGTAAAGTTACCCAGAGCAGTCAGGCGGTGTTTGTCGCCGATCAGGAAATCGTAAGACAGGCCGATGTTCAACATGGAGGGCAGTTCGAAGTCAGCCGAGCGCTGGGAGTAAGTCAGCTCATAGGTGCCTCCGTTGGGGGCCGGCCCCTGGGTGGAGAGGCCCTGGCCGCCGTAGGCCATGCGGGAGCCGATGTTGCGCAGGGAGATGCCGAACTTGAAGTTGTCCTGTGCGCCGGTCACGTATTGCACGCCGGCATCGATGGCAAAACCAAAGGAGTTGACATCCTGGATGGACTCGGACACGCCCCGGAAGAGCACGCCTACCGAGACCTTGTTCTCGAAGGTGTGCGCATACCCCACGCCCAGGTTGAAAAAGCTGGGAGAGAAGGTCGTGCCTGTGCCTTCCGGCTGGTCGGTAGTCGTGACGCGGATGTCGCCAAAATCGATCGACATCAGGCTGATGGCAATAGCGCCGCCTTTGCCGACCCGCTGGGCAACCCCGGCGCCATTGAGGCGGATGTCGGTGCCTTGCAGGTAGAGGGCATGGCCGAGCTGGATTTCGGTTTTTCCGATACGCCCGACGCCAGCCACGTTGAGGTGCATGGCTTCGACCCCGGAGACGAAGGAAGTCGACATGGTGTGCAGGCCGGCGCTGCGGGGATAGGGGTTCAGCAGCAGTTGCCCTGCTCCGGCTTCTCCCTGCCGGTCGGGGTTACCTGCCCGGACAGGCACAGCCGCCGCGCAGGCCAGCGCAAAAACGAGAATGAAGTATATAAGCTTATTCATATAGTCATTTTTTGGAAGCGGGCTTCCGAAGCCTGGCAGGCTTCGGAAGCACCGTTTCTTGCGGTTTTCAAGTTTATGGATAAGAGCTTGTTTAGAGGCCCGACGGGTCAAACTCGCGGTTCACGCCAAACCACTTGAGCGTGCGCTCGCCCAGCCCTTCCGCTGCCACGTGGATGAGATATACCCCACTGGCGATGGGAATCCCCTTGTTGTTCCTCAGATCCCATTCAATGGCGGGATTGATCTGGTTGCGGTTGAGGGCACGGTTGTTGCCCTCCGGAACCGACCCGACCTCATCGCGCACGTACTGGCGGATGAACTTGCCTTCCAGCGTGTAGATCGACACCACGCACTTGGCCGGCAGGTTGGTGATCTTGACTATATTGGTGAACTGGGAAGTCTCGTAGTCGGAGAACCCGTAATAAGGGTTCGGAACGACATCGATCATGTCCAGCGCTTCGTTGACCTGTACCTGGTCCAGAGCGGAAGCTTCCTTGCCGGTAATGGTGAACCGGTAGAGCGGATGGTAGCCGTTCTCTCCGCTGCCGGTACGGTCGTCGCCCCTATCATAAATGCCGTAATCCACGTCTTTCTCGACCTGATACGGATTGTTGGCACGCAGCTTGACCACAACGTCCGCCGGGATGAGGCCCTCGTCATAGGAAAGCATCTGCACATCCGGCTGGGTGCCCACCAGGCCGGCCCAGGTGATCTCCCGCACCGCTTTCACCTTGGTCAGCGGGCTCGGGCTCGGCTTGAAGTTGTCGCGGAAAATCTGGCAGGAGTCGTACGGCAACTTGCTCACGTATACCATGTGCTGGCCGCCCAGGTAATAGGGCAACGGCAGCTTGGTGAACGCGTCGTCCGAGGTGAGCAACGCCTGGCTGCTCGGGTTGAACATCATATCGCGGCCGGTAGCCGGCTCGTCGAAAAATCCGAGGGCGACGGAATCCTCGTATATGGAGTTCTCGCCCCAGAATACGTTCAGCCGCTGGCCGGTTTCAACGTCGACGGCGTACCCGGGGAACCATCCCATCCCCTCGCCATCGCCATCCGGCATGGGCAGCCCATCCGGGCCGGCCTCTTTGCCTACGGATTCGGAGGCGCGCAGGTCGAATTGTCTGCGCCGGCCTTCCGTTAGAATAGGCGTTTCTCCTCCTGTCAGTATCGTATTTTCGGTGTAGAACCGGTTGGCCGTTTCTACCACCACGCAACGGCTCCAGAGGTCTTTATTGGAAGTAAAGACCACGTCGACGTTGTTCAGGGTTTCGATCCCCAGCTGGCTGCGCACGATACCGGAAGCGCTGTTGTTGGTCCATACCGGAGTGATGAACTGGGCTTCGATCAGGCCGACGCCCGGCACCGGCACCAGGCCGCGGCTGCGCCAGTCCAGCAGATAGTACGGAATGAGTGGCGAATTGCCATACTGCGCCAGCCCACCGTCCGGATCAAGCGCGGCGTCGATCTCGCCGGCATTCAGCGACGTGTAGTCAAATACCCGGTCGTCAAAGCCTACTCCCGGGAGCAGGTCCACACCTTCAGGAGCGAAGTTGTACCAGGGTTCCGCCGTTTCATCCTTATAGGAAATTTCGCTGGGAATGTATCCATTTGCCCGGGTATCCTTGGCACCGGGTTCAGACACCTGCCCGATGGAAACGGTAAAGCCATAGTCGCGAATGATCTGTTCGTTCAGCTGGGCGATCGACTTCTCGGAGACCACCCGGTAGCTGCCGTCATCAGGGAAGAGCGTCATGACCCAGGTAGCGTCCGGGTCGACGACGTTGTCGGTCAGGTCGCTGTCGACAAACTTCAGCTCGAAGCTGCCGTTGCGGACATCCAGCGGGTTAAACACCTGGATGTTGATCGGCCCGCGGCCTTCGGCGTAGGTCAGTTCGCCCAGCGTTTTCTGCCCGTTGCTGAATGCATTTTCGAGGGCAGCGCGGGTGTCGTCGCTCAGGTCGATGAAATTGCCGCCATTGCCCACCCCGTCAATGCGGGTCACTACTGCCCCTTCGCCGTAATCGGAGTTGAGCTGGCGGTCGACGATCGGCCGGGGGATAGCCGTGTAGGGCAGGCCATCGCCATTGGGGCCGATATTGCCGCGGCCTTCCAGATAAGGCCGGCGCTGGCCGATGATGTCCTTCGGGTCGAACGGTTCGTATTCGTTGTAGGCGTAGGCCACCGCCGCGAAGTAATACTTCTTGTGGTTGACCAGGCGGCGGTCCTCGTCGGCAAAGGCATCTTCCCGCACCCGGAAAGTGTGCCGGATGCCGTTATCTGCGCCATCAACCATTAAAGTAGGCACATAGTATTCTTCCTCTATCGGCGCATCCACCGTATTCCAGTTAAAAATCCGGCTTACGCCATTGCTGATGTCGACCTGATAAATCAGGCGGGCCCGCGTGGGGTTGGCGACGTTCTCCGGGCTCAGGCCAATGTTCGGGCCGTTGAGCTGGTAAATCTTATAGCCTTCAAAGCGGTAGAAGCTGTCTTGCGCCAGGGACGGGATTTCCAGGCCCACTTCCTGGTACTCTTCGAAAGCATTGTTGGAAACGGACTTCACCGTATCGTTGGTCAGGACGATGATCAGCTCGCGGTCCAGCTCGATGATATCCAGGTCCGGAGCATCCGGCCCGTCGGTGATATCGAAGCAGTTGTCGAACAGGGCCTGGGCGATGTCATCTGCCTCCTGCAACCTCCGGATGCTGGGGCAGGGGTAGGCCTGGTCGGGCACCCATACCACGCCGATGATCAGCTCGTTGACCGCGCCGGGATCCAGCCGGAACGGCCCGGAAGCCTGAATGGTGCGGCGGTCGCCCTCGTCGAGGTTGGCCGTACACATCGACCAGCCGTCGGCATCGTCGGGAGCTTCCGTAAAGGCGAACTCAATGGGTTCGCCATCCTGATAGGCGTCGCCGCCGTAGGTGAAGGGGCTGCCGTCCCGCCAGGAGCCGGTCAGGTAGCGATAGTATTCCAGGGCGGTATTGGGGTCGGTCATGCCGGCGGGCCAGGGGCCGACGCTGGGGTTGTTGTAATAGGTAAAGGAGGACATGCCCAGCTCGATGATGGTATCCGGCTCCTGGCCGCGGCCGGGGTTGAGCAGTTCGCCATTTGGGCCAAAAACCTTGGGCCCTTCCGGGCCGCGGAAGTAGTCGACGCCAAGAATCGGCACTTCGTCGCAATAGGTAACAACCCCCTGCGGGCAGGAACAGCCGACCTGGCCGTCCAGCACGTCTTCGTTGTATACATAACCGAGGCTGCGCAGGGTATCGCAACCGATGTAGTCATCGGTATAGCAGCCCAGGTCGGGATCGACCCACATGGCGAAGAAAGTGCTGTCGATCGGCTCGACGGCCCGGTTGATCAGCTTGAAGCGCTGGAAGGTCATGTCGTTGAGTTCGTCGTTGGTGGCATAGCCGAAGGCCTGCACCTGCACTTCCATTTGTATGGGGTCGGCGTTGGTTTCCGTGTGGACGTTGCCGTTGTCGTTATAAATCCAGAAGAGCATCTCATCGGGATACTGCGGGTCGTCACAACCCCGGATTTCAATCACCGGATAATCGCCATTTTGCGGGTTGTACAAACCGTCGCCGTCCTCATCCCAGAAACCGGCCAGGCCCTGGCTGGTATTGGGCAGTTCAAACCCGTTGACATCCAGGAAGAAAGGGTTGCCTCTGCCCGGCCATCCGCGCACGCCCTTGGGAATAGAAGTCGGTTCGTAGGTTCCGCCGCTGCTGAGCGACTCTTCGAACTGGCGGATGTGCTCGTCGATCTCGGCACCGGTCACCACGAAGAAAGCATCCCACTTGGAGCAGGTCTCCTGGTCGGTGGTACCGGGATCCGGATCATCCTCATTTTCCTTTGTCGGGAAAAGCGGGCCGGGCCAGAAGTCCGTCTGGCCGCCGGAGCGGCCGTAGGTCTGGGCCGCAACTTTGAGGTTGCCGGCTTCATCCACGCCCCCCAGCCAGACGGCGCCGGCAAACAGGGAAGAGGCTTCCGGCACCCCGGGAGGCACTTTGGGGACGACGTAGCGGCCGTCGTTCCCATCCCACCACACGTCGCCGCCGGTAGTCAGGCGAGCACGGACGTTGTTGACGGCCTGGTCCCGCTGGGCTTTGGCGGCGTCGCAACTTGCTCTGAACTGAACTTTATTATTGTTATTAGGTGATTCGGCCTGCGACTTGTTGGGGTTGATGTGGGCGAAGGCCGTAGCCGCCGCAAGAACCACACCCAACAGGCTTAATAATACTCTACGCATAGCACAATAGTTTTATAATGAATGATTTTGCCGGGGGGCATGGAAGAAGCAAATCCGGTTCGGGTTTGCTTCTCCCAGCCAGGCCCCGATGCATTAAAAGTCAAAAATAGCACCCAGATACACCCTGCGCGGCAGGCTGAAGAAGTTCGGGTTAAGTACCCGCCACTGGTAGGAAGCCAGGAAGGATTCCAGGCTGCGCTGGGAACTCAGGATGTTGTCGACCGCGCTCTGCCCTTCCGGCGTACGCAGGAAGCCGTCGTCTTCCGGAGAGCCGGTAGCCTCATATACGTTGATCACGTTGCGGCGGTCCAGCACGTTGGAGATGCGGCAGTAAATGTTCAGCCCCAGCTTGCTGCCCAGGTCGAAGTTCTTGTCGACGCGCAGGTTGAGCGTGAAGTTCCAGGGCTTGCGGGCACCGTTGAGTGCGCCGATGGTGCCGGCGCCGGTCAGTTGCTGTGCCTGGAACCGGGCGGTGTAGGGGCGGCCGGAAACGGCAATCCCCTGCAGGTTGAGGCCGGCATTGGCGAAGATGTCGGCACCAAAAAGGCGCGGGCCAGTGTACTTATTGCCGCTGGCGTACCGGTAGTCCAGGGTGGCGACAATGCGGTGGCGCTCGTCGAAGTTGAGGGGGAAGAGCGTACGCAGGTTGCCCCGGCTGCTGAGGTTACGGCCGGAATCGGCGTCAGAACCGGTGCCGTCGGCGAACTGGAGCGTATAGTTGGCGTTGAACGAGATGTTGCCCGTCCGCCGAAGATCATACTGGAAGGAGAACCCTTTGACCGTACCGAAGTCCTGGTTGTCATACGTCGTATACTGGCCGACGATGGGAACCGGGAAGAAGGTCCGGATTTGAATCATATCCCGCATCTCCTTGTAGTAGGCGGCAATTTTCAGAGCCGACGTGTTGGAGATTTTCTGCTGGAAGCCCACCTCGTAGTCGATGGTGCGCTCCGGCTTCAGGTTCGGGTTGTTCTTGATGATGTTGGCGCGCTCGGCGAAGTAGAAGTAATCGTCCGGCGTGGCGATCGTGTTCGTCGGCGGCCGCTGCACCAGGATGTCGTAGTGGGCGAAGAAGTTGGCCTCGTCAGAGATCGGGAAGGAGAAGGCCAGGCGGGGCATGAAGTTCACCTGCACTTCGTAGTCTTCGAAGGAAGCATTGACATCAAAGCCGCGCTTCTTGATGTAGTCCAGGTCATCGCGCACGAACGGGTTGTTGTACACCGGGTTGACCACGCCGCCCTGGAAGATCAGGGCCGAGTTGTTGACCGGGTTGCCGTTGGACTGGTACCACTGGTCGCCGTCGCGGTAGGCCAGCACCTGTTCGCCGGACTCGTCGGTGGCGTATACTTTGAAGTTGTCGCCGATGTTGCCGGGGCGCTCCCCGCCGAATTCGGCGTGGTAATCGGCGGCGCCCTGGATTTCGTAGAGGGAGTAGTTATCCTTCAGCACCTTGGTGTTGGCGTCATAGCGGTCCACGCGCAGGCCGAGGCGGAAGATGATGTCCTTGAAGGTGAACTTATCCTGGATGTACGCGGCGCCGTAGATGGGCCGGTTGGGCGCTACCGGGAAGGTACGCACGCCGGTATTCGGGTCGCCGGTAGTGGTTGCGGTGAAGAAATCTTCGAAGTTGCCGTCGAAGTTTTCGCCCAGGTAGGTGTAGCCGTAGTAGCCCAGCAACTGGAAGTCGTTGAGTTCTTTGGCGGAGAACATATCCAGGCTGAGGTCTTCCGGGCGCAGGCCGTCGACGTTGACGAAGGTGGTCAGCTCGTCGCCCGTCACATCGCGGATGCGGTCGTAGAAAAGCGCTTCGTCGCCCGGGGCGATGGACACCTGGTGGAGCGGCGTAATGATCTGGGACCCGGCAACGACGATGGTGTCATAGCCGATGATCGGGGTCGTCGCGTTGCCGTTTTCATCGAAGGGGATACCCTGGATGTGGCTGTTGGCCAACTGGCGGGCCAGTTGCCACAACCCACGAGGCAGGATATCGTACCGGCGGTTGGTGCGCTGTTCGTACCAGACGCCCAGTTGGATGTTGTGGCGCCCCTGGTTGGAGCTTCCGGGCACCAGGTCGAACGAGGCGCGGGCCTGGAAGGTGTAGGTGTCGTTGTCTTCTTTGCGGTTGCGGTTGTAGACGGTGCCGACGTTGGTGTGGAAGTTCCAGGAGTTGTTGAATACGTCGATGGTCCTGCCGTTGATGGTGTTGAAACCGTCGATGGTGGGAGGCAATTCCGAATCGCCGCCGACAACCAGCGGGTTGTTGTAATTGGCCAGCACCGGGTTGATGTTGGGGTCGGGTTGGTAGCTGGTCAGCACCTGGCGGTAATCGGTATGGACGCGGAACAGCATCCCCGTCGAGTCGACCATGAGGGGGCTGAAAGTCGGCTCCCACACCTGGTCGAAGTCGCCGATGTAGCCATAGTTGAACCAGTTTTCTTCGTGGTTGAAATCATAGTGGTCGTAGAGTTCTTTTTCGTAGCCGAACTGGAGGGTGTAGCTGGCGTTCTGGATCAGGGCGCCTTTGCTGGCGCGGTCCTCCTCGGTAGCGCCGCCGCCCAGGCGGTGGCGGAAGCGGAAGTTGCCCCGGTAAGTCCGGTCGAACTCAATAGGGTTGTTGTGGCTGTTGAGCACGCGCCAGTTGGCCAGCGTCCGGCTGTCCTCATTGGGCGTAAAGCGGTTTTCTTCCCGGTTGAAAGCGCCGGTGAAGGTCACGTCGATGGCTTCGCTGAGGCGGGCATCGAGCTTGGCGGTGAGGTCATAGCGCTGATAATCCTCGAACGGCTGGTAATCCAGGGCTTCGACGTCGTCCTCAGTCAGGAAGTCGGCGGCGACGAACTGGTTGCCGCCCAGCTCGATGATCGGGTTGGCTTCCAACTGAGCCAGGGATGCATCTTTAATGCGATAGACGTTGACTGCGGTGGGGTCGTCGTCGAGCTGGTCCGTAAGGCGGCCGGCCAGGCGGAAGCCCAGGATGGAGGTCTTGCTGCCGTCTGCTTCCGTGCGCTGGAAGATCGGCCCGCTGAGGTTGAAGCCGACCAGGCTTTGGTTGAAGGGGTCGGTAAAGCGGGACGTTTCCGCTTCAATGCCGCCGGAAAACTGGCTGGAAGGGCCCTTCGTGGTGATAGAGATGATACCGCCGGTGACATCCCCGTACTGCGCTTCGATACCGCCGGTGATCACCTGTAGCTGGTCGATCTCGGATTCCGGGATCAGGTTGCCCTGTACGCGAATGCCGTCGATGTAATAGTCAGTGGCGTTATCCCGCGAACCCCGGATGGAGATATCGTCCCCTTCGTCAGCGGAGGCCAGGCCGGCGGTGGTGGCTGCCAGGGCGTTGATGTTACGGGTAGGCAGGTTTTTGATCTGGTCGCTGGTGATTACCGCCCCCTGGGTAGTGTTGTCCTGCTCGACCAGCGGGACGCGGTACTCCGTGACGACGACCTCATCGAGGACGACGCCGGCGGGCGTGAGTTCAATGTCCAGTTTGTTGGCCTTGCCGGCGAGGACTTTCACGCCGGTCACCTGCTGTTTGGCGTAACCGACGTAGCTGACTTCCACCTCGTAAGTACCGGGGTCGAGTTCGGTAAAGTTGTAATTACCGTCGAAGTCGGTTTCCGTTCCGGTGGTCAGCACTCCGTTTTTATAGAGAGCCACAGAACCAAAGAGGATAGGTTCCCCCGTTTCCTGGTCAGTGACCTTCCCCTGAAGCGTCGTTTGCGCATGAGCGCCCGCTCCGGCAATCAGGAGTGAGAAAAACAATAGTAAATAACGTGCCATAAATTTCCTGTTTTAATTTTCGACTAAAACCAAGGGCTCTGAGGCCAGTGCACAATGATAAAAAAATTTTCCTTTTCAAAAACCGGTTTCGCTTCTGCGACAGGGCAATAATCCCTGTTCAGTATGCACAAGTATGAAACTGCTATAAGATGCACCTGACAGAAACATAGTTTTTCAAGCTCAAAAATAGGCATTATGATTTGCCTGGCTGCATCATTTTTTTTTAAAAGTCAGGTTTCTGATTTGGTATTCCGGGAAGTTATGGAGACCGGGTTGCTTTGCTTCTAATAACGTGCCGCGCAAATATAACGCTTCCTTTGAAAAATCCAGGCATCCTCTTTTCGTCCTGTGGAAGACATGCGCAAATTTGTGCGTTGGTGCATTTGTGCGTTGGTGCATTTGTAAGGGGGCCCTGTGGCTGGGTGGCCCGGCTCCTTCCGGGTCCAACGAATACATGTGACGCCAGAGCGTCAACCTTTGTGTATATTATGCGTTTGTGCATTTTTACCCGGCGGAACAGGCGGGCGTGCAAGTGTTGCCCGGCCAGCCTGTAGCCCTCCGTCACAACCCTCCCCGAATGTGCCAATACACCAAATGCACTAATGCACCCCCTGCACACTCCCCGACAATCTTTATATTTGCCGGCAAAAACTTTTCCATGAAGCAAGTATACGTTTTTTCTCCCGCCATTGTGGCTTTGGCGGCCCTTTTGTTTGCCGGTTGCGGCGGCGCTCAGCCGGAGGAAGCGCCCCGCCACCTCTTCGCCGAATTCTTCGTCCGTTATCTGCAAACGGAACGGGAACTGAAGGCCCACGCCACTTTTTTTGAAGGCGACAGCATACAAACCGCCATTCCGAAAGCTTTTGCCGGAGGCGCGACATTTCAGGGCATTGGAATGAACGCCCGCAACCTGCCGGGGGGCACGGTGCGGTTCACCTTCGAACAACGCGACAATTATGCCGACACCTTCTGGTTCAGCTTCAAAGACGATCTCGGCATCCGCAGGGATATTCCGGTGGCCATGGCACCCATCGACAGCTTCTCCGTCCGGGATGAGCAGATCAGCAAGAGCATGGGGATGGCCCTGTACGCGAGAGGGGGCCGGCTGGCAAAAGGAGAGAGCATGGTATTGTTCTTCAGCGACCAGGACAATAAAGCCTCGACCATCCTGCTTACCGGGCCCAGCGCCGGGGAAGAATACCGCATCCCGGCCGCCAAAGTCGAAACGTTCGCTCCCGGAAATTATGAACTTTACCTGGTCAAGAAGAAACGGGAAGTGGTGAAGGGCGACACGATCTCTACAATGGCGGATATAGAATATTATACCAATACTATAAAGGTGGAAGTGGTGGAGTGATTGAGGAAATGGAGGGAGATGTACGGAGGTATACAGAGATGCACAGAGGTGCGCAGAGATGCACAGAGATACACAGAGATACACAGAGATACACAGAGACGCACAGAGATACACAGAGGTGTACAGAGATACACAGAGATGCACAGAGGTGTACAGAGATGTACAGATGTACGCAGAGATGCATGGAAATACATGGAAAGGACTGATGGGCTTAAACGGGCAACAAACAACGGGCAATATTAGTAAAGCTTAACCCACTGTTGTATCTTTGCCCGCAATTCAAAAAAAGGCCTGCCGGTTTGGCCCTGTAATGCAAACATACTGCCCTTTCCTCTGGCAAAGCTGCGGCCTGAAAATGCTACAATCGAATGCCGAAAGATCAGTCTATCCAATCTATCCTCATCATTGGCAGCGGGCCCATCATCATAGGACAAGCTTGCGAATTCGACTACTCCGGCTCTCAGGCTGCCCGGTCGCTGCGGGAAGAAGGCATCAGGGTCGTCCTCATCAACGACAACCCGGCTACCATTATGACCGACCCGGTCACGGCGGATAAGGTCTACCTCCTGCCGCTCACCGTGGAGAGCATCGTCCAGATTCTCGAAGAACAGGAGATCGACGCCGTACTGCCCACCATGGGCGGCCAGACGGCCCTCAACCTGGCCATCGAAGCCGGCAAACAGGGCGTCTGGGAAAAATACCATACGCGCCTGGTCGGCGTCGACCTGGACGCCATCGAGCTGACGGAGAACCGGGAAGCCTTCCGCCAGCACATGATCGACATCGGGCTGAGCGTAGCCCCCTCCCGCATTGCCAACTCCTTCCTGGAAGGCAAGGAGGCTGCCCAGGAGATCGGCTTCCCGCTCGTCATCCGTCCTTCTTATACTCTGGGCGGCACCGGCGGCGGCTTCGTGCACCGCGAAGACCAGTTCGACGCCGCCCTCCGCCGGGGGCTGAGCATGTCGCCTACGCACGAGGTGCTGGTCGAAAAAGCCGTGCTGGGCTGGAAAGAGTTCGAACTGGAACTGCTGCGCGACGCCAAAGACAACGTCGTGATCATCTGCACCGTGGAGAACCTCGACCCCATGGGCATCCATACCGGCGACAGCATCACGGTGGCCCCGGCGATGACCCTCTCCGATACGGCCTATCAGCAGATGCGCGACGAAGCCATGCAGGCCATGCGCTCGCTGGGCAACTTTGCCGGCGGCTGCAACATACAGTTCGCGCTGGACCCGGAGACCGAGAAGCTGATCGTCATTGAAATCAACCCCCGCGTTTCCCGCTCCTCCGCCCTGGCCAGCAAAGCCACCGGCTACCCCATCGCCAAGATCGCCGCCAAGCTGGCTATCGGTTATTCCCTCGACGAACTGAAAAACCAGATTACCCGGAATACCTCAGCCTATTTCGAACCCACGCTGGATTACGTGATCGTCAAAATGCCCCGTTGGGACTTCGAGAAGTTCCAGGGCAGCGACCACCAGCTGGGCCTGCAGATGAAGTCCGTCGGCGAGGTGATGGCCATCGGCCGCACCTTCCCCGAAGCCCTGCAAAAGGCCTGCCAGTCCCTCGAAAACAACCGCATGGGCCTGGGCGCCGACATGAAAGAGTGGATCCGGACGGCCGACATCCTGGAACGCCTGGAAAACCCCAGCGAAGACCGCATCTTCCGCGTCAAGGACGCCCTGCGGCTGGGCGTGCCGGAGAAAACCATCCACAAACTGACCCGCATCGACCCCTGGTTCATCCGCCAGATCAAAAAACTGGTGAAACTGGAACAGAAGCTGATGCGCTATAACGTACCGGAGGACATCGAGGAAGACTTCCTGCGCGAACTCAAAGAAGTGGGCTATTCCGATGCGCAGATCGCCTGGCTGATGCGCGTCGACGAGCAGGAGGTGGCTGCCCACCGCAAAAAACTGGGAATCCGCAGGACTTATAAGATGGTGGACACCTGCGCCGCCGAGTTTGAAGCGCAGACGCCCTATTTCTACTCCACTTTCGACCAGGAAAACGAAAGCATCCCCACCGAAAAGAAGAAGATCATCGTGCTGGGCTCCGGCCCTAACCGCATCGGACAGGGCATCGAATTCGACTACTGCTGCGTCCACGGCCTGATCGCCATCAAGGAAGCCGGCTACGAGTCCATCATGATCAACTGCAACCCGGAAACCGTATCCACCGATTTCGACGTGGCAGACAAGCTCTACTTCGAGCCGGTCTTCTGGGAACACCTGGAGGAAATCCTGGAACTGGAAAAACCGGAGGGCGTTATCGTTCAGCTGGGCGGGCAGACCGCCCTCAAAATGGCTGCGAAGCTCCACGAGCAAGGCATCCCGATCATTGGCACCGACTTTCCCAATATGGACCTGGCCGAGGACCGGGGCGCGTTTTCCGACCTGCTTAAAGAACTGGGCATCCCATATCCCGACTACGGGGTAGCCCGTGATGCCGACGAGGCCCTCGCCGTCGCCCGCCGCACCGGCTACCCGGTGCTGGTGCGCCCCTCCTACGTCCTGGGCGGCCAACGCATGCGTATCGTCATCAACGACGACGAACTGGAGCGCCACGTGCTCAGCATCTTCAAACACCTGCCGGACAACCGGGTCCTGATCGACCACTTCCTCGAACGGGCAAAGGAAGCCGAGATCGACGCCATCTGCGACGGCGACGAGGTGCACATCATGGGCATCATGGAACACATTGAGCCGGCGGGGGTACACTCCGGAGACAGCGCCGCCGTCCTGCCGACCTACAGCCTCTCGGTAGAGGCGGTGGCCACCATGGTGGAATACGCGGAAAAGCTGGCCAAAGCCCTTCACATCCAAGGGTTGATCAACATACAGTTCGCCATCAAAGACAACAAGGTATACGTCATCGAGGCCAACCCCCGCGCCTCCCGCACGACGCCCTTTATCGCCAAGGCTTATCAGGTGCCCTACCTCAACATCGCCACTAAAGTGATGATGGGAACGCATAAGCTCAAAGACTTCGACATCAAACCGCGGCCGGGGGGCTTCGCCATAAAAGTCCCGGTCTTCTCTTTCGACAAGTTTCCCAACGTCGACAAAAACCTGGGCCCGGAGATGAAATCCACCGGCGAGGCCATCCGTTACATCCGGGACCTGTCCGACCCGTTTTTCCGGGAGCTGGACCGCCAGCGCTATATGTATCTGACCAGATAATGTTAACTTCGCATTATGAGTGACCAGCGCAAAGAACCTAAAGATTCTCCGGCCACCCTGCAAAAGGACGTAGAGCGCCTCCTGGAACAGGCCGGCGAAGCCCGGCAACAGCTCGACGCTACCCGCCGGGACATCACGACCGCTCAGGTGCAGGCCAGCCATCAGATGATGGGCTACATCGAAGCCATTAACGAACTGCGGGCGGACATCCGGGAGCTGCTCGGCCAGCTCGAAGGGTTCGACCCGGAAGACCTGGAAGCCATCCGGCACATGGGCGAGCAACTAGCCTCCGCCCCGCTTTTCCACCCGCAATTCGAAGAATTGCTGGCCCGCAAGGCCAGGGCTGCCGAAAACGGGCGCAGCTTCGAAGAACAACTGCGCGAGCAGGTGCTCGACCGGCTGGACGAATTTTCCTTCTTCCCGGGGGATAAGGAGAAGGCGGCCCGCCGCGCCGTCCTTAAAAACCTTACCGAAGCCGACAAGCTGACCAAAGCCGGGGAACTGCCCGCCCTGGCCCGCCTGCTCCTCAGCCAGGATCCCGCCGGCACCCTGGGCGCCGAAGCAGCATCGAAGCTGCTTCAAGCGCTGAAGGAAGGGTTGCAGGAATACCACAGCCGCCTGCGCCGCGAGAATAAAAGCCTGAAAAACTCCGCCTTCGGCCGGCACGCCTTTAGCGAAGCGCCCGATGAGGCCATGGAAGACTTTGAAAGCCTGCGGGAATTGCTCGAAAAAATGCGGGAAGCCTTTGCCGATTCTATCGAACGACAAGGCCCTTCTCCCCTGCTGGAATCCCTGATCGAAGAATACGGCCTGGACGATGAGGAGGAAGAAGACTCCGAAGACGAACTGCTCAGCGCCTTTCTGGAGGACATGCTCGACGAGTCGGAAGGGCTGATGTTCAGCGAAGATTTCGGCCCGGATTTTGACCTTTTTTTGGACGACGATGAGGATGTGGAATGGCATGAAACCAGCCACGAACGCTTCCCGGTGGGTACTTCCGTCCTGGTTACCGCCGACCGGGCCCTGGGGCGCGGCGCGGCCAACATCAACATTAAAGGATGGCAGGGGCGTGTGGAAGAAGTGCTGACCAACGGCGAGGACGTCGTCTTTGTGGTCGCCCTCGATAGCCTGACGCTGCGGCAACTGCCCGAAAGCTTCATCCGGTTTACTTGCGAAGAGGAGTACGGCGCCTTCTCCCGTTATGAGTTCGGGGAGGAAGACCTCGCTCCGGCTCAGCCCCGCGATACGGAAGAAGAGGCCATGGTGGCTCAGCGCCGCCTGTTCCACCGTTTCTTCTGGGGCGACGTGCAGGAGGATGAACAAGCCGCGCGCATTTTCGACATCATGCTGCGGTCTCCCAATTCCGAAGATATAGACAACTGGGCCGCCTATTTTAATACAGAGGTAGAATACCCCTTCTATGCGGTCGTCGAAGGCCTCGTATTGCAGCACATCGAACCGGGAACCGAGGTGGAAGTCCTCGGCGTGGAAGGCATCGACGACGAGGAAGGCTTCGGCCTGGTCGCATCCGTCAAAAAGGGGCGCGCCATCCTCTCCTACCCGCTCATGGAACTGATGCCCGTCAACGAGCGCGACCCCAAAGCACAGCCGTTGCTGGACTACCGGTACTGGGCGGATTTGATGCTCTGAGATTTGAAGGCGTGAATGAATGAAGGACAGAGAGAGTGAATAGACATTATACTCAACAGTCGATTACCGGGGAAGGGCGTACCAGCACGTCGGCGACGGGATCGTCCTGGCCCAACGAAGCCGCCATCCGGGGGCAATAACGGCTACCCATTTGCTGAAAAATGCTTCTCGATTTTAAGTATTTTGCGAACAACGAACAGCAGCAAACAGCCCCCCTATTCCCCCCGGTAATCCACCGCCCTCACCTCCCCCCTCTCATCCACCACGTTTGTCTCCTTGCCCGGTACCTGGTCCGTATTGTGCGCCGACACGCACAGCCAGCCCTCTTCCTGCCTCCGGGCCACAAAGCTAAACACCGTAAAGCGAACGCCAGGCCGGCCGGCCTCTGAATGGCCGCTCTGCCCGCTGAGCCTCATCCGCGCATGGACCAGGGCGACATCTTCGGACAACTGCCGCACTTTTTTCTCCCGCACCTCCAGGCGGGAGTCTTTAAAAATGACGCGCAGGCCGTAGTCGTGCGCTTTCCATATCGCCTCCCGGTCGTGCCACCAAAGTCCGGTGACGTTGACGAACTCAGCGTCTTCGGCGAACAGGCCGGCGATACCCGCAGCGTCGCGCCGGTTCCAGGCTTCGGCGAAAAGGTTGGGGATATCGCCGGGAGCATGGGCATGGACTGGTTGGATAGCTTTCATTATATTTGAACTTTAAAGCCAATATACAAAAAGACAACCGACCACCATGAAATGGGCATACAGCATTAAAAACAAAACCAAAGCCGCCCTGCTCCTCGCTATCGTCCTGGGCATCACCATAACGACCAACCTGCTGGAAAGAAGCCGCTTCCGCCAGCTGGAACGCTCCTTCGCCTCCATCTTCGAAGACCGCCTGATGGCCGAGAGCTACCTCTTCCACCTGTACGAGAACCTCAAGGAGCGACAGGATTTGCTCCGGGCGGCGGCTGACGGGGAGGCAGGCCCCGATGTCATGAAGCAGGTCGAAGCCTACCAGGCAGAAAGGGAGGCGTTGATCGCCCAATACGCGCAAACCTACCTGACTGAAGAGGAGGAAACGCAGTTCAACAGCCTGAACACCACCCTGGAGAAGATCAACCGCCTGGAAGCGGATTTAGCCCGCCAACCGGCCGGCCCCGCCCTGGAAGAAGCCACCGCCGAGGCGTTTTCAACGATTTCCGCCCTGTCCGACATCCAAACCGCCGAAGGCGCCGAGCTGCGGGAAAAGTCGAAACGCATCATCATGGGCAGCGTGTCCACTTCGCATCTCGAAATGACCGTTCTTATTATCATCGGAATCCTCATCCAGGGGCTTATCTTTTCGTCGAAGACGCTGATGGGCGGGCAGGGGCAGAAACCGGGGCTGAACTGATTGTCGCCGTCAATCTTTTCCGATCATAAGGCCAGCCATGCCTGTAAAACCAAAAACTGTTGATAATGAAACCATTGACCCTAATTTTTCTTTTTCTCTGCTTTGCTTTCTGCCTCCGGGCCCAGAGCGATCCTTCCCCCTCCCCTATTGTTTTCATCTACGACGCCAGCGGCTCCATGTGGGGGCAGATGGACGGCAAAACCAAGATGGAAATCGCCGCCGATGTATTGTCCAACACAGTAAACGGGCTGCCCGGCGACCAGCCGGCCGGCCTGGTAGCCTACGGCCACCGCGAAAAAGGGGACTGCGAAGATGTTGAATTCCTGGTGGAAATGGGCAACGCCGACAAGTCCCGGATCAACCAGTCCTTAAAGGCCATCAAACCCCTGGGCAAAACGCCTCTGGCTTATTCGGCCCGGCAGGTGATCGGCCAGTTGCGCGAGGCCAAAGCGAAGGCCACCATCATCCTGGTCACCGACGGCATCGAATCCTGCGGGGGCGACATCTGCGAGGTCATCAAAGCCGCCAGGGAAGAAGGCATCGACTTCCGCCTGCACATCGTCGGCTTCGGCCTGCAAAACGAAGAAACCGAGCAACTGCGCTGCGCCGCCAAAGCCGGCGACGGCCGGTATTACGACGCCGCCAACGCCGACGGGCTGGCCGAAGTACTCCAGGAAGCAACCAAAACGACGGTGGATAAACCCTTGAGCAACTTCACCGTCTTCGCCGTCAAAAACGGCAAGCCGGTGGACGCCATTATCCGGGCGTTCGAAACAGGAACCAAAAACGCCGTCACTACCGCAAGAACCTATGGCGATACGGCCATGCTTTTCCTGCCCGCCGGCGCTTACGACCTGGAGGCGGCACCTTTGGAAAACAGCGACGTCACTGCCGTTACCCTCTACAACGTGCAAAGCGCCGGGGAAAAAACCAGACACCAAACCGTTAGCTTCGACGGCGGCAAAATCCTGGTCACCACCCTGAACAACGGCGAAGGCTGGGACGCCATAGTGAAAATCTACCCCAGGGGAAGCAGCAAAACCGCCGCCAGCGGGCGAACCTACGGCAGGGCGGACGTCTATGAAGTCAACCCCGGATTGTACGACGTGGAAGTGCAGGCCATGAAAATAGAAGGCCTGGAAATTTCCCACCGCATCGAAAACGTGGAGGTGCGCGCCGGAGAGACCCGGGAAATTGAGCACCGGTTCAAAAGCGGCATTGCCCGCATCGGCGCCAGTAGCGCCGCCGGCCTGGTCGACGCAACCGTAAAAATAGCCGAAGCCGCCGGCAAGAAAAACGTGGCCAACGGCAGGACCTATACTTCCGACAGCAGCAACCCCAAAGCGTTTACGCTTACTCCCGGCACCTATGAAGTGACCGTTACAGCCCTGAAAGAACACAAGGGCAAAAAGGAAACCTTTACGATAGAGGTGAAAGAGGGGGCTACGGTGGAGAAAATCGCCAATTTTTAAAAAGACAGAATGAAAAAGCTGATAAAACCCGCCAGCCTGCTGCTGTGCCTCCTGGCCTTGCTGGTTTTTTTCGTTGCCGCCACGGCCGGCGCCAGTTACGCCGGCATGGCAGAGGGGCAGGGGCTGGCGGGCAGCGCTATCGTGCTGGGGTATGGGGTGGCGGCCGGGCTGGGCGCTGTTGTCGCGGCGCTCTTTTTCGCCTTTTATGCTTCGCACAGGGCGGTTGTGGTTGCCAATTGGGGGCTGGCGGGCGTTTTGTTGGTTGTTGTAATAATCCTGGGCTGTTAACTGCTGATAGCTTCCGTTTTTCTGCTCTTGTGGCCAGGAGGTGATGGCTTTTTGGCAAATTTACTCCCGGAGCTTCCCGCTGAACAAACTCACCTTCGGGTTCAGCGGGTTGCCCGAGCAGCGCCGGAAGGACACCACCTGCCCCACGTGCCAGATAGCATCGGCGATGGGTCCGTTGATCAGGTTCCAGAAGGGATATGCCGAGGTGTTTTCTCCTCTTTGAAAGACGACTTCGTATCCGGCCAGGTCGCCATCCCCGCTGGCCCGGAATATGTCGGCGGCCTCTTTGATGTTCTCCAGCGTTTGCCGCCGCATCTGTTCAAAAGAAAGTTCCTCTTTTTCTCCGGAGCTGGCATTGGCTGCGCGCCGGGCAGCGTTGAGGATAATCCCGGAAAGGCCGTGGATGTGCGCCAGGGTTTCCTCCGCTGTCCGGGCCGTTTCGTTGGGCCGGAACCGCAGGTCTTCGGGCCGCAAACCTTCGGTGGCCCAGTAGTACCGGAAGCCCAGGCCGTCGGCCAGGCGGGCGGCTACGGCGCCGGCGGTGTAGGCCTCCGGATAGGGAGGGATTTCGTAATAAGGCAGGCTGGATTCCATTCCGGCATTTTGTGTGTTTCCTTCCTGAGCAACAACTTCGTTGGCCAGGAATACAAGGAATAGCAGGATCAGGCAGGATGATTTCATGGAAAATGTTTTTTACAGTCGGACATTATTGTAACGCCTTCAAAGATAAATGATTTTCGGGATTTTGGGTGTTTGCCGACTCCTCTATCCCCACCCGCCTTCGCAACGCTACGGCGGGCGGAGAAGGGGGGGAAGCTGCCAAAACGAAGCAGCGAAACACCCTGACCCCAGGGCCCTGCAAATCCTGTCCATCCTGTCTGTAGCCCCCCTCAATCCCCCCGTACCGCCTTTGCCTCCTGCTACGGCGGCCAATGAGGGGGGAAGTGGCCGGATCGGGGCTGCAGAATCCAGTCCATCATGTTAATCCTGTCTTTTCTGCCCCCGGCCTCGTACATCCTGTCCGAAAGCCCCACACCCCGGATAAGCTTCGTCCAAAATTGGATGCGGCCGGAAAAATTTTTATTTTCACCACCGGAAAAAAACTACCGGAATAATGGATTTAACCAGCCCAATCGTTTATGCCCCTCCTTTTTTCATTGGCCTGATCCTTCTGGAGCTGGCGCACAGCAAATCGCACGGTGAGAAGAAGAACCTGTACGAATGGAAAGACCTGATGGCCAGCAGTTTTATGGGCGTAGGCACTGCCATAATAGAACCGCTCTTCAAAGTCATCTCGGCAGTCGTCATCTTCAACCTGGCCTATGAGGTTTTCAATCCTGAAGTGAATGGCGTACGAACCAATATCATGGGTTACCAATCCTTTGGATGGGCCTGGTACACCTGGCTGATATGCCAGTTTCTGGACGACTTCAGCTACTACTGGTTCCACCGCCTCAACCATACCGTGCGGTTTTTCTGGGCGGCCCACATCGTGCACCATTCCTCCGACCATTTCAACCTGGGCACCGGGATACGGAACGGCTGGTTCACCCTCCTGTACAAACCACTGTTCTACATGTGGCTGCCGATGATCGGCTTCCACCCCGGCATGGTGATCGTCTGCCTGGGCATAGAGTCCCTTTGGCAGTTTCAGCTGCACACCCAGTACATCCCCAAGCTGGGCTTCCTGGAAAAGTTCCTGAACACGCATACCCAGCATCAGGTACACCACGCCCAGAACCTGGAATACCTGGATAAAAACCACGGCGGCTACCTCAATATCTTCGACAAGCTGTTCGGCACCTGGGCCGAACTCGACGAGAATATCGAGATCAAATACGGCGTCATCCACCCGCCCAACTCCTACAACCCGATGGTCATCCTCTTACATGAATACCAGAACATCTGGAAAGACGTGAAAAGCACCGACAACTGGCGGCACAAATTCATGTACGCCTTCGGCCCTCCCGGCTGGAGCCCCGACGGATCCACCCTCACCGTCAAACAAATGCAGCGGCGGTACCTGACAGAAAGCCCCGGCGAAGCGGCGGCCGACAGCGCCGCGGGCAGCCACGCACCCCAGCTGGACCTGGCAGCCCTCCACATAAAACAAGAATATCAAAACTCAGCTCCCCGTAATGAGTAATTCTGTGATGTGACAGAGGCTGTGAGAAAAAAAGATAATCAGTTGTTTCTCCAAGCCGGACACGTTGGCCGTTGTCTGTTGTTAGCCCGGGAACCCAGGCCCTCCGGACAAACAACCGGCAACAAACAACCAACAACCCCGGCTTCCCGCATTTTCTCAACGACCGTGTTGCATCACAGAGTGATTAATTAAGTGAAAACCTTTTTCCATCCCTTTCCCGCTTTTTGTTAACTTGCGTTGATTTTGTACATTTCCCGTTGGAAAAAAAGAGAGAATGGGATTGTTCGACCGCATTTTTGGCACAAAAACGGAAGAAAGGGAACAACCGAAGATCAGCTTTGGACGCTACAGCGACTCCTACAAGGACAGCTCCCGCTATACCGCCTGGGACGTGGCGCTGGACAAGTTCGACAAGCAGGAATACCTGGAGAGCTACAAGCAGTTTTTCTACTACCTTCGCGACGAAGAGGAAGACAATGTGCGGTGCAGGGAGGTGAAGGGCGGCCTGGAATTCGAACTGTACCAGGGTTCAAAGAAGATCACCGGCAAGGCCACGCCCCAGAAGGTCAAGGTGGAAGCCAAAGTCGTCCGGGCAAAAGCCCTGAACGTGGCCTTCATGCGGCGCCTGCTCGAACAAAACTTCAACCTCAAATACAGCCGGTTCGCCCTCGATGAGGAGGGCAACATCGCCATCATCTTCGATACCTACACCCTCGACGGCTCTCCATACAAATTATACTACGCCCTTAAAGAGGTGGCCACCAAAGCCGACAAGCAGGACGACCTGCTGCTGGAAGAGTTCAAAAGCCTCCAGCCGGTCGATACCAGCCACCTCGAAGAGCTGCCCCTGCCCGAGAAAGAGGCCAAATACAACTACCTCATCAGCCAGGTCAAAAAGGCCCTGGAGGAGGCCGAAAACGGCAAGCTCGACAAAATCCAGTACTCCGGAAGCATCGGCTACCTGCTGCTCGACCTCATCTACCGGCTCGATTACCTCATCAAGCCGGAAGGCTTCATGATGGAATCCCTCGAACACTTCCACCGCAAATACTACGAGAACGACGGGCTGGCCACCGCCGGCAAAAACCAGGTGCTCTGCACCGAACTCCGGGAACTGCTGGAACGCGACAAGGAGGAGTTCTTCAAGGAAATGTACCGCGTCAAGTCTACCTTCGGCATCACCCACTCGGTGCACCACGACCGGGTCGTCAGCATCATCGACGCCGAACTCTTCCACATGGACTGGTATAAAGAACACGGATACGACAACATCGCCCTTGCCATCCCCGGCTATATCGTGGGTTACTGCATGTTCAACTACGCCGTGCCAAAACCCGACCGCGACCTTTTCCACCTCTATTACCAGATCATGGAGGCCGACTACTTCAAAAGCCTGGGCTTTGCCCTCAGCTACTACGATAAGGCCACCCGGAAATTTGACAGGCGCGCCATCAAAAAGGCCATCAGCCGTATCGTGGAAAACAACCGGTCCTACTATCCCAACCTCAACCCCGCCACCGGAACCCTCCGGTACGACAACCTGCCCGAATTCGCCCGATCTTTCCTGCTCATGGTCCGCAACCTGGAAATGGTCAAAACCGATTGAGGGGGGTGGGTGTTGGAATGAGTGAGTGAATGAAGGATGGATGGGCCGTACTGCCTATACAAAAATACCTAACCATGACAAGTACAACCACAAAAGAAGACATCCGGGACATCCTGGAAGAAGTGACCGATCCCGAAATCCCCGTGCTCACCGTTACCGATATGGGCATCATCCGGGACATCAGGGTCGATGGCGAAGCTGTAGAGGTGGTCATCACCCCCACCTATTCGGGCTGCCCGGCCATGAACACCATTGAGGTCAACATCCGGGCCGCCCTCCAGGAAAAGGGTTTCGATGAAGTCAGGGTCACCACCGTCCTCCACCCGGCCTGGACAACCGACTGGATCACCGAGCGGGGGCGCCAACGGCTCAAAGCCTACGGCATCGCCCCCCCCGTCGATGGCAGCGTCGACAAAAACGCCCTCTTTCAGAAAGGGCCGGTGGTGGAGTGCCCCCAATGTGGGTCCGGACACACTGAAATGGTCAGCCAGTTCGGCTCCACCGCCTGTAAAGCCCTCTACCGCTGCCTGGATTGCAGGGAGCCTTTCGACTATTTTAAGTGCCATTGAGGGGAAGGAATGAATACCGGTGTTACAGGCTTGGCACCTAATGCTTTGATTTCAAATTGCACGCACTATACGTTGTGATATCTCACGCAGAGGCGCGAAGGCGCAGTACCTGTTCCGAACTCGATTCGGAAGGATTGAGACACGATGGTTTGAGCGCTCCGCGCCTCATATGTTTGTATTTCAAAATCAAAGCACTAGAGGCTACCCCAACAATATAACAATAATAACAATATAACAGTATAATCACACTACCCGAACCTCCATGCCAGACAACACCACTATCCTCTTCGAAGCCGACGGGCACGTAGCCCGGATCACGCTCAACCGACCCAACGTATACAACAGCTTCAACCGGGAAATGGCCCTGGCCCTGCAGGCCTGCCTCGACCAGTGCCGCGACGACCCGCAGGTGCGCGCCATCTACCTCACCGGCGCCGGCAAGGCTTTCTCCGCCGGGCAGGACCTCCAGGAGGTCGTCGCCGAAGACGGCCCCGGGATGACGACCATCCTCACCGAACACTACAACCCCATCATCGTGCGGATTCGGGAGATCGAAAAGCCGGTCGTCGCCGCCGTCAACGGCGTGGCCGCCGGCGCAGGCGCCAACATCGCCCTGGCCTGCGACGTGGTGGTGGCCGCCGAATCGGCCTCCTTCATCCAGGCCTTCAGCAAGATCGGCCTCATCCCCGACAGCGGAGGCACCTTCTTCCTGCCCCGCCTCGTCGGCTTCCAGAAAGCCTCCGCCCTCATGATGCTCGGCGATAAGGTAAGCGCCCGGGAAGCCGAACGCCTCGGCATGATCTATGGCTTTTTCCCCGACGAGGATTTCGAAGAAAAATCCATGGAGATCGCCCGCCGGCTTTCCTTCATGCCCACCAAAGGCCTGGGCTACACCAAACGCGCCCTCAACCAGTCGCTCGACAACGGACTGGAACGCCAACTGGCTATCGAAGACCAGCTCCAGTCCGCTGCCGGCCAAACCTACGACTACGAGGAGGGGGTGAATGCGTTCCTCGAAAAAAGGAAGCCGGTGTTTAGGGGGGAGTAAGAAGGGGGAAAACGGAATGCATCCATTCTCCCCCGGCCTACAGCTTTCATAGCGTTTAATTGTTTTCAAGGTTTTCAGGATCTGAATACGGGGTGTAGTTATGTAGATTGTTTTCACCGGTTGTCGGGTATGGGCATTCAGGCGTAAAAAGCATGTAGATTGTTTTCAGAGGTATCCTTAAAAAATAACTTCACGATTCGTAGTTGTAGTGAAGTGAATCAGCCAAGCAGGAATCTCGCAAAGCCAGGCTGATGAACGAGCTACAACTACGAATCTAAAAGAGTGAAGTTATTTTTTAATCACTGCAAATGTCAGTACAAAGAAGAAAAAAAAGGAAACAGCGGTCAAGGGGGCCGGAGCGGCGGCCGCCGGATTTAGGAGAGTTTAACCCATTTGCCGGGTTGCCGCCTCCAATCGTTAAACCGAAAAAAAACCCTAAAAAACTGATAGACAACACATTGAAAATATCAGTTAAAACAACAATATGAATGCCTGAAAAACTTTAACAGGCCTTAAGACCGTGTTAGAGCATGTTTGGAGCCTGATTTCGGCAGTTGGGGCTGTTTTTCGTTTATGTTTCAGAAATTTGCCGGACAACACTTCCCAACAATCGCCAGGCAAAAGCTATTATAGCGAAGTAAGTATCTGGACACAAATAGTGATACATAAAACCGACTCTAAGCCCCCGTTAATCAGTCATTCACTAATTCACTAATTCAGTCCATATACTTATTACCATATAACCATACACCATCCCCATGCCCAAGCGTACCAAACCACAAGTCAAAAGCGGCGTACCTCAGCCGGGGAGCCTCAACCCCCATTTGCAGGCGCAGCGCCGGAAGCTCCGGCCGGCGGCTGAGTACGTAGCGGGCATCCTCGGCGGCAGCCGGGTGCTGCTCGGCCAGGCCATCACCCTGATCGAAAGCACGCGGCCGGAACACCAGGAGCTGGCCCAGGCCATCATCGAAAGCTGCCTGCCGCACAGCGGCCGGTCCTTCCGGGTGGGCATCACCGGAAGCCCGGGGGCAGGCAAGAGCACCTTCATCGAAGCCCTGGGCCAGCACCTGCTGCAGCAGGGGGGGCGGCTAGCCGTGCTGGCCATCGACCCCAGCAGCCAGGTGAGCCGGGGCAGCATCCTGGGCGACAAAACCCGCATGGAAAAACTGGCCAGCCGGGAGGAGGCCTTCATCCGCCCCTCCCCTGCCGGCGAATCCCTGGGTGGCGTGGCCCGCAAGACGCGGGAATCCATCATCCTCTGCGAAGCGGCCGGATACGATACCATTTTTATCGAAACGGTGGGCGTCGGGCAATCCGAAACGGCCGTGCATTCCATGGCCGACTTCTTCCTCCTGCTCCTGCTGCCCGGCGCGGGCGACGAGCTGCAGGGCATCAAACGGGGCATCGTCGAAATGGCCGACCTCATCGCCGTCAACAAGGCCGACGGGGAACGCCTGCCCCTGGCCAAACGCGCCCGCCAGGAATACCGCAACGCCCTCCACCTCCTGCCATCCAAAGAGAGCGGATGGGCGCCCCGGGTGGAGATATGCTCCGCCACCACCGGCACGGGCATCGCCGAAGCCTGGGCCGTGGCGGAAGATTACCTCAAAACCACAAAAGCAAACGGCTTTTTCGAAAAAAACCGGCAGGCTCAGGCCCACTTCTGGCTGCACGAAGCCATCAACCAACAGTTGCGCGCCGCCTTCGCCGGAAATGCCCAGGTACGCGAAAAACTGAAATCCATCGAACAGGCCGTGCTGGAGGGAAAACTGTCGCCCTTTCAGGGCGCGGAGGAACTGGTGGGGTTGTTTTTGAAGGGGTGAGGAGGGGTATATTTTGAGGTGCATGTGTGATTGATTTGCTCCCGATCCGGCTGCCTGGCTATCGCTGTGCTGCCGTGCCATCTGGCAAAATCAAAAATCATACCTCGCAAATCATATCTCATAAATTTCCAGCGGCCGTCAAAAACCGCCATTTCGCAGAAAAAAAAGAACTCTTGCTCTCCCCTCAACATTTAATAAGTGGTGTTTTTTTTCGTTATTTTGAAAACTACAAACTCAAAACAAAACCATCCTGATGAGATCACTAGTCTTAGCAGTAGTCCTGATCGGCCTCGGGCTGATCCTTTTTGTCAGTGGCTGCAACAGCTACAACACCTTCGTCGATATGGAAGAGAACGTCGAGAACGAATGGGGCAAAGTGCAGAGCGCCTACCAGCGCCGCGCCGACCTCATCCCCAACCTGGTGAACACCGTCAAGGGGGTGGCCGATTTCGAAAAGAGCACCCTCACGGAAGTGACCCAGGCGCGTTCCCGGGCCACGAGCATCAACATCGACCCCACCAACCTGACGCCGGAAAAGCTCAAGGAGTTCCAGGAGGCCCAGTCCGGCCTTAGCCAGTCGCTGGGGCGCCTGCTGCTCGTCTCCGAGAACTACCCGCAACTGCGGGCCAGCGAGAACTTCAAAGAGCTGCAGGTCCAACTGGAAGGCACCGAAAACCGCATCAAAGTGGCGCGCGACCGCTACAACGACGTGGTCACCGCCTATAATAAGCGGGTGCGCCGCTTCCCCGGCAGCCTCTACGCCGGCATGTTCGGCTTCGACCAGAAAGCGCAGTTCGAAGCGGAAGCCAGCGCCCAGGAGGCGCCGAAGGTGGAGTTTTAGGGCCGGGCAGGAAAGATAAGGTATTTTGGTGTTGTGGTGTTTCGGTTTTATGGCCCCGGCACCAGGGCCGCAACATTTACCCCGACGATCGGAAAGGCCACAACACCGAAACACCACAACACCACAACACCACAACACCACAACACCGAAACACCACAACACCGTCATGCCATGCTCAAATTTTTCACCCCCGAACAGGAAGAACAGATCATCGCCGCCATCCGCTCGGCGGAGCGCAACACCTCCGGGGAAATCCGCGTACACCTGGAAGACGACCCCAAAGAGGACATCATGAAGGAAGCAAAAAAGGTCTTCTTCCGCCTCGGCATGCACAAAACCGAAGCCCGCAACGGCGTGCTGATCATCCTGGCGCCGGAGCGCAAGGCCTTCGCCATCCTCGGCGACGAAGGCATCAACAAAGTGGTGCCGGAAAATTTCTGGCAGGAAGAACGCGACCTCATGCAGGAGCACTTCCGCCGGGGCGCCTTCGCCGAAGGCATCTGCCTGGCCATCGAACAGGTGGGCGAAAAACTCAAAGCTTTTTTCCCTTATCAGCAGGACGATACCAACGAATTGCCCGATGATATTTCGTATAGTTAGATTAATCACCATGTTCCGATCCATCCTGACCACTATCCTGCTCTCTTTCTCCCTGCTGGCCATCGGCCAGAAACAGATTCCGGCACGGACCGACATGCTGGTCAACGACTTCGCCGGCCTGCTGAGCAGCCAGGAGTCCCGGCAACTGGAGCGCAAACTGCGGGACTACGCCCGGGCAACCTCCACCCAGATCGCCATCGTCACCGAAAACTCCCTGGAGGGCGAGGACCCCTTCGACTATTCCTACCGCCTGGCCCGCGCCTGGGGTATCGGCGGCGGAGAGTACGACAACGGCGTGCTGATCTATGTCGCTAAACAGGATCGGGAAATCCGCATCCAGACCGGCTTCGGCGCCGAAGGCTTCCTGCCTGACGCCCTGGCCAAGCGCGTCATTGACAACATCATCGCCCCGGCCTTCCGCCAGGAGCGCTATTACTCGGGCCTCGACCGCGCCACCAGTGCCATTATGGAGCTGGCCCAGGGCGAATATACCGGCGAAGGCCAGCAGCAGCAACAGCAGCGGGATGCCGAAGGCGGCATCCCTTCCATCCTGGTCATCGCCGTGATCATCATCGTGATCATCCTCCTCTCCCGCAAGGGCCAGGATGACGACGACGACGACGGCGGTTACTACCGCGGTGGCCGCTACGACCACCACCCCCGCCGTAAACGGCGCGGCGGCGGATGGATTTTCCTGCCCGGCCCCTGGATCGGCGGCGGCGGCTCCGGCGGCGGCGGTGGATCGAGCGGGATCCCGATCAACATCCACCTCCACGGCTACTACCGCGCGCGCCTCGTGACCACCGACGCGCAGCCGGTGCCCGGCGCGTCCCCCGCCGTCGACGGCGCGGCCCACGCGGCCTACGGGTTCATGCGTCTGCGCCTCGACCCGTCGATCCTCTACGGCTCGGACCAGGAGAACCCGGTCGCCGCCCTTCACGCGCAGATCGACGCGCTCGACAACGTCGTGTTCGGCGACAACGCGCGCATCTCCGGGACGCCCCTCTTCGCGAACGACCCGTCCGAGACGAGCCTCATCGACGGCGACCTCTCGCAGACCTTCCGGCTTCGGCGGCTGTGGCTGCAGTTCCTGATCCCGGTGGGCCAGGTCCGCATCGGTCGGCAGGGCTCGCAGGGCGGCCTCGGTCTGCTCTTCAACGACGGCAACGGGTTCCGCAACGACTTCGGGGACGCGCTCGACGGCACGACCTTCGACCGGATC
>JAGFJD010000517.1 GCA_024102975.1 Phaeodactylibacter sp. | reverse complement strand
CCGCTTTTGGAACCTCGCTTCAGCTGTTTTTTGGCCCGTAGCTCGGCTATGTGCCAAAAAATGAGCTTCGCGAGAACCCAAAATCAGCCTTTTTCGCTACCAAAGCACCACCTCCAAACAAGCACTAAAGCATTGACTCAAAATGTCGAACTTATTTTTTAATCACTGCTAAGTTATGTTTAATCAATTTCTGGAAAAGGCCCGGAGCCTTACGCAAAATAAAGAACCCTTTGCCATCGCCTTTGTCGTCAACCGCCAGCTGCCCTCTTCCGGCAAGCCGGGCGACAAGGCCGTCATCGAAAAGGACGGCACGCTGACCGGCTGGGTCGGCGGCGGGTGTACCCGGGGTATTGTCCTTAAAGAAGCTTCCGCCGCTTTGCAGGACGGCAAGCCGAGGGTTGTCCGCATCAGCCCCGAAGGCCCGGGTGAACCCCGGCCTGGCGTAGTGGATTACAATATGACCTGCCACAGCGGCGGCACGGTAGAGCTGTACATCGAACCCGTCCTGCCGCGGCCACACCTGCTCATCCTCGGCAAGTCGCAGGTGGCCATGGCTCTGGCGCGCATCGGCCGGGCAATGGATTACCCGGTTACGGTGGTAGCGCGGGGCGTGGACAAGCATGCCTTTCCGGACGCGGAGCGGGTCGATGATACCGCTGCTGTCGACCCGGCCGTGCTGACGCCGAATACCTTTATCGTGGTCTGTACCCAGGGAGAGAACGACGAGGACGCCCTGCAGCAGGCTCTGGAATCGGGGCTGCCCTACGTGTCTTTTGTGGCCAGCCGCGCCAAGGCCAACGCCGTATTCCGCGTCCTTCGGCAACGGGGCCTCTCCTTCGACCAACTCAAACGGGTAAAAACCCCGGCCGGGATGGACATCAACGCCAAGCTGCCCGAAGAGGTAGCCGTCAGCATCCTGGCGGAGGTGATCGCCTTTATGCGCCGGGAAGAGGCGCCGGAAGCCGCTGAAACGAAGAGGCTGGAAGCCGCAGAGAACGATAAGATTTTCATCAACCCGGTCTGCAACGTGCCGGTGGAAAAGGCCACCGCCAGGCATGTCGTTGAATATAAGGGGATGAATTACTATTTTTGCTGCGACGGGTGTAAGGTTTCTTTTGAAAAAGAACCGGAGAAATATGCGCTGAAAGCGGAAGAAGCTTAGGAACTTCATTCCCGGAACGTTATCCCTCCCTAACCAGCATATTTAAATGTTTTAGACCTCTGCTCCGAATGAGCCGAAATACCAAACAACGCATACTGGACGCCGCCCTTCAGTTGTTCAACGAGGAGGGGTATGTGAACGTGCGCCTGGCTCAGATCGCTGAGCTGGCCGACATGAGCGTGGGCAATATGGCCTATCATTTTCCGCATAAGGAGCAGATCCTGGAGGGCATTTATGACGAGCTGCTGGTGGAGCAGCGCCGCCTGCTGGCCGAGATCAACCTGGCGCCATTGTTTGAAAATTTCGATTATTTCCTGCGGGCGACCTATGGCCTGCAGAAAAAGTATATATTTTTCTACCTGGATACCCTGGAATTGATCCGCGCTTCGGCGGAACTCAAGAAGGTACACCAGGAGCACGTGCAGTGGCAACGCATGCAGCTGGAGTTGCTGCTGCAGTTCAACCGGGCCCGGGGCGTGCTCGACTGGAAGGCCGGTTCGGAGAACCCGCCGCAGCTGGCGCGCCACTTGCGGCATGTGATGGACAGCTGGCACAGCCTGCAACTCATTGAAGGGGAGGATGCCGATGATTTCAACGGCTATCGGTCGTGCTGCTGGTCGGCCCTGCAGCCTTATTTCACGGATATGGGCTGGAAGGAGTACGGGCAGTTAGCGGTAAAACCTGGCAAGATTGTCTCCGGGGAAGGTTAACAGAATTGTTATGTGGAAGATGCAGCAACCTGCCAGGGTTCGGCTTGGCTCGGGAACACACTACTGGACAAAATGGTTTTGGACACAGAGAGCACGGAGGGCAACACAGAGTACACGGAGGCTACCCGTCTAAGGTTGGACAGCAGAAAGGGGAAAGCCGAGCGGAGTCGAGGCCGGGCGTGTACAGGAGGCATGGAGTGTCCAACCTTAGACGGGGAGCCTACACGGAGTTTTTCCCATTGATAATCAGGTCTTTGTGCGGCTCTGTGTCCCAAAAATGTCCAGTAGTATGGCTCGGGAATGAACAACCCGGCAGTGTTTATCTGAGACGCAACAGCGAGGCCCGTGAAATGCTGTCGGCGGAATTCGACTTCGGCAAACCTGCCGGCCGCTGGCATAGCAGGCGGGCGCTGCCGGGTTTTGCAAAGCGGGATCACTTCGGAAACCCCGGCAGGTTAAGATAAAACAAACGAAACAATTGTTAGCGATGGAAAAAGCGACAGCCTCGGGCGCAGCCCAGGCTGAAAAAGACTTACTGGCGAGGGTTTACCTCAACCGCAAGGGCGTCGTTGCCCGGGCTTCCTTGGACTCTCCTGTCTATCAGGGAGACAAGGGCATTCTCACCGGGCAGCCGGCCCGCGCCGCCCTGTCCGTTCCATCCCGCATTTTCGGTTTTTGCGGCGGCTCCCACCAGCTGGCGGCCGCTATGGCGCTGGAGCACGCCTGGGGCGCCGAGCTGCCGCCGAATGCGCTGTTGCTCCGCTCGGTGGCGCAGGCGGCGGAAATCCTTCAGAATACCAGCCGCTGGTTTTATACTACCTTTGCGCCGGGCCTGGCGAACCCTGCCTTCGCCGGCAATGCCCTGTTCGATAGCGCCACCCGCCGCTTTACCGCTTTCAAAGGAGAATCCTTCCGGCCGGGCATCATGTCCTGCACCCATCCCATGGCCCTTTATGCCCTGTTTGCCGGCCAGTGGCCCCATTCCAACTTCATTGTTCCGGGCGGGGTAGCCACTTCCGTTCAGGCCAAAGAACTGACCCGGGCCTTTTCCCTGCTCGATCAGTACTGCCGCGAGTGGCTGGAGCCGGCCTGGCTGGGCTGCTCCCTGGAGCGCTACCTGGAAATCCGCGACTGGGACGGCCTGATGGCGTGGCTGAATGAAAAGGAAGAGCATTTTAACAGTGATCTCGGCCTTTTCATCCGGGTTGGGTTAGAATACGGCCTGGATGAATTGGGCAAAGTGTCCCCTTCGTTGCTTTCTTATGGCGCTTTTTACAACAAAAATGGGTATTTTGCAGTTACGCCGGAGAATTATCTGAAAGCCGTGCAGGTGCCGGGAGCTTATTTCGATGGGGCGGCGTTTCTGCCCTTCGATCACGAGTGGCTGGCGGAAAGCCTGAAAAATAATAAGGAAGCGCACCGCTTCGGGTACCGGGAAGAAGCGGCAGAGGTCGGCCCCATTGCCCGCATGCTCATCCTGGACAGAGAAGCGCAGCAGAAGAATGGAAAACAGCCGCACTTGTTTTTGAGCATATACGGACAGAAACAGGCGTCCGTCTTCACCCGCGTTTGGGCCCGCATGCACGAAGCTTGCGTGCTGGTGAACATGATGCGGGTGTGGTTGTCGCAACTGGAACTCGGAGCGCCCTGCCGGTCAGAAGTCAGGGAGCGGGATGGCTGGGGCCTGGGCCTTACCGAAGCTCCCCGCGGCGCCCTGGCCCACTTTGCGGAACTGGAAGGCGGAAAGATCAGGAATTACACCATATTGCAACCCACCATGCTCAACCTGCAGGGTGGGGAAGGGCTGGGGAAAACCGCCCCCCTGGCCAACGCCCTGAAAGACACCGCGATCAAAGACCTGAACAACCCCATCGAGGTGGGGATGATCGCCCGCTCCTTCGACGCCTGCCTCGTCTGCAACGTCGAGCTGTACAAGAACCGGTCGGAAAAGGAGATCGGGAAGGCCAGAGTCTAAGATTGATTCATTGTCTCATGGGTTCACACCACTAGACATTTTCTGGCCCGTGTAAAAGTGTAAGCGTGTAAAGGTGTAAAAGAAATTGGCTCCCAATCATTTACACGTTTACACTTTCACACCTTTACACAAGTAGCCCCCAAAATGTCC
>JAGFJD010000499.1 GCA_024102975.1 Phaeodactylibacter sp. | reverse complement strand
TGGACATTTTGGGGGCTACTTGTGTAAAGGTGTAAGCGTGTAAACGTGTAAATGATTGGGAGCCAATTTCTTTTACACCTTTACACGCTTACACTTTTACACGGGCCAGAAAATGTCTAGTGGTGTGGTCGGAATCCCTTGGCCTTCAGCTTGTGCCAACTGGAGCTTGTTGAAGAAATAAGCTAGTGTTTGGTTTCTCCAATGAGGATGGGATTTGCCTTTTAAAAATTTTTCTTTGTCTATTGACCGGGGAAGGGCGCCAGGTGAATTGATTTCGATTCTGTCATTGAATACGGTCACTCTTACGGGTTGAGTAGATTCGTAATCACGGTGGACAAGCGCGTTTACAACCGCCTCTTGCAAGGCTCTTAGAGGATATTTCACCTGATTTGGAATACTTGCCGTTTTATCAAATGCAACATATGACTCTGTATTTAATAATTCGATTAATTTTCTGGCTTGTTGGACAATTGTCCCTTTGATTTCATATCTTTCAGCAGTCGGCTCACTTCTGTCAATCCCTCTGTAAATTGAAAAAACAGTATACGCACTCTCAAAATATTTTAAAGGATTTTTCCCAAACATCAAAAGCGTGAAGTTCTTTGGATGAATTGTAGAACTCATCTTATGTTTGCTTGCCAGGGGCGGGACAAAGTCAGAGATTTTATTGGTCTCTGAAAAATAATCTTCCAGTGCTTTGTCCTCCGACCACAGTTTCATCTCCTGCAGGTAATCCCTGAATACAATTAAATCGATATCGTCAAGAGTAGCATTATTGTTAGTCCGGCGATCCCAGGGTTCGAGTTGTTGCTTTTTGATAAGCAACTCTCTTAATAATCCATTCCTGGCTTCGATCGTATTGCTTCCTGATCTGATATAATAAGTTGAAGAATCCTTACTTCGTGCTCTGTATGAATGTGCATTTCCGGTAGCTGGGGCAATAAAAACCAATATCTTGGTTGAATCATCATTTGGATTAGGCAGTTCTTCAACCAGTGGGACTATACCAGGGTCAACCAAGTCTCTACAATGTGCTAGGACTCTGTTTTCTATTTCGGCTAATCTTGATGAAGAAAGCCCTGCATACTCAAGTTTTTTGAATCCGTGTTCATCTTTTGTTTCACGGGCGCCGCAAACGACATACCCGCCACCTAAATTTGAAAAGTCATTGCTGAATGCAACCACGGTTTTGACTACCTCATCGATATCGGCAACATTTTCTTTCCATTCCACCCTTTCGCTTTCTCTTCTTGCCAAATCTTTAAGGTCAACCTTCATAATATTTGTAGTTTACTTTTTGACTATTCGCCAGTTAAACCCGCAATATAAGACTTTTAGCTGGATGTAGACAAGGTTCTAAAAGAAGTAAATCAAGCTGCTGAAGAAAGGATAACTTTGTTGGTAAAATGTTGTTTCAGGTAAGTAAGCAAGTACGCCGCAATCTTGTTGTTATATGCATCTGCCTATGGCTGGGTTTCCTAAAGGATAATGAAAATCATGTCAAAAAAACTACTTGTTGGGACTTCTAAGGGATTAATCATATTTCGACGTTCTACCTCCTGGAATGTAGACAAAGTCCACTTCACCGGCATGCCCGTCTCCATGGTATACGCCGACCCCCGCACCAACACCTGGTGGGTAGGCCTGGCGCACCGCCACTGGGGGCAGAAGCTGCACTTTTCAGAAGACGAGGGCCGCAGCTGGCAGTCTGTGCCCATGCCAAAGTATCCCGCCGGCGCCGAGTTCCGGCCCGGCAAGCCCGCCACCCTGAAAAAGGTGTGGTGCATGCAGCAGGCCGGCCCGGGCCGCCCCGGCGGCCTGTGGCTGGGCACCGAGCCGGGGGGGCTGTTCTACAGCGGCGACAACGGGCAGCATTTCGAACTGGTGGAGAGCCTGTGGAACCACCCCAGCCGCCTCGACGAGAACCAGTGGTTCGGCGCCGGGCGAGACTATCCCTTCATCCATTCCATCGTCGTCGACCCGCGCGATGCCGGTCATGTCTACATCGCCGTGAGCTGCGCCGGCGTATTTGAGACGGCGGACGGCGGCCAAAGCTGGGCGCCCCGCAACAACGGCCTCATCGCCGCCTACCTGCCCAACCCCGGCGTAGAGGTCGGCCACGACCCCCATCTCCTGCTGGCCTGTGCAGCCAACCCGGACGTGCTCTGGCAGCAGAACCACTGCGGCATCTTCCGTACGGCCAACGGCGGGCAGAGCTGGGACAACGTGGCCGGCGCCGATGGCTTCCCCGACTACGGCTTCGCCCTCGCCGTCGACGACGAAAATCCGGATAGAGCCTGGGTAATCCCCGCCGTCAGCGACGAGATGCGCGTGGCGCCCGGCCTGGCCCTCTGCGTCTGCCGCACCGAGGACGGCGGCAGGTCCTGGCAGGCCCTGCGCCGGGGGCTGCCCCAGGAATACTGCTTCGATATCGTCTTCCGCCATTCCCTCGCCAAGCGGGATAATGTGCTGGCCTTCGGCACCACCACCGGCAACCTCTACCTGTCTGAAGACTACGGCGACAGCTGGGCCCTGCTGGCAGGCCACCTGGCTCGCGTGGATGCCGTTGCTTTTGCCGGAAGGAACGCATAGGCAGGGCTTTGCGGCCTGTGTGAAACTTTCTATGTGGCCTATGTGATAAAAACCCCTATGCGCCCCCCAGGCTATGCGGCCTATGTGATAAAAAAATACCCATTGCTCCCCACCCCCGGCGGCCCGCTGCTTTTGAACCACATAGTACACATAGAAACACATAGGGCAGGGCCACACCACTAGACATTTTCTGGCCCGTGTAAAAGTGTAAGCGTGTAAAGGTGTAAAAGAAATTGGCTCCCAATCATTTACACGTTTACACTTTCACACCTTTACACAAGTAGCCCCCAAAATGT
>JAGFJD010000497.1 GCA_024102975.1 Phaeodactylibacter sp. | reverse complement strand
GACATTTTGGGGGCTACTTGTGTAAAGGTGTGAAAGTGTAAACGTGTAAATGATTGGGAGCCAATTTCTTTTACACCTTTACACGCTTACACTTTTAAACGGACCAGAAAATGTCTAGTGGTGTGCGGTGCCGTAAGGCCGGAATAGATTTTGCCGGGCAAATAACCAACAGCCGCCAACCGGCAGTTGGCAGGTTCGTGAAAAAGCAATATCATTGGGGAAGTATTCATCCGCATTCCATCCTTTCCTATAAAACCCTACCTTTAGGCCAAAAAACAGCTTATGCCAACACTGCCCAAGGCCGTCCTGGAAACCCGCTTCCGGTTTCCGGGGCAAACGGATTTCTACCGCGGGAAAGTGCGCGATGTCTATACCATCGGCGACAAACTGGTAATGGTCGCATCCGACCGCATCTCTGCCTTCGACCACATCCTGCCCCGCCCCATCCCCTACAAGGGGCAGGTGCTCAACCAGATCGCCGCCCACTTCCTGGAAGCTACCCGCGATATTGTCCCCAACTGGCTCCAGGCCACCCCCGACCCCAACGTGGCGGTGGGCGTCGCCTGCGAACCCTACAAGGTGGAAATGGTCATCCGCGGCTACCTGGCCGGCCACGCATGGCGGGAATATAAAGCCGGCAAGCGGCTGCTCTGCGGCGTCCCCCTGCCGGAAGGCATGAAAGAAAGCGACCCCTTCCCGGCACCCATCATCACGCCCGCCACCAAGGCGGAGCAAGGCCACGACGAAGACATCAGCCGGGAGGAGATCATCGCCCGGGGCATCGTCCCGGAGGAAGATTACGTACAACTGGAACAATACACCCGGGCCCTTTTCCGGCGAGGCACGGAGATGGCGGCCAGGCAGGGCCTGATCCTGGTGGATACGAAGTACGAGTTCGGCAAAAAGGATGGAAAGATATACGTCATCGACGAAATCCACACCCCGGACAGCTCCCGCTATTTTTATCAGGAGGGCTACGAAGAGCGCCAGGCCCGGGGCGAACGCCAGCAACAACTCAGCAAGGAATTCGTCCGGGAATGGCTGATGGCCCACGGCTTCCAGGGGCTGGAGGACCAGCTCATGCCCGTCATGCCGGACGCCTTCGTCGAACAAATCTCCGAACGGTACATCGAACTCTACGAACGCATTACCGGCAGGGTGTTCGAACGGGCAGAACAGGAGGACATCGAAGAGCGGATATTGAAAAATGTGGTAGCTTATCTGGAGGGGAGGTAGGGGGTTCGGTATTCGGTATTCGGTGTTCGCCAGTTAGCGATAAGCTTCTTGCGAACACCGAACAGCGAACCCCGCCTAAATATTCGCTTCGAAGTGCAAAAACAGCCCGTGCTCCAGGAGATGGTTATAGCTGTACTGCACCCGGAAGACCTTATCGTAGTACATCACGATGTCCAGCCCAAGGCCCCCGCCCCATAACACCTGGTTGCTCATCGGGTTGATCGCGCTCGTGTAGGGGTCGTTGACGAAACCCGTCCCCTGGTTGAGGTTCAGGTAAATCTTGACGGGCATTTTACGGAACGTTTCCAGCGGGATGTACTTGCCGAACCTGACCTCCTTCTGCAGGAGGCAAAACCGGAGAAACGCCTTCGCCACTATCAGGTCCATCCCGTTGATCACGTAGTATTCGTACCCGGGAAGGTTGTTCCGCCCAAACCCGAACGCCCGGTATTCATTGAACGGTTGCTGCCGGCGGATCAGGGAAAGTTTCGTGCTGAGCAAAAAACCGGCGCTCCAGTGGCGGTTCATGGAAAAGTACTGGTCGTAATTCGCTTTCAGGGTCAGCCCGTTCCGGTCTTTGTAAAAACCCAGGCCCTCCTTCAGTATCTCGGCGGAGAACATATTTCCCGAAAGGGGGTAAGAGCGCACGTCCCGGCGGTCGTAGGCAAAACTGTACTGCAGGAAAAAGGCGCGCTGAAGTTTCCGCCCATCCAGGAAGAAGTCGGGGTTGAGTTCGGTAGCGACCAGTTCGCTGATGCGGTTTTGCTGGAAGCGGGCCCGAAAGCTGTGGAACAGGTGGTGGCCGGGCCGGTAGACCAGCCCCACGTCCGCCCAGAATCTCTGGTAAATGAACCGGTCATCCGGATCTTTGAAAAAAAGCTGCTTGTTGTCTACGGAATTGTAATTCAGCTCCCGGTTGCGGGCGAAAGAGATGTCCACGACCGTTCCCAGCGTTTGCGCCCGGTCGATAAACGGCAGGGAGTACTGCAGGGAATAACTCTGCGTATACCCGTGCTTGGCGTTCAGCTTCAGCTTGTCGCGCTGCCCGGAAAAGTTGGTGTGGGTAAATTCGATCCCGAAATTGATCCGCTGGAGGGAGCGGTTCTGTTCTACCCACCAAACGTTGAAGTTGCGGTCGATGAGCTCGAAAATGGGCACCGGATAGAGGTACCAGGTTTCCGCGACCACAATGCGGATATTGACTTTGTTGTCGCCCTCCTCCTCCACCGTGATCTCGGCATCATTGAACAGCCCGGTATTCATGACCAGTTGCCGGCTCTGCTCCAGTTGCTGGCCGAACAGGGAGTCGGGGACTACATCCCCGGCGCCGAAAAGCATTTCCCGCAGTATGATTTCATCCCTGGTTTTCTGGTTGCCTTCTACCGTGATCTCATTGATGTAAATAACTTTATCCCTGGCCGGATTCTGGCTCAGGGCAGCAAAAAGGGAAAAAAAGCATAGCAGCAGCGTTTTCATGGGGTGGATATTATAAAATGTAACGGTATTGCGGCATCATGGCCCTTCCATTCGCCAGGGTAAATGTTGTGGTTTTGCGGCACATCCATTCGCCAGGGCGAACGTGACGGCCGTAAAACCATAATGCCATAAGACCGCAAAACCGGTTCTCTACTCCTCCATCAACAGCCGCAGCAGCACCCCGTTCGTCCATCCGAACCCATCCTGCACGGGGTACTCGCCGCCGCCGGCCAGGAGGCTCATGTCTTCTACGTTGTATTTTTCGACCATTTTTCCGGTGTTCCGGTAAACCCTGACGTTGAGGTCGGCCCATCGGTTGGCCACCTTGTCCGCCAGGTCGTTGAAGCCGTAGTTGCGCAGGCCGATGATGCTCACCCATTGCAGGGGCGCCCAGCCGTTGGGGGCGTCCCATTGCTGGCCGGTGGCATTGAGGGTGGTCACCAGGCCGCCGGCTTTAAGGAAGTCGCGCTCGAGAACGGCGGCCACCCTTTCGGCCTGGGCGGGAATGGCGAGGTTGAAAAACAGAGGGAAAACGCCCGCCAGCGACGGCACGTCGATGAGGGAATCGCCGGGGAAGTCATAATCTTTGAAGAAGCCCGAAGCGTCGTCCCAGCAATAGCGGAGGATAGCCTGGTGGCGTTGCTGTGCCCGTTGCTGCAGGATGGTCCCGTTTTCCATATCGCCGGCCTGCAGGTAAGCCCCGGCGAGGGTTTGCTCCAGGTTGTAGAGCAGGCAGTTGAGGTCGACGGGTATGATGTCGTTGGTATGGATGGTGTGCAGGTTTTGCTTATCGGCCAGCCAGCGGCTGGAAAAATCCCAGCCCGACTCACAGGCGGAACGGATGTGGCTGTAGACTTCCCCGGCATCGCGGCCGCTCTTTTCGGCGGTCTCCACATCGTCGCGGTACATCTCGGCGCGGGGGTAATCGCCCCGGTCCCAGTAGCGGTTGAGGAGGCTGCCGTCCTTCAGCCGCACGACGTGTTCGGCGGTGGGGCCGCCGGCATTGACCTCATCCATGCCGCGCATCCAGAAGGCGTACTCCTTTTCCAGTTGGGGCAGGTACTTCTGGTACACACCGGCGCCCTTCCCGGCGGCCAGCAGTTGCACCATGGAGGCAAAAAAGGGAGGCTGGGAACGGGTCAGGAAGTAGTCGCGGTTGCCGTTGGGGATGAATCCGATGGTATCGATCAGGTAGGCAAAATTGTCGATCATATTTTCGATCATATCCCACTTGCCGGCGGCCTGCAGCCCCAGCATGGTGAAGTAGCTGTCCCAGTAATAAATCTCTCCGAAGCGCCCGCCGGGCACGATATAGGGGTTGGGCAGCGGGATGAGGGTGCCGCGCACGGCGGCGGTGTCGTCGGGCTGCCGGGTGAGCACCGGCCAGAGTTCGTTGATGTGTTCGGCGGCGCTGCGGCTGGTATCGCTCTGGTATCCGGAGGCGTACTGTTTGGGCAGCTCAAAATTTTCGAGGACGAAATCCCTTAAGTCGAACCCCTCCAGGCCTTTGGCCGCCTCGTATTTGCCGAGGATTTCATCGGTGGGGTATTTGGGCGTACAGTCCACGAAGGTCTTGCCATCCGGGAAGACCTGGTTCATCTGGACGGCGACGAAGAGTTCGCCGAAACGCTCCTGCGGCGGGAGGTTCTGCTTGGTTTCCCGGTATTCGGCGACGCCTTCCGGTGCCTGCCGGCAGGCGGTGGACATTGTAATCAGCATGATCAGTATCCAATGAAGGTGTTTCATTGTTTTGTAGTCAGTTGTTGGTTGTCAGCATTGGTTATCGCTCAACGGTAAATATAACGGAACTTAACCATTTTATCATAACTTGCAGGAGCAAGTGCGCAATTGTATTTTTCCCGACGTGGCAGGAAACAATTTTTTCCGCTACGCAGCTTTTGGCGCATTTTTTCCCGTACGGACGAGAGAAGCAACATCCATGTCCGAAGAGAAGATCAACCTGACCCTCATTCTTCAGGGATGCCAGCGGGGCAGCCGGAATAGCCAGCGGAAGCTTTACGAGCACTTCTATGGCTACGCGATGAATATATGCCTGCGCTATTCCAGGAACAGGGAAGAGGCGGTGGAGATCCTGAACGACGCCTTCCTCAAAGTTTTTACCCGGCTCGATCAATACGACCCGGACTTCCCCTTCCGGGGGTGGCTGCGCCGCATCCTGATCCATTCGGCCATCGACTACCACCGGAAGAACCACAAGCACGCCCCAAACCTGGAACTGACACCACTGTCGGACGTAGCTGAAGAGGAGGCGCCCATGCCCAAAATTTCTCCGGACGAGGACATGCTTCCCATCCTCCAGCAATTGACCCCGGCTTACCGGATGGTTTTCATCCTTTTCGTGATGGACGGATACAAGCACCACGAAATTGCGGAAATGCTGGACATCAGCGTGAGCACCTCCCGCTCGAACCTGCTGCGGGCCAAGGAAAAGCTTCGGGCTTTGCTGGAAAAAGGGAGGGGCAAAACGGCAAAAACAAATTGAGATGGACGATTTTTTCCAACAATTTCGGGAAAACCTGGAGAACCGGCCGGAACCGGCTTTCGAAGAAAGAGACTGGCGGGGCATGGAGCGTTTGCTGGACGAGCAGGGCAAAAAACGTCCTTTCGCTCCGGCCTGGTGGTGGGTTCTTCCCTTCCTGATCTTGTTGCTGGCAGCCAACGCGTTTATTTTGCTGGAACAAAGGAAGGCCAACCAAAAGGTCTACGAGCTGGCGAGCCTGCGGGATACTGTTTATCATACCCGGGTGGTTTATCTCACCGACACCATTTACCAAACCGTGGCGGCCGGGGAAAAACAGGCGGCTCCGGCCGTCCTCCTTCCGGTTGCCGGCTGGAGCCGGCTGTTCCAGGGCAGCTTCACCCCGCTCCTGGAGGGCGGCCCGCCCTCCGCCGGGCTGTTCGCGCCCGGCAGCGCCCGGCCTTTGTCCGCCCCGCTGCCCTCCGGCGAGCAGCAGGAAGGTACGGTGCCCGCTGAAACGGCCGGTGAAGCAGAAGAAGCCGGCGGTGAAGCGCCTGGCCTTCTCCTGGCGCCGATCGCCGACAAGGGCCTGCCTCCCTTCCTTTCTGCGCAGCGCCCCACGCTCCCGGAACTGACGCTCGAACCGATGCTCGTGAAGAGGAAAAAACCCTTCGTCCAATACGTCTATCCCCTGCGCCCCAAGGGCCTTCAGCTGGGCCTGGGCGGCGGCGGCGCTTTCCCTTTCAGCCGGACCCTCAGCCGGCAGGCAGGAGGCATGGCTGGCCTGCAACTGGCTGTTGAGTTCTCCCCGCAAATCCGCATGTGGATGGATGCCAGTTATTTCAAAATATACATCGAGACGGACCAGATGGACGAGTCCATCGGCGTCCCGGTGGTCGCCCCGCCTACCGATGAATTCACCTTTCTGAAAGCGGAACTGCCGCAACCAACCCTGCAGTTCTCGGCGGGCATGCAGTATGTGTTCCTGCCCTCTTCCAAGTGGCACCCCTTTGCCGGGTTGGGCTACGGCACCGTTTCCCTGATGCCGCACGACGTGATCTACGAATTCGTCAACCCCCTCACCGGCGAAGAGTGGAATTTCGACGGCAGCGTGCCCGGCGGCAACTGGAAAGGCGGCTTTGTTTTTTTCCAGGGCGGGCTGGAGCGCGAGTTCTCCCAACGCTGGAGGGCGCAGCTGAGCGCCAGTTACCGCACCAACTGGAACAATGTCGGCTCCTCGTCTCCCCGCATACTGGGGGCACGCGGGGGATTGATGTATAGCTTCTAATGCGCCGGGAACGAAATCCCGGAGGCACCAGTAGCCCTGATTTTCAAAACCATCCAAAATGAAACAACTTCCATTTATCGCTGCCTTCCTTTTGCTGTTGTCCTTTGGGGCGACGGATGCTGCCCACGGCCAGCACCCCTACCGCTTCGGCCCCGGAAAGGAGGCGGCTTTCATCGGCGGGGGCGCTGCAGCGCTGGCAGGCGGGGTATTGCTAAAGGACGGCACGGCTTTATTTTCCGCCGAAGAAATCCAAAGGCTCGACCCCGGGCAGGTCAACGCCTTCGACCGGGGCGCCATTTACAATCATTCGGATGCTGCCCGGCAAGCCAGCGATTATTTCCTGAACGGTTCTCACCTGCTGCCTCTTTTGTTTTTAGCTGATCGGGACATGCGCCGGGGCATCGGCAATATCGCCGTTTTGTGGGGCGAAACGCTCCTGGTCAACGGCGGCCTGACGATGGCCTCAAAATATGCCTTCCGCCGCCCCCGGCCCTATGTTTACGACATGGGCATCGACGCCCGGGAAAAACAAACGACCAATGCCCGGGCCGCCTTCTTTTCCGGCCATACATCGGTTACTGCCGCCAATACTTTCTTCGCGGCCAAGGTATTTTCCGATTACCACCCGGACAGCAAATGGAAGCCGGTGGTGTGGGCGACAGCTGCCTCCATACCGGCCATCACCGGTTATCTGCGGGTGAGGGCCGGCAGGCATTACCCTTCCGATGTCATCGCCGGGTATGCCGCCGGAGCGCTGGCCGGGTATTTCATCCCCCACCTGCATAAGCGGCCGGGGAGGAAGAACAACGGAATGGAGCTGTATGGCAGTATGAACGGCGCCCTGCTGAGGGTGGAGTTTTAATGTAGGGCGCCGGCGATAGTGGCAAAGTTGCTTTTCTTCATTATTGCGCGTTTTTTCTTCTCTAAACGATACTACGGGGCTCGGCGTGTTCGGGATGAAATATTTAACCCAGCATACGCCCTACCAGAAAGGCCGTGCGCTCCAGCCCCGCTTCCGTTTCCTTTAGTGCCTCTTCCAGGCTCACCGGGCGGTTCTGGATGGAAAAGGCCGCCTTCAGCCCGATGGCCCCGATGTCTTCCGGGCTGGCGAGCAGCGCGCCGCAGAGGGCAATGACAGGCACGCCGGCGGCCCTGGCCCGGCGGGTGATGCCGTAGATGAGCTTGCCGTGCAGCGTCTGGGAATCCACTTTGCCTTCTCCGGTAAAAACGAACTGTACCCCCTTCAGCTGTTCTTCAAAACCGGTGTAATCCATCACCGCCTCGATGCCCGGCCGGAGGCTGCCGCCCAGGAAGGCCATAGCGCCGGCACCCAGGCCGCCGGCCGCACCGGCACCGGGAATGTGGGCAAAATCCTGGCCGAACTTATCTTCCAGCAGTTGGGCGAAGTGCCGCAGGCCCGCATCCAGGCGCTCTACCGCCCCGGCGTCGGCTCCTTTCTGGGGGGCGTAGACGTGGGCGGCGCCTTTTTCGCCAAACAAAGGATTGTCGACATCGCACAGCACTTCCACCTTCACCTCTTCCGGCCGGAACTGGAGATGGCTGCTGTCGATGCTGGCTACCTTGGACAGGTTTTCCCCGGTGGCGGCCAGGCGCTCGCCGGCCTTGTCGAAGAAGCGATAGCCGAGGGCAGCGGCCATGCCCATACCGGCGTCGTTGGTGGCGCTGCCGCCAATGCCCAGCAGTATCTTCCCGGCACCGCGCTGAATGGCGTCCAGAATGAGCTCGCCCGTTCCGAAAGTAGTAGTCTTCAGGGCAGAGCGCTCGTCCTGCTTCAGCAGGGGCAGCCCGGAAGCGGCGGCCATTTCGATGAAGGCCGTCTTCCCGTCGCCGGAAAGCCCGTAACCGGCATTGACCGGCCGGAACAGAGGGTCGTTAACTTCTTTTTCGATGCGCTCGCCCCGGCTGTGGTAAGTGAGGATTTCGGCGGTGCCCTCTCCCCCGTCCGCCATCGGAAAAAGCAGGAGTTCGGCCGGCGGGAGGGCCCGGCGCAGGCCACGGGCAATGGCCCGGCAAACTTCCAGAGCGGGAAGGGCGTCTTTGAAAGAATCGGCGGCAATGAGTATTTTCATGGACGTCGAATGTATTTTCAGGTATATTTCTCCATAATTTCGTCCAACCGGTTTCCCTGGCCGTTTTCCCGGAAGGGTTGGTGAAAGCGCAGTAATTTGCGGGCCCGGTGCACAAACCGCCCCTTCTCCTTGCTGCTCAGGCCGCCGCCTATGATCCGGCTGGCCTTCGTCATCTCCGCCAGGCTTTCCCGAAAAACTGCGCTCCCCCTGCCGGTGATCCTGACCTTTTTGGAACGGCCATCCTCCGGATCATCGTAATCTTCGATCAACCCCTTCCGGATCAGGCGGCGGATGACCTCCATGCCCGGGGAAAACTCCAGAAGGTTGTACCGGATGAGCTCCGGCTTCCGCAGGTCGCCGGTTTCCTGCAAGGTAGCCAAAAATGCGAAATCATAGTTTTATTAAAAACTTTCAACTATTTACCACATAGGCCACATCAGGCAGTTCACATAGGCCACAGTAGACGCGGCCTATGTGCTCTACTGTGAAAACGCTATGTGTCCTATGTGGTTAAACAAAAGACCCACACCACTAGACATTTTCTGGTCCGTTTAAAAGTGTAAGCGTGTAAATGTGTAAAAGAAATTGGCTCCCAATCATTTACACGTTTACACTTTCACACCTTTACACAAGTAGCCCCCAAAATGTCCAGTGGTCTGCAAAAGACCTAAACAGTTACAAAAACTTTCAACTTAAACCAGGCTCTGTTGTTGTCGGCTATGTCATTATGCATCAGAGTCCTTCAAGAAACTTCATTATGAATCGTTCGATATTCTCATTTCTGCTGCTCCTGCTCACGGCCGGCAGCCTTTGCGCCCAGGGCGGCATCATCAAGGGAAAAGTGACCGACGCCATCAACAACGAGCCCATCGCCTTTGCCAACATCCTGGTGTTGGGCACGGACAAGGGCGTGACGTCCGACATAGACGGCAACTACGAGATCGGGGACCTGGTGCCGGGTCTGTACGACGTGCGGGCGACCTACGTCGGCTACAACGAGCAGACCAACTACGAAATACAGGTGACCAACTCCAAGCCGGCCGTCGTCAACTTCAGGATGGAAGAGGCGGTGCAGGACCTGCAGGAGGTGGTGGTAAAGGCCTCCCCCTTCCGCAAGACAGAGGAGAGCCCCGTGTCTTTGCGCACCATCGGCGTGGCGGAAATCCAGCGCAACCCGGGCGCCAACCGCGACATCTCGCGGGTGGTGCAGTCGCTGCCCGGCGTTACCACTTCGGCTTCCTTCCGCAACGACCTCATCATCCGGGGGGGCGCGCCCAACGAGAACCGCTTTTTCCTGGACGATGTAGAGGTGCCCAATATCAACCACTTTGCCACTCAGGGCGCTTCCGGCGGGCCGGTGGGCCTTATCAACGTCAACTTTATCCGCGAGGTGGACTTCTTCAGCGGCGCCTTTCCCGCCAACCGGGGCAACGCGCTGAGCTCGGTGCTGAACTTCCGGCAGCGCGACGGCCGCGACGACCGCATCGGCGGCAACTTCATGGTGAGCGCCACGGATATCGGCCTGACCACTGAGGGGCCCATCGGAGAAAAGGCTACCTTCCTGTTCTCCGCCCGGCGGTCCTATCTGCAATTTCTCTTCAAAGCCTTGGGGCTACCCTTTTTGCCCACCTACAACGACTTCCAGGCCAAAGTCAAATACCGGATCGACAAGAAAAACGAGCTCACCTTCATCGGCCTGGGCGCCATCGACCAGTTCGAACTCAACCTGGAAGCCAACGACGACGAGGAGCAGCAGTTCCTGCTCGACCAGCTGCCGGTGAGCCCCCAGTGGAACTATACCAACGGCATTACCTACAAGCGTTACGGGGAGAACGGCTTCTGGCTCTTCGTGCTCAGCCGCAACATGCTGAACAACGAAGCCGAAAAATATTTTCAGAATGACGACAGCTCGGAAGACAACCTCACCCTCCGGTACAAATCGCAGGAAGCGGAGAACAAACTTCGGATCGAGCACACCCTGCGCCTGGGAGACTACAAGTTCAACTACGGCGCAGGGTATGAGTATGTGAAGTACAACAACCGGACCTTCAACCGCATCTTCACCTCCGCTGGCCCGCAGACCATTAATTACTTCTCCGAGTTCGACATGAACAAGTATGCGTTCTTCGCCCAGGCAAGCCGCAAGCTGGTGGACGAGCGCCTCGTCCTTTCCCTGGGTTTCCGGATGGACGCCAACAGCTACTCCGACGAGATGAACAACCCGCTGGATCAGTTCTCTCCCCGTTTCTCCCTCGCCTACGCCCTCACCGAGCGCCTCTCCTTCAATTTCAATACGGGCATCTACTACCAGTTGCCGCCCTACACCATACTGGGTTACCAGGAAGACGGCGTTTTCGTCAACAGGCAGAACGGGATAAAATACGTCCGGAACAACCACCTGGTGGCCGGGCTGGAGTTCAACACGGCGGCCAACTCCCGGATCACGGTGGAGGGATACTATAAATATTACAATGACTACCCCTTCCTGCTGCGGGACAGCCTGACGCTGGCTAACCTGGGGGGCGATTTCGGCGTGGTCGGCAACGAACCGGCAGTCCCCCGGTCAGACGGGCGCAGTTACGGCCTGGAGTTCCTCTTCCAGCAGCGCCTGTTTAAAGGCTTCTACGGCATTGCCGCTTACACTCTGGGCTGGAGCGAATTTGAAGACAAGAACGGCCAATTTATACCCTCTTCCTGGGATGCGCGCCACATCGTCAGCCTGACGGCGGGCAAGCGCTTCGGCAAAGACTGGGAAGTCGGCGTCAACTGGCGCTTCCAGTCCGGCCTGCCCGGGACGCCCTTCTCCGACGCCTCCTCCCTCGTGCTCAACTGGGATGTCAACGGCAGGGGAATACCCAATTACAACTTGCTGAACACCCGGCGCAACGACGCCAGCAACACCATCGACATCCGCGTCGACAAGAAGTGGTTCTTCGACAAGTGGAGCCTGAATATTTTCCTGGATATCGAGAACATCACCGGCAACGCCGTGGGCAATGACCAGCTCATCCTCGACCGCCCGCTGGACGAGAACGGAAGGCCGGTGGGCGACGGCGTGGTTGTCAACCCCGAAGCGCCCATGGATCAGCAGCGCTACCGCCTTAAGACGATAACGGATGCCACAGGGACGCCCCTGCCGAGTATTGGGCTGATGATTGAGATTTGATGGTCCGGAGATGGCGGGAAGGGGCGGTTATTGATCCTTCGCGGGGTTTTTGGGTTATGGGTTATTGGCCTTTCGCCGGGATATCGGGGTTATGGGTTATTGACGGCGTCTTCCGGCTGGTTTGCCGTCAATAACCCATAACTATACCATAATGGCTTTAATAACTGCTTTGTGACGAAGTTCCAGAAGCACCCTCACCTCCGGTACCGCTCCCAGGCCTCATCGCCGGCCATATTCATATCGATGATGCGCGTGACGATATAAGAGCCGATCAGGCTTACAGCCACTCCCTCCACGAGTATGAATAAGCTGGCGGTTATGGGGGTGATGTATTCTCCGATGGGTACCGAAGCCTGGATATGAGAGAGGAATTCGGTATCTCCGGCGAGGTAGAGGACCATGAAGATCACGAAACCAACGACGCCGATCAGGGAGGCGTACATCCCCATGGCCACTCCTGAAACGTAGTTGGCCAAGGTTTCCGGGTTGGCCTTGCGGTATTCCCGGATAGCCAGCGCGATCAGTCCGATGTGGATGACCCCGTTAAAAATTCTCAGGTTGTAATTCTGGCTCTGGCCCAGCAAGTGCATGACCAGGAAGAAAACGGTGAATCCGGCGAACATCAGGGCGCCGTACTTGATGGCAATTTTTTTCATTAAGCGAGTTTTTTTTCAGGTGGATGAATCGGAAGCGCCGGGCTTCCTGTTATTGAACTGTAATTCAGGGACCTATGTTTGAACGTACGGCTGAAAATGCCGGAGTAAGGAAAGCCGGCCCAAAAAACTGCAACCCTGAACAGGCGGGTGCCGTATTACTGTTTTTATGAATATCTGTATAAAATAAAAGCCAGGTTTCAATGAAAGCGCTCCTTTTTACCCTACTGCCAGCATTGATGCTGCTGGCGCAGGCAGCCTGTTCCAGCTCCAAAATCGAAGAAAACCAGTTTAAAGACACCAGAGAACTGCGCCAGAGCAGCCTGTTCAAAAGAGGCCTGATACCGGAAAGGTTTGTCGACATCCTGCCCCCTTCCGTTCAGGATATTAATTATCAGAGCAACAGTGCGGACACGATCAGCCACATGCACTTCCGCCTCACCCGCCTGCCGGACGATTACTTCGCCTTGATCAGCCGCATGGAATCGGTAATGGAGTCGGAAATCGCCCGTAAACAACCTTTCGAACCGGAAGGCGCCGCCTGGTGGGACGCCGAAAAGGTGCGCGCCTACTTTGACAGGGACGCCTTCGTTTTCCGGAAACTGCCGATGGGCGTTGGGGATGCGGTATATATTGCCACGAATGAATCCGGCGAGGTCTTCGCCTGGATCGACCAGTAGTGCTGGTCGGCAGACCACTGGACATTTTGGGGGCTACTTGTGTAAAGGTGTGAAAGTGTAAACGTGTAAATGATTGGGAGCCAATTTCTTTTACACCTTTACACGCTTACACTTTTAAACGGACCAGAAAATGT
>JAGFJD010000485.1 GCA_024102975.1 Phaeodactylibacter sp. | reverse complement strand
GTGCGATCAATAACTGTCAGATTTCCTAGGAGCGCTTTTGGCTTTACCCTTCGTTGAAGAACCGCCTCCCTTAGCTAGGCTAAGGTCGGGAACCTTCGCCTCGGTTAAAGCCAAAATCGCTAACCTACTAAACCCGACACTTATTAATCTCACGTCGCTGAGCATGGGCATAAAGCTTTGGGGCTGCCCGCCGGAGCAAGCAACCGGTTATTAATGCGGGCTTTGCAAGCGATACAAACCCCTGCAGGGCCTTCTTAGCAAGTTGGGTAATGTGCGAACCGGATGTAAATATAATGCTCAAAATCCAGAGAAAAAAGAATAAAATGGCTTTAAACCGTTTTTTAGGATTAAACAGGTTGGAATATGGCTCTGCAAGCCCATTTACATTTTTAGGCTTCCACCTTTTTTTTTCGGCTGCCAGGGTAACAACTCCATCATCCTTTTGATATTTTTATAATGAAGCCGCATACTGCCTTTTCGCGGCCGCTGTCCGGATGGGAGTATTTCCAAACTCCTGGTAACTGTTTAGGCCTTTTGTTTAACCACATAGGGCACATAGCATTTTCACAGTAGAGCACATAGGCGGGCAGCTACTATGACCTATGTGAACTGCCTGATGTGGCCTATGTGGTAAATAGTTACAACTCCTGAAAAAAGTTGCTCATGAAAAACATGTCGTTTACCCTTAGTTTCCGGCCCTTGTCACTCCTGTTGGTTTCGGGCCTGGGAAGCCTGTTGCTGCTTGCCGGCTGCGGCAAGGACACCTATTCTCCTTCCGATGCCCTTACCCTGGCAGACAACCTGGCCGGGACGTATGCCTGCACCTGCGAAAACGTGAACTATTATGCTTTCTACGGCCCGCCCTCCACCGAAATAGTGGAGCGGGACATCCTGGTAGAAAGTGCCGGCGGTTCGGAGGATAGCATTAAAGTGGACGGCCGGACGCTGCCGCTGGCCCAGGAAGAGCCGGTTATCGTATTCGAATACCCCTCTTCTACCTACCGCTTCATTACCGAGGCTGCTTTTTATCCGGAGCAGGATTCCATCCGGTTTTACGAATTCCGGTATGGAGATTATAAAACGGATTGCCGGGGAGTCCGGCGGTGATGGCACGGGGCTGGGTTTGCGCAAAAAGCTGGAGCAGATTAGGCTCCTTGTCCCCAAAACTAAACTTCCCCCGCTTCCCGCAGCCTCTCCAGATACAGCCCCACGAACTCCTCCAGCCTTTTGCGCCGGTACTGCATCACCCAGCGGGGGTGTGGCAGGGGGATCACCTGCCGGAAGAAGCCGTGCGCCTCGTTGAGCTTTTCGAAGTACTTCATATTCTGGCCCTGCCCCATGCACAGCGCCACCTGATCGCTTACGCCCAGCCCGATCTGGGCGCGGATGTTGGCGATGATGAAAGGCTCCACGGCGCGCTCCAGAGTTTTGTCGTCGTAGTAGTTGTAATTTTTGCCGTCTTTGGTGAAACCCAGGGGGCTGAGGGAGGTGATGTAAAACCTTTGGTAGAACGCCTCCGGCCCGCCCCAGGCGTTGACGACGCGGTAGACGAACTCGGAGGACAGCTCCGGCTTTTTCCGGAACCCGTTTTCGATGCCGCACTCCGCCTCCAGGCGGATAGGGTCGGTGAAGGGCACGCCGGTGACGCCCGCCCCGAAGCGGCCCGGGTTGATGCCGAAGATGGCCACCCGGGGGTGGCCGTCGCTGTAGTACTTCCGGTAGAAGGCTTCCATGGCCCGCCAGGTTTCTTCTCCGTCGTAGGGGTAGAGGAGTTCTACGTGGGCGGGAAGCTGCCAGTCGGGCTGCAGGTTGCGGTTGAAATTCAGGACGCGTTGGGCAAAGGTCATGAACAAGAAGGTTTGCCTTAAACCCCGAAGATAAAAGGAATGCCTGAATTATAAGCCCTGTTGAATTTTCAAACCCAAAAAACTTATCTTTGAGGCATGAAATATCCCGTCGGCATACAAGATTTTCGGAAAAAGAAAAAAAAGTGGTGGAATGGAAGGTGGAAACAAGCTGACGGGGATCAACGAATGCATGAATACACCCCTTACTTCCTCATCTTCTTCACCTTCGCCTTCGCCTCTTCCACCGCCTTCTCCTGCTCCATGATTTCCTGTTGCTTGGTACCCAGCACGGCATCCATCTCTGCTACTCTCCGCCGGGCAGCTTCCAGTTCTTCCTGTAGTTTTTCCACTACTTTGGCGGCGTTCTCCTTTTCTTTTTCGAGGTCTTTCAACTCTTTTCCGAGGTTTTTCAGCATAGCCTCTTCCGCCTCCAGGGCTTCTTTGGCGAAGGCGGCTTTGACCACCTGCTCGAAGCCGGCCATCCAATCCCGGGCGCCCGCCATGCGGTCCGGATGGCGGTTGGAGGACAGGAAAGCGCCCCCCAGGTCGAACCAGATGGTCAGCACAGCGCCCTTTCCCGATTTGCTGGCCACCTTGGAGTAAATGTCGATGGTGTTGTCGCTGATCTTATCGATGCGGGCGTCGTCGGCAAAGTATTCGTTGGCTTTCTTGTCCAGCTTCGGCTTTTTGGCTTTGAAGTCTTTCTGGTAGTCCACCCACAGGTCGGCGATGGCGTCGGCGTTGCCGACGTTGAAGTCGATGGTGAAACTGTTGTTCTCGCCCTGGCTCATCCTCTGGGGGCCTTCCTTGTAGGCCTGGGCGTGGAGGATAACGGCACTGATCAGGAGGATAGAAAGGGAAAAAAGCTTTTTCATAGTATCTGGTTTTTTTGTACGCTCTTTTTGACGAAGTTGTAACGGGAAGTCACGGGGGAAGGTTCACGAACTCATTGGAGCAAGGAGAGTGGGCAGGATTTGCGATGTGTGATGTGAGATTTTTGATTTGGGGGGCCACATGGATGGGATGTTTCCAGGCAAGTCAAACATCGCAAATTTTAACCGGCTTAAAGAGACGGTCGCAGATCCAAAATCACAAATTCTATTTGCGTAATCCCTTAGAGCCACAAAACAAACAATGTCCTCATCCCTCACCTGCACTCCCCCTCCATCCCCGCGATCCACTCCTTCACCAGGGCGATCCCTTCCTCGTGGGGCACGGCGCGGCCGATCTCCGGCATCATGACGCCGGGGTCGTTGGCCTCCATGCGGTAGACGAGGATGGAGCTGTCCGGCTGGCCGGGGGCGATGCCGAACCGGCGCCCGCCGGAGCCTTTGCCGGCGGCTACCGGCGCTTTGCACAGGCCCAGCTTGCCTTTCTCTTCCCGGAAATCGGCAGTCAGGTACATGCCGGTGGTATGGGCCGGCCCTTCCGGGTGGTGGCAGTGCCCGCAGTTGACCTCCAGGTAGGCCAGTGCGCGCTCTTCTACGGTGCCGCTTGCGGGGTCGTCCCAATCGGGGAGGGGCGCAAAGCGGGCGGCCCAGTCGCCGGGAGCCAGCAAGCCCGTTTCCTGCCATTTGGCCAACTGGTTGGCGGTACTGCCGCCGGGGTAGGCCATAGCGCTGTTCAGATGGCGCACCCGGGGCCCGATGGGCAGCAGTTCCTTGTTGCGGTTGTGGCAGCTCTTGCACTGGTTTTTGTTGGGCACGGCATACTCCAGGCTGCGGGGCCGGCCGGCCTCGTCCGTCCAGCTGACATTCCGGAAATCGCCGACGACATTCAGTTCGGCGTCGGTATCCGCCTCGTTCCACACGTAGGTGAAGGCTTCCCATTTGCCCTGGCGCTTGACCAGCAGGCGGGTTTCGACCATGTCCCGGCCGGCTTCCGGCCGGCGGAAGTCGGCGGGGTAGTAGAAGTTCTTGATCAGGATGGAATGGTCCGGAAATTCAATCGTTCCCTCTTCGTTGACGGCAGCCTGCCGCCCTGCCGGCATCCAGGCGAAGCGCGCCTTGTAGGCATAGTCCGAAAACAGGGGCGTGATGACTTCGTAGGGCAACACCCGGGCATTGGGCTTGAGCGCCTTCATTTCGCCGGTAAAGAAGGCGTAATCGGAAAGGCGGGGATAAGGTATCTTTTCGGGATCGAACTGCACGGCGGCAGCCTGCTGCGGGCTTTGGCAATAGGCCAGCAACAGGGCCAGGGCGAAGAGGAGGGATAGGGGGCGTAGCATGGGTTATTGAATTTGGGCGTTTACTGAAAGTATGAAAATATGAATTTTTGAATTCATACTTTTTAAAAGGTTGTTGGTTTTTGCTGTGTGGTCGGGCTGCCGCCTGCCATACGCCGCTGGCAATCGCCTTACGCTTGTTTGGCCTGTTGGGGCGTTTGGCCGGGCGATCAGGATGATCGCGGCACGATTTAGTCCGGTGAACACCCATACGGACCCAGCTCGGTTTTTACGTTTTCAAAATCATTGGCAGCATCGATGCTGGCGAAGCGCAGATTTTCTCCGTTCTGTTGAATGCAGATATTCATGGGGTTGGGCCCGGCGGGGCGGGCATCGTCGGCGATGCCGTCGTAGAGGATGTCCTGCGGCTGGCCCGGAAACAGGAAGTTGACGAGCTTGCCGAAGTCCTTGCTCAGGTCGGGCACGGCGCGCTTGCGTTCGTAGGTGTTGCCGTGGATGTAGATGTCATAGGTATAGGGGTCATAGTTGTCATCGTTCCAGGGTTTTTCGGTGATGTAGTAGCTGGCGACGGCGGTGCCGACGGTTTTGTGGCCGGTGATCTCGTTGTTGTATACCTCCACCCCCTTGGCGGCCAGCAGGATGATGCCGGTGCCGGGCGGCACGATGCCGACGATGTTGCCTTCGGGGGCAAAGTTCTTATGGTTGTTTTCGATGATCTTATTGTCGTACACTTTGCAGCCCCGCCCGTTGCCGGCGGGCAGTTCCGGCAGGTCGAAGACGAGGATGCCGCCGGTGTTGTTCTCCGATCGGTTGTTGTACACTTCCGAGTGGACGCAGTTCTCGATCTCGATGCCCGCCACGTTCTCGTGGGCATAGCAATTGCGGACCACCACGTTCTCGCACTGCCCCACGTAGATGCCCGCGTCGGAGGCATAGCTGGCCTCGCAGCCTTCGATCAGCACATCCTTGCTGGAGACGGGGTACAGGCCGTAACCGCCGTTGGCCTCGTCGGGCCCGCCGCTCCAGCTGGTTTTGACGTTGCGGATGGTGATGCCGTTGCAGTCCTGCGCCTTGATGGCGTCGCCCTTCGTATCCATGATCGCCAGATCTTCGATGGTGACGGAGTCGGCGGTGATGCGCAGGCCCTCGGCGCCGACTTTCTGATCCTTGAAGTACAGCACGGTCTTATCCATCCCCGCCCCGCGGATGGTGACGCGGGCGACGCCGTCGAGGGAGAGGGGGCGGTCGAAGGCGTAGCGTCCTTCGGGGATGTCGATGACGTCGCCGGGCTGAGCTTCGATGAGTTGGGTTTGGAGGCGGTTGTAGAGTTCGGTGGCGGTTTCGCTGGGGATGGGGTGCTGGGGGGTGTTTTGGCAGGATGTGGCGAGAAGGAATAGGGTTAAGGTTAAGGTTAAGGTTAAGGTTAAGGTTGAGGTTGAGGTTGAGGTTGAGGTTGAGGTTAAGGTTGAGGTTGAGGTTAAGGTTAAGGTTGAGGTTAAGGTTGAGGTTGAGGTTGAGGGGAATGGAGGGATGTTTTTCATGGTAGTGGATTGAGTTGGTGTATGTCACGAAGATAAGGAGAATTGGGAGAATGGGAATTTTACCGGTACTGTTCAAAAAGCGTGGCATTGGGGAGTGTTCAAAGTTCTGTGTTTAATGTTCGAGGGTATCCTGGAAATCAGCTGTTTATAACTTTGGCGACACAGTTTTCAGTAATTTCTCATGTAAGGTGATGACGAGGTGAAATCTGGCTTTTGAGGAACGAAAAAGGCAGGTGTCATCCTCGGAAGTCCCACAAGATGACACCTTTTTTCTCCGTGCCTCCGAAAAAAGATGTCACCTTGTGAGCCACATGAGAAATTGCTGCACAGTTTTCTGAACAGTTCTTTGGCATTGTTCAAAAAAGTGTGGCGATCCTATCACAAATAACTGATTATCAAGGATGACCTTTAAGCTTGAACACCCCCTTCAGCGCAGTCCGCACAACAGGCTTAAAACAATTTCCTATCTTCACCCAAAAATTGGCCACCCTCTCCCACTTCCTCCAAAACCAACTCGGCCTCCCCTCTGAGGAAACCGCCGCCCTGCTCCGCTACTGGCAAAAATCCAGAAGCCTGCGCCGGGGCGACTTCCTCACCCGCAAAGGACAGGTGGAGCAACACCTTTACTACATCAGCGAAGGCACCGTGATTATCTTTTACGACATCGAAGAGAACGAGCAGGTCGTCGGCTTCGGTTATCCGGATACCCTGATCCTTTCTATCCCTTCCTTCATCCGCAACCGCCCTTCCGATTACTACATCCAGGCTATGGGGCCGACGGAACTACTGGGCATCTCCCGCACCGATTTCTACCGCCTGCTGGAGCAGCACCCCCTCCTTGAACGCACCTGGCGGCAAATGGTGGAAGAGGCCCTGCTCGGCCGCATTGAGCGCGAGATCGACTTGCTCACCGTCTCCCCCCGCGAGCGCATCCAGCGCCTGCTCAACCGAAGCCCGCATATCTTTCAGTTCATCCCCAACAAATACATCGCCTCCTACCTGCGCATGACGCCGGAGACGCTGAGCAGGAATATGAGGTAAGTGTAAGTGTGTAAGTGTGTAAGTGTGTAAGTGTGACGGCACCCGGAACTGAGGACAAACCATGTAGCCTTGAATCCACATTGACCGTACGTAGCTCTGGCGCAGGCGAGGGAATCTTGATCGGGATCAAGGATTTCAAATTGCCGTCATCCTATTTTTGTCCAAAAATCAGACCAATCATGGAAACGCAAAACCTTATCGCCCGCCTGCAGGCCGACGTGCAGCAGATCATCGAAACGGTGGAAACCGAATTGCTCCCCCTGGAAACCAGTGTGTTGAACCGGAAACCCACCCCGGAAAAATGGAGCGCCCTGGAATGCTTCGAACACCTCAACCGCTACAACCGCTTCTACAACCCCGAACTGGAGCAGGCGCTGGAGCACAAAGGCAGGGCCGCCGCCTTCCGCCCGGGCTGGCTGGGCAACTTCTTTGTACAGTCCGTCGCTCCGGAAAACGCCAGGCCCATGAAGACCAGGGCCTACCTCAACCCCGCCGGCAGCCAGCTCAGTTTGAAAGTGCTGGAAGAATTCCTCGGCCACCAGCGCCACCTGCTGGAACTGCTCACCCGTGCCAAAGGCGCTAACCTGAACCGAAGGGCTGTCCGCGTGGAGGTATTTCGCTTGCTGCGCATAAAAACGGGGGATGCGTTCCGCTTTGTGGTTACGCACCAGCAACGGCATCTGCAGCAGGCGCTGAGGGGGGTGGAAGTGGCGGTGTAGGGTGATATTGTTATATCGTTGTCCGGGCAGGGTCTCCGGGAAGGTTTATTGTTATGCGAATCCAGGGCTAAATAAGCGGACACCATCAGCGTAACAATATATACTCCCCTCAATGCCCCGCCGCCGCCCAATCCGGAAAAACGCTCAGGTCGATCCCGAAAACGGCGGTCCCCAGATAGTAGGTAGAGAGGGTAACGATGAATACCCCCAGAAAGTTGAGGGCCAGGCCCGCCCGGGCCATCTGAATGACCTCCAGCCTGCCGGTGCCGAAGACGATAGCGTTGGGGGGCGTCGCTACCGGCAACATGAACGCCAGAGAGCCGGCGACGGTAGCCGGCAGCATAAACAACAGGGGGTTCGCCTCAATGCTGATGGCCAGGCCCGCCAGCACCGGCAGGATGGTTTCTACCGTAGCAGTATTTGAGGTAAGCTCTGTGAGGAAGGTCACCAGGAAGGCGATGCTGGCGATCAGGATAATAGGGTGGACATCCTTCAGCCAGGCCAGCTGGTTGCCGAACCAGAGCGACAGGCCCGACTCCTTGAAGCCGCTGGCCAGGGCAAAGCCGCCGCCGAACAGCAGGATGATCCCCCAGGGAATGTCTTCCGCCGCCGCCCAGTCCATCAGAAAACCCTCCTCCTGCCGGGCCGGGATCAGGAACAACAACACCGAAACGAAGATGGCCACCGTGCCGTCGTTGAAGTAATCCGGATGAGCAAAAAGATTGGACCAGCCGGGAATGGCAAAGCTGCCGATGACGATGTCCGCCCGGAAAAACCACAACAGGGCCAGGGCCACGAACAAGATCGTAACTACCTTCTCCTCGTAACTCCACGGACCGAGCGACCGGCTTTCCAGCGCCACCTCTTTGCGGCTGAGGACCGGGCCGGGCTGCTGCCGCCGGATGAACAGGAGATAGAGATAAGCCCATACCACGACGAACAGGATCACCGTGATCGGAAAGGCGAAGAAAAACCAGGAGGCGAAGGATATCTCCGGCGCTTCCGGGAAGTAGATGTTGAAGATGCGGGCAAAGGACAGGTTGGGCGGCGTGCCGACCAGCGTAGCCACGCCGCCGAGCGAACAGCCGTAAGCGATGCCCAGCAACAGGCCCACAGCCAGCTTCCGGGCCCCCTCCTCCCCGTTCAGGGCCTCCAGCTTGCTGATGATGGAGATCAGGATGGGCACCATGAGCATGGCCGTGGCGGTGTTGGAAATCCACATCGACAAAAAGGCCGAGGCGAACATGAAGCCCAGCAGGATCTTGCCCGGGCTCAGCCCGACCACGCGCAGGATGCCAAGGGCGATACGCTGATGCAGGTTCCATTTCTGAATGGCCAGGGCCACCAGGAAACCGCCCAGGAAGAGGAAGATTACGTGGTTGAAGTAGGTGACGGAAACTGCCCGGCCATCCATAACGCCCAAAGCCGGAAACAGGACGATGGGGAGCAGGGACGTCACCGCCAGCGGCACTACCTCCGCCACCCACCACAGGGCCATCAGCAGGGCGACCGCCAGGGTGGCCGTCACCTCCGGTTTGCCCGGTTCCAGGTCGGCAAACAAGATGATCAGAGCGGATAAGGCGGGGGCAACCAGGGTGAGGATCAGCCGGGGCAGCCGGCCGGCCGGGTTTTGGTTTTCGTTTGTCTGGTTTGCCATAATTCCAAATGTACGGAATTTGGGGAATTGGGGGGAAGGCAACAGTTTCTTTATGATGTGCCAATTTGGCAAAACAACTAAATTTATTTAGGAATTCTAAATAACCAGAATCCAATAAACTTGGATTAAATTTTTAGTTATATTTTTTCCTCTAGCAATCTCGATTGCTTTTTCAAGTTCCCTCTAAGCTTTTTTAATAGTTGCTCTAAATATTTGATCTCATTGCTTTTGATTTTAGGAGTCGGATCTCTGGATAATATTATTCGGGCGTTAACTCTTGAAAAGTTATTTTCTTGAAGTTTTGGCAGGATAACCTCAATGGTATGCCTTACCTGCCTGACAGCTTTTATTAAATCCGACCCTTTTAATTCGATAAAAAAAGCTGTTTTTGTTTGACATTCAAGCAACAAGAAGTCACATTTTTTATCAGTCTCAACAATAATGCATCCATCAACCCGGATACAAGTCACTTTTTTCCTATTGTCATTAATGCCTTTATATTTTATACCCTTGGTTTCCTCAAGAGAGATTATCTTTCTCTTGTCCGAGAATTTCTCACAAGAATTATCATCGAAAGGGCTACAACTCATATTCTTCAATTTCATGCAAATCAAATAACCTGTCGTATTCCTCATTGATAACCTCTGAAACACTGTCTATCATTTCTGCCTTAATCTGATCAATTTTTTGATCATAGATATCCTGTAGTTTTCCACCTCTTACAAAAAACGATGAAAATTCGTCATTTTCAAGCCAATAGTTTACATTGACAATTTCGGATACTTCTTTTCGTTTTTTCTTACCGAGTTTATTCGCTAATAACAAATTATTTAAGGCGGTCAGCAAATAAGGGCTATGAGTTGTTATTATCACCTGATTCCTTTGGGAATTAAACAACAAAACTATAAGCTCCAGGATATCCTTCTGTGCCTGTGGAAACAAATGAGCTTCAGGCTCCTCTATAACCATAAATATTTTTCTCTCGTATAAAATTTGAACAAAAACAACGAGAAGAATCCACAATGATTCTTGCTGACCTGATGAAGAGTAATTAATTTTCACATATTTGCTGTCTGAAAAATAAATCTTTTCTCCATCTTTGTCATTTTTGTACTTTCCTTTTAAAATTTGATTTATTTTTTTTTCAGCCAGCCTGATTACTCTGTAATTGACTTTTTCTCCTCCAATTAATTTCCTTTCATTGATAATATCGTCAATCCCCTTGTTAAATTGCTGCTTTATGATTCCAACAAGGTCAAGAAATTCCCTCATCAGGTAATCGATATTAGATGTTTTAGTACTAATATTTGATATTTGCTCGGATAATACTGTGAGAACACTTCTACCTGCCGGGATAAATATTAATTCCCTATCTTCATCAAACAATGAATTCACCTTTTTAACCAAGTCGGTATAAAACGCCCTTTTACTTGTCTCCTGAACTAATCTGTCTGTTGTCGAAATGCTTTCTTTTGAATCATTAATAGTATCGATAAAATAATTGCAATCATTTATCACTTCAAAGAACTCTTTCCTGAAGGATTCACTAAAAAAAGGATCAATAAATCTATTCTTGGGCTCTAAAGTGATTCGAATATAATAACCGTTTTGGTAGTGGTATTCTAAAAAAATCCTTTGTAAATGAAATGTAGGCCCCCAAAATTCTAAAAACTTCTTTCTTAAAATTCTCCCAAATACTCCAATGGGCTTAGATATACTTTTTTTCTTTTCTATTGATTCAATTAAATACTCGAGAAGGTCTACTCTTAAAGACTTAAAAAAGTAAATTGACTTGCTTATCGTACTTTTCCCACTTGCTTGTGGCCCAATAAACACTGTAAATTCTTTCAAATTTATATTCACATCCTTGATTGGACCGAAATCCCTGATTATCAACTTTTTCATTATAAACAGATTGTCCTGATAACTTCCCTAATGCAAGTACGCAAAGTATGAAGTTTTTCACAAAAAAGTTCATTCACTCATAAATGTTTGTAATAAACCCTCGGGGATGGAAGTTGATCATTTTTCCTCATATTTCCAACACAATGTTCTAATTAATGTTTTGCACTGCGTTGTCGCTTCCTGTCGGCACCTCACCGCCTCCCCACATAATACTCCAGATACTTGCACTCCCGTACCGCCCGCCGGTAGTACTCCGTATCTTCAAACTCTGTAGCCAGGCGCTCGAAGTACCGGCGGTAACCCAGCTCCTTGATCTCTTTCTGAAAATCGGCATAGCCTTCCGATTCCCATTCGTCGATGGTGTATTTTCCCCACCAGTAATCGTCGGCCGGCCGGTTCTCCGTTTTGTATTGAAAGAAGAGGTTCTGTTCGGCCTTGGCGGCCATGAAACAGTACCGGGCGGCAGACTCCTCATCGGGAGCGTACTGCAGGGCTTTCTCGTAATACGCCAGGGCCTGGCCGTTGTCCCGGTAACCGGAATAGTACGACCCGCTGCGGAAATAGTTCATCACGTAATACGCCGGCCCGAAGTAGGACATGTTGTAGTAGGCGTTGCCCAGCAGGTAATAATCGGTAGCGCTGTTGGTATTCCGGGCGATGTCCCGCATTTCGATCAGTTTCCGGACGAGGGTGATCCGGGTATAAGAGGTGAGCGTGCGGGGCGGGCAGTCCCACACGCAATCCTTGATGCTCATATTGAAGGGATTGTGCTCCAGGGCGAAATCATATTCGGGCGGGAGGGCCTCGAAGATGGCCAGGGCCTCCTCCAGGCGGCCAGGGTCGCGCATCAGCAACACGCCCTTGATATCCAGGATATCCGCTTCCATTTTTTCCAGCAGCGGGGCCGGATTATCGCGCTGATCGCCCCACGGCGCCCGGTTGCCCATATAGTGTTTCAGCGCCAGCAGTTCCAGTCCGCTGTGTTCGGGCCGGCGGATGAACTCCAGCAGGGAATCCACGCGGCTCATGCGGGGGTCTGCCTTGAAATCGCTGAGCAGGTCGCGGCTGAGGAAGCCGGCCAGGAGCAGGTCGCCCCGCTGCCGGGCTTTATGAGCAAGCAGGTCGAGGATGAACTCTTCGTTGTTCCGGTCGGTATAGAACGAAGCCTGCCCGTCGTCAAAAATGTCGACGATCTCGCCGGCGATGTGGTTTTCTTCCTCGGGAGAGAAAGTTTCCTGCTCCAGGATGAAAAGGGCCAGGGCGATCTCCCGCCTCACCTTGTCGTAGGCGCCTTTCATCTCCGGGTTATCGTCCAGCGTCATCCTGGAAGCATCGAACCGGCCCATCAGCAATTCCAGATAGGCCTTGGCCAGCGCCCAGAACGGGTCATCCCGGTGGTTGTAATACAGCGTGGAGGCGAACTGGAGCAGGCGGCCTGCGTATTCGGCATTCTCCCGGTTTTGAAGCAGGTTGCCGTTCATTTCCAGGTTGCCGAACAGCGCGTCGATAGGGGCTTCCTGGAAGTAGGACAGGTTCAGGCTTTCCAGCTTGTTGACCTCCCGCGCCATGAGCAACCTGAGCCACTCGTGGTTGCCCGCCAGGCTGAATATTTCCTCCCCGTCGTGCAGCCCCAATACGCCGTCTTTGCTGCCGCGCAGGAAATGCATCAACGCTTTGTCTTCGGGGTTCTGGCACAGCGCGTACGTAGCGTCCCATGCTTTCTGGGAGGGGATATTAAAGCTGTAGTAAGCACTATGGCGGCGGCTCCGGCATTCTTTGAATACAGTGAGGAAATTGTAATAGCCCCGGGCGGTATCCCCCTGCATCAGCTGCAGCCCCGCCAGGTGGTCAAGCGCCCAGTAATAGATCAGGCTTTGGGGTTTGGCTTCTTTAAAATAATGGTTAAACGCCTCTATGGCTTTAGCCGGCTGGCCGTTGTGGCGGCAGCTCTTGACCAGCTGGAAGGCGTAGCGCTCCTTGAGGAAGGGATGGCTCTCCTTTTCCAGGGCTTTTTCCAGGCGGCCGATCAGCGCGCCGGCTTCTTCCCGGCTCAGCGTATCCGGCTCGTAAACCCATAGCTGGTTCGCGGCATCCGCCAGCTTTTCGATCTCCAGGGCCGTCAGCAGGTAGTCCTGGCTGGCCTTCACCTGGCCGGGGGGCAGTTTCGAGTTTTTAAAGAGGACGGAGCGGATCAGCGCCTCCCGCTCCACGCCGCCGTAATTTTCCGTATACCGGCCGGTGAGCACCCGCTCCAGGGCTTCTCCGTCCACGTCGCTGCGGAAGAAGGCCATCCAGGCGGCGATGTTGTCGCCGCTGTAGTCGGGGCTGCTCCAGATGTTGTGGTATCCGCTGGCCGTGTAGAAGACCGGGCTGTACTCCTGCCCGAACAGCCATTCCGGCACAAAGAGGTTGAAATAGTGGTAGGATTCGTCGGCAGGGCCACAGGCGTAGGCCGGCCGGGGCAGGGCCAGCAAGCTAAAAACGGCTAACCAGGCGACTGAGAAAACCCGCCGGATAATTGTCGATGAGCGGTTCGTCGAGGTGGAAAAAGAGGATGCGTCCACTTTGGCTTCTGATTTTTCGGAGCCTTTCTGCCGCCGCTTCGAGATCTTTCCTGTCGGGACGCTCAAAACGCAGCCGGTCTCCTTCATTGATATAATATCCCTCAAAATAGAAGTTTTCCGTTGCTGTATAGGCCTGCCCGCCGGATTTTTCCAGGCGCGGCTCCTGGTCGAGCGCCTCCTGGCCCGGCAGGTTGATGATGAAAGCCAGGCTGCCAAGGCGGTAGGCCAGCGCCCAGGAGAAAATGGGCAGCGCCACGTCCAGCGGGAGGGGATAAACGGTTTCCGCCAGGTAGGCAAAGCCCTTTTCGTTGTTCAGCAGGCTGTTGCTTTCCTGAACGCCTTCAATATCGCCCATATTGTAATACATGAGCGTGCCTTTGTCTACCGGCGGCACGCCGGTTTGATCCGGATAGCGGTACTGGTGCAGGCGGATGGTAGCGGAGATCACCGCTCCGCCTTTGAGCCGGTTGATGTGTTCCAGGAAGGCAAAATAGGCCAGCCGGGTAGATGGGCTCCAGTCGCAGTCGAACTGGTACTCCGCCGGCGCCAGGCCGTAGCGGCGGTTGACCTGCCGGAGGTAATCCCAGGCCTGCTCCGCCAGGGCCTCCGGGTTGTGGCCCCCCTGGAAAGTACGGTTGGTTATAAAAACGCAGGGCACGATTTCAAAGCCTTCCGGCGGCCCCTTCGGGAAACGCACAGGCGCTTTGGGAGCAGCCGCGCCCCCTTCCACATCCAGGTCGAAGAATTTGACGTAGAGGCGCCGGGCGCCCAGCGTATCCAGGGCCTGCCGCTCGGTCTCCGACAGCTCAAAAGTGGATTTCCAGCAGTAGAAGCCGGCTTCGGGTTCGGGGCGGGAGCAGGAGAGGAGGAGGAGGAGGAGGAGGGTTGCATGGTTGCACGGGTGCATGGTTATATGGCTATATTGTTGGCAAAAAGGGAGCCGGGAGGGGTGGATTGTTGGCAAAAAGGGAGCCGGGGAGGGTATATTTTTGGCAAAACGGGAGCCGGGGGATGGGTGGATTGTTGGCGGGCAGGATCAGGCAGCCGGGGCTGTTATGCCCCCGGCAGTCGCCCCGGCTGGCTGATCCTGCAAACCCTCAGTTCATCGGATGAAGCGGATGGTGAAGGGGTATTCGTAGTATTCGCCGTTATTGGCCTTGACGGCGGCCACGATCGACAGTACCAGGGCCAGGAGCGCCACGCCAACCAGCAGGAAGATGCCGATGAGCAACAGGATCAGGATGGCGCTGGCAATCAGGGCGATCGTCACGGTCAGCTGAAAATTGAGCGCTTCCTTGCCGTGATAATCGACGTAGGAGGAGCGGTCTTTGAATACCAGCCAGATGACCAGAGGCGTGACGATGTTGCCGAAGGGCACGACCAGCCCGGCCAGAAAGCCCAGGTGGGCAAAGGTAGCCCACATCAGTTCGTCTTTATCGGGAATGAGGCCTTCGCGGGTTTCGTGAGAATCAAGAGGTTCTTGCATGACGGTAGGTTGATTTTTGCTTTAAAAACGGCTGCCACTTCTGGTTGTAGAACGGCAGCGGTGGGCAAGTTGTTCCTTTCAGCCTGTAGAAACCAGATTTTCGGACGAAAACAGGGTGTGTTTCGACCGAGCTGGAAAGAAAACAAAATTCTGCTGTCCGTCATTTCAAAACTACCAAAGGTTGGGCCAGGAAGATGCCAGGTTTACCAATGGCTTCCAATACATAACTACCGGTTTTCAGAGGTAAAGTAATTTGGGCCGGAAGCAGGCCGCCGCTTATTCTCTGCTCCCAAACCAGTTTCCCGTTAATGTCCCTTACCTGCAAGCCTGCAATTTCTATCTGGCCGTTTATTGTTTCCTGCCAATCCAGGCAGACGATCCCGGAAGAGGGATTGGGATACGCGCGCAGCACAAAAGGCTTAACCTTTGCCTCCTCATTGGAAGAAGTCATTTCATCCGGGTTGAAAGCCAGGCCCTGTAACCTGGATCCATTGCTGACCACTTCTTCTCTGCTGCTGCCGTCCAGGTTGACGCGGAATATTTTGTCCGCGCTGAAATCGCTCCAGTAAAGCTTGCCGCCTTGCGGATCGATGGCCATATCCAGGACGTTGTTCTCACCCAGGTTGCGGAGCATTTGTATGTTGCTGCCCTGTAGGTCGGAACGATAGAGTTTCGCTGTCGGGCTGCCAAAAGCGCCGGAATCCTCCAGCCAGTAAAACCGGCCTGCCTGATGATCAATGGCGATGCCTCGGAAATCTGTAGTGCCTCCCTGAGGAGAAAGAAATTCCTCCAGGTTGCTGCCGTCCAGAGAAGCCCTCCAAATTTTGTCTTCAGAAGAATCGCTGACGTAGAGTTTCCCGTTTATTTCATCCAGAGCCAGGTAGTACGGAGAGACAAATCCCTGAAAGGCAATGATCTCTTCCAGGCCAGAGCCATCCAGGTTGGCACGGAAGATTTTCCGGTCGAGCCGGTCGCTGAATTACACCTTGCCGGCCTGCAGGCTCAGCGTCAGCCCCCAAGGTTCCTGAAATCCTGTGGCCAGCACTTCGAAGCCGCTGCCGTCAAGGTTCATCCTGGCCAACTGAGGCGCCACGCCGAAGAAACTGTCTCCCCGGTCCGTCAGGTAAATTTTTCCGGCAGCCGGGTCGATAGCAATCTGCGTGGGCGCTCCCAAGCCGTCCGGAGGAGTGATCTGCTGAGCGCCGGTGCCGTCCGGGTTGGCCTTCCATACTTCTGTGATAAAACTGTCCACCCAGTAAAGTTTTTGAGCGGAAACGGGAGGCACACATAAAAGAATGAGAAACAAATATGCCGCCAGGGCATGTACATAACAGCAGGTTTTCATACCAGAAAGCTTAGAGCGTGTTGGGAATTCCATTGCTGGCTTGCAAATGGCAAATTTTGCCTCACTCGGCGTTAAATTTTTCGCCGGATTGCCCGCATCCGACTGCAAAATTTGCCTTTTTTGAGGCAAAATTTGCTCATTATCGGCTTCAGCATGAAAATCCCAACACGCTCTTATTGTTAACGAATGAATAATACTATTCCATCAGAATTGAGTCGGGTTATCGGAGATAGCTGCAAATTACATAATGTTGGCATTAAGAAGGATAGGTCGCGTGGATTTTTTATGGAGTTTCCAAAAATGGAAATGCGAGCCATCTTTGCCCGGTGGGAAAACGGCGCCTTTCAGGGCATCTGGGTTCCTGTAAGATAATTGTCCAATAAAAAAAGCAGCGCACAGGATTTTGCCCAAGGGCGGGCGACTTCAGTAAACCGCCAGATCCTCATCCTCCAGCACCTCCTCGTTGCCCAGGTCGTCGACTTTGAACTCTATCCCGTCTTTGACCAGCAGGCCTTTTGTGTCCCCGGAACACTTATCCCGGCTGTGTTTGAGGTCGATCTTGATCAGTTTGCCGTCGTAATCGGTGGCAATGTCATCGACGACGACATGCCCGACCACGACCTTTTCCGCTTCGAAATAGTCCAGGATTTCGTCCAGTTCTTCTTCGGTAGCTTTGAGGTAGTATTTGTATTTGGCGGCCAGCCCGCGATACCAGAGCGGGCTGGTTTTTCCGAGCAGAAAGTTGGCGGTATCGTCATCGCCCGGTTCGTGGTACAGGTCCTGGCCTATATTTTTCCGGACGATGTCGTTGATCTCGGTGATTGACAGGCACAGGCCGGGCGTCTCGGGGCTCAGGCCGGCGTGGACGAAGAGGTGCCCGCCGATCTTTTCCACCGAATTTTTTGTCCTCAGCCATTTGCCCAGTTCGGAACGCGCAGAGAAAACATGCCGCAGGGCTTTTTTCCAGTGGTCTTCGCCGCTGATCTCCTGCGCTGCCCGGATGTATTTTTCGTCTACGTACTTTGCATAGCCCTCGATGTTCATGATTTCGTGGTTGCCGAGGATGAAATGCACTTTTCCGCAATGCTCTTCCGCTTTTTCCTCCAGGCTGTAGGCCAGCCACAGCACCTGGATCACGTCTTCGCCCCGGTCGACAAAATCGCCGAGCAGCACCAGGTGGCCGTCGCCGAAGGTCCAGTTGTAGTTGGTGTCGATAACTTCGTTGCAGACGAGAAAGCTTTGGAAGGCATTGAAATTCCCCTCGATATCCGATATGGCGAGCAATCTGGACGGCTCCGGGTAAACGTCCTGCTCGACCTCGTAATGGCCTCGCAGCCGGACGTAGAAGGCGTCGTTATCTTCGTTGTTTACCGCGACGAGCAGAGAATCGCTCCGTGAGATTATCCGGCTGACCAATTCGTTGTCTTCGGTCACCCGATAGAGCGTGTCGCCGAAAAGGTAGGGGCCGTCGACGCCGTTCAGTTCGGCGTGGACGCGTTTGTGCAGCATTTCCCAGCCCGGCAGCCGGAGGTAGCGGATGCTGACGTTGCCGTCAGAGTCCCGGAACCCGAAGATCAGGATGACGAAAAGATACAGGACGAGCATCGCGGCCGAAGCCCATCTCAGGATTTTCAATAAGTGGTTTTTGGCAAATTTCATACTTCGCTCGATAACAGCCATGCCACCCGGGCATAGCTTGGGATCATGAATTAAATAGCCTCATCTTTCAACCATTCAGGCAAACGGCACCAGGGCCGGCCTCAACAGTTATGTCAAACCTGCCACAGTTATACTGGCGAACGCGTGGTTTTGTCAGGAGCAAAACCAGCGATGCCAGTATATACTGACCCGGCGGGTTTTGTAGTCGACAAAACCTGCCGTGCGTCAGTATAGTTTTGGCGCAATGCGCAAAACCATTCGCCCGGACAGGCAAAATCAATCAAGCCGAAGGGAAAAGTGTTTTAAAACCTGGAAAGCAGGGGTAAATATCTCACTTTATACTGCCGCCGCCGGCCAATGTTTCGCGAGATTCAGGATTTAACAAAAAATACGGACTTACTCTTCCGGGAAATTGGCATCGATCCAGCATTCGAAGAGCTCCAGTTCTTCTTCCGTGAGGTCGTCCTTTTGGGATTGCGGATAGACGGAGCTGTTGGGCGGCATGCCCTGGCTGGGGTTACCTTTCAGTTCGACCACCCGGAAGCGCATGCTGGGAAAGACATTGGACAGCCCTGCGTAGGTGGTAAAGTTGAAAGGCCCGATGCCGCCGGATCCGTCGTGGCAGCCGCTGTAGGCGCAGCTGTTGTCGATGATGTCCTTAATCTGGTTGTCGTAAGTCACCTCGACGGTATCGCAGAATTCGGGCGGCTCCGGTTCGGGCAGTTTATTGTAATCGCAGGCGCTCCACAAAAGGAATAGAACCAGCATCAGGCTGCCGGGGATAAGGTTGTTCTTCATGAAAGTAAGGTTATTTTATCTCAGGCTTATCGATGGTGAAAACCCGGGCGATGTTGAAGCCGAAGTGGATATCGCCGTCGGCCCAGTTGCCGGTAGTTTCGGTGATGAAGCCGCGGTGCACCATGGAGGTGGAGTTGGTGAAATGCAGCTGGAAAACGTGCCCGCCGGTCTCGATGTCAAATCCGATGGCGAGCGAGTTGTAATACCGGTTGATGTCGTCGGAGGGCAGCTGATCGCCGGGCACGTAGTAATACTCCAGGGTGAGGGCTACCCGTTTGGTGATCTTCTGGCGGGCGCCCAGCCCGATGGCGAACACGTCGTTCTGCTCGTTGAAATCTACCAGGTTGCGGTGCACCAGGGTGGGCATGAGCTGGAGGGAGAAAGACTGGCTGAACTTGCGGCCGACGAGTAGTTGGTAAGTATAAGCGAACCGGGAAGAGGCCTGCCCTTCCGGGTCCGGGTTCTCTTTGGTGGCCCTGAACTCCAGCGTACCCAGCAGGGCGGCGCTGACAGGCATATTTTTTTTGCCGGTGCTTTGCCGCAGGAACTTGTATTTCAGGAAGCCGTCGAAGGTGTTCAGGAAGCCGTTCCGGCCCAGGCCGACGGTCAGCTGGTCCGTAATGCCATAGTCGGCGCCGATGCGGGCCATGGCGTTGTCCAGCCCGTAAAATTCGAAGAAGCCGGTGTTCAGCCTGCCAAAGCGGTGGGCGATCTTGACGTCGAGCACCCCGCCGGCGGTATTTTCTATGGAATGCCCGTGGATGACGCGGTTGGTCTTGAAGGCAGCAGTGACGTATTCGGTCCGTTCTTCTTCGTCGATCAGGGAAAGCAGGTCATTTTCCTGGGCAGAAAGGAAGAATAGGGGCGTGAACAGCAGTAAGGTTAAAAAACAGTGTTTTTTCATGGTCAATGGCATTGTTGATTGGGTGTTTGATGGCGCTTCCTGGCAACAAACCGGCAGCGATAACGAACAGAGCTTCGCACAAGATATAAAATGCCGGATTATTCCCCATGTGAATTCGCGGCCCGCTCAACAGCTTCCTGTACAGAAGAAACTGAAAAACGGTTGCCTGTAGCCCGGTATTTTATTCTGTGGCTTTTTTTGCCACGAAACTACAAAAGCACAAAACCCGCACTAAAAATTTTTGTGGGCCCTTCAAAAGCGGCACTTCAAATCCTCCACAATTTCGTCCCGCAGGTTCATCAGTTTTTCGGAGATGCCCACTTTGTAGAGGTGAGGATATTCAAAGCGTTTGTGTTCATCGGGCAGTTGGTTCAGGCGTTGCCGGACGAACCGGTTGATCTCTCCGGGTGCCAGCCCTTCAGTTTGTTTTTCTCCGTTTTTCATAACCGGGTGAAGCAGGGGTTCCTTTCTGCAGTGGCGGATGTCAGTGTTTTTTTCCGGCTGGTGGGGGTGGTAAATCCTGTCTACTTCCTGTTCTTCTTCCAGGACGATGGCGTCGCCGATGAACTGATCTGCTTCATCCAGCAGGCGCAGGACTTTTTTGGCGCCCGGGAAAGAGATTTTCTCTATGTTCTCCGAGATTTTCAACCGGGGCTGCCCATCCGAACTGCTCAGTTTGTACACGCCGTCGAGGGCGGCGCTGGGCTTGCCCGTCACCAGGCGGGTGCCGATACCGAAGCCGTCGATGGGAGCGCCCTGGTGGATAAGGCTCCGGATGAGGTGTTCGTCGAGTTGGTTGGAAGCGAAAATCCGGACGTCGCCAAGGCCCGCCTCGTCGAGCCGTTGGCGGGCTTCCTTGCTCAGGTAGGCCAGGTCGCCGCTGTCGAGCCGGATGCCTTTCAGCTGATGCCCATTGGCCTGGAGTTCTTTGCCCACCCGGATAGCGTTCGGGATGCCGCTGCGAAGCGTATCGTAAGTATCGACCAGCAGGATACAGTTGTCGGGATAGAATTCGGCGAACTGCCGGAAGGCCTCCAGTTCGTCGTCGAAGCTCTGGATCCAGGCGTGGGCCTGGGTCCCGGAAATATCCAGCCCGTATTGGAACCCGGCATATACATTGGAGGTGGCGTCCATCCCGCCGATCACGGCTGCCCGGCTGGCGTGGATGCCGCCCAGGCCCTGAGCCCGGCGCAGGCCGAAGTCAATGGCCGCCCTGCCGCCGGCGGCCAGCCGGATGCGGGCGGCCTTGGTGGCGACGAGGGATTGGAAGTTCAGATAGTTCAGGATAACCGTTTCGACGACCTGGGCTTCGATGATGCTGCCTTCCACCCGCAGAACCGGTGCCAGCGGGAAGACGATCTCGCCTTCGCGGGCGGCCCATACATCTGCCGAGAATTCGAGCCCTTCCAGGTATTCCAGGAATTCCGGACGGAATCCCTGCGCCCGCAGGTACGCGATGTCGTCCTGCCCGAAAGACAGGCCCTCAAGGAAGCTCAGCAGGTCGCCCAGCCCGGCAAAAACGACAAATCCGCCGTCGAAGGGATTCCTGCGGAAAAAATAATCGAACACCGCCGGTTCGTCCTTCCTGCCGGAAAGGAAGTACCCCTGGGCCATGGTGAGTTCGTAGAGGTCGGTGTACAGGGCGCGGTGGGCGGGGAGCAGGCCGGCAGCCCGCGTTTGGTTGGATTGATATTGCATAGAGGATTTTGATGTTGGCTAAGCAAGTACCGGGATTGAAATGAAGAAATACATGGAAATACATGGAATCTGCCGCCCGGCCCGGACAGGCAATGTATTTCTTCCCTGGCACTTATGCCAACAAAAGTCAACTCAAGAAGTTTGCCCGGCACCCGGGCAGGTGCCGGCCATTTTATTTTTTAGCCGTCCAAGGAAGTAGTCGTCCAGTACTCCGGCCTGCTGTTCGGGATGGGCCAACTCCTGCAGGCGAGGCTGCAGCGGCAGCAGTTCCCTTCGCCCGTCGGTATCGCCCAGCGGCACCGTCCGGTCAGAAAATTCATGGAGCGGCCAGCCAAAAAACTCAAAGAAAGCGGCAGGGTGGAAAATGACGGCCAGCATGCGCTGCCCTCCCCGGAAGTGTACGGTAGAGCGCTCCGTGCTCGGCGGCAGGACAAAGCCGGCGGGCAGAACCTCCCGCTCCGTATCGCCGTGCGTAATCATAATGGGCGCCGCGCTCCCAAACTGAAAACAGAACCCCGACGAAGGAAAAGGCAGGTTGTCCTCATCTGTCCATTCACCCAGGAGGGCATCGCTGCCTATCCAATGGTACTCCCGGATGTAGGGCCGCAGGGGGCGGGCGGGCAGTATGCTTATTTGCCGGATCACTGGAGTGGAAACATTGATATTCTTTGGCAAGGTCGGATAAGCAGGTAGGATAAGCAATGATATTTGGCAGTGGATATTTGGGAAATGTATGGAAATACGTGGAAATATGTGGAGATGCGCGGAGATAGGGGTTGAGGTTAAGGCTGAGGCTGAGAGCAAGAGATGTCAGCCACAACCCCGGCATTCTCAGGAGTGTTAAAAGGACTGTGTCAACCCGCATTTTTCTAACCGCCCGCCTGCCATTTGAAATTCAGGTAATGGGCGAAAAGATGTCACCTGGTTTGGCGCTAAACACATGCTGCCGACACACCACTAGACATTTTAATAAAGAAGCGTAAAATAGACTATCTTTAAAGTCGACCAAAACATAAAGACATGTCGGCATTTACGCTTCTTGAGCAAGTTACAGAAAAGACGGTAGAACTCCCCAGGAACACCCTGAAAAATACGCTGATTGTCAGCCATTCGATCCTGCACGCAGGCACGGTGAACCTAAACAAGGTAAAGAACAGCGTGCCCCATGTTCGCGGTTCTGGCTCGGCCACCGCTCATGCTGATTACAAATTATTGACACGCTATTTCGACCAAGGCAAGGTGGTAAGCGAAGAGGATTGCCAGCACTATGAGCAGTTGATGCAAGGCTTGCGCAGCTTGTGTTGGCTGATACTCTTTCAGCAGGGCAAGCGGTTTG
>JAGFJD010000430.1 GCA_024102975.1 Phaeodactylibacter sp. | reverse complement strand
GATCCTCGGGTTTTATTTCCTGTGCCGGCGGTATGGCGGCTTCAGGTTTGGCAGGAAGGAGTGGTGGTGGCGGTATTTGTAGGGCCGTATTTACACAACATTTGCCAACACCTTGCGTTTTCTCTTTATGCGGGCAGCCCTCTGCTTTTGGCGCAGTATTAAACATTTGTTAAAATCCGACACGGCCGGCCAAAAGCCATTATATTTAAAGATTCTGAACCCGTGTCATTGCCAGAACACCCTGCCCCCCACCTGTATATGGACTTCCTGTATGAAAACTGTTGGAAAAGCATGAATTCAGGGCCAATGGCCATGCCGAAAAGCCTGTCAGAAAGGCCGGCGGCACTGCACCGGATCAGAAAAAAATGAGCTTTTTCCGTAACTTGAAATTCAAACGGCGTTAATTGATTATAAAAAATCCTTTTATCACATGAAGCGGATACTGAAATACGCGGGCATTATCAGCCTGCTCTTCGTTGGAATAGCGGCCTCCCACCAGCCCGACAACAAGTACTTCGAAATCCTTAAGAACATAGAGATTTTTACCAACCTCTACAAAGAGATCAATACCTACTACGTCGACGATGTCGATCCCGGCCACCTGATGCGCGTCGGCATCGACGCTATGGTGGAATCGCTCGACCCGTTCACCAACTACATCTCCGAATCAGAGATTGAAGGGTACCGCTTCATGACCGAAGGCAAGTACAACGGCATCGGCGCCATCAGCCAGAAGATGGGCGACTTCGTCACTATTACTGAACTTTACCAGGGACAAGCCGCCGACAAAGCCGGCCTCCGCCCCGGCGACAAAATCATTGCCGTGGACGGACAGGACGCCACCGGCAAAGACCCGGATGCCATCAACAATATCCTCCGTGGCTTCCCCGGCACCACCGTCAAGCTGACCATCCGCCGGCCCGGCCGGGAGGGCGACTTCGACATCGACCTCGTCCGCGGCGAAGTGCAGGTACCCAACGTGCCCTACCACGGCATCGTTGCCGACGGCATCGGCTATGTGGCCCTGACCACCTTCACCCGCGACGCCGGCTCCAACGTGGCCAACGCGGTGCGGGAACTCAAAGAACAAAACCCGGCCCTGAAAGGCATCGTCTTCGACCTGCGCGGCAACGGCGGCGGCCTGCTCAACGAAGCTGTCAACGTCTGCAACGTTTTCATCCCCCGCGGCGAACTGGTCGTGACCACCAAAGGCAAGGTCAAAGACTGGGACCGCTCGTTCAGCACCATGAACCAGCCGGTCGACCTCGACATCCCCCTCACCATCCTGATCAACAAGAACTCCGCTTCCGCTTCCGAGATCGTCAGCGGGGTGATCCAGGATTACGACCGCGGCATCCTCATCGGGCAGCGCTCCTACGGGAAAGGGCTGGTGCAGAATACCAGAGACATCGGCTACAATTCCAAACTGAAGCTGACCACCGCCAAATACTACATTCCCAGCGGCCGCTGCATACAGAGCGTAGAGTACGAAGACGGCGAACCCATCCACATACCGGACGACCAGCGCACGCCCTTCAAAACCCGCAACGGCCGCACCGTGCTGGACGGGGGCGGCGTCAAGCCGGATGTAATGATCGACAGGTTTACCGATGCCGCTATCGTCCAGGGCTTGCTGGAGCAACACCTCATCTTTGACTACGTCACCCAATTCTGCCTGAAGCACGACAGCATCCCCGGCGTAGAGGAGTTCCGCTTCAAGGACTTCGACGGCTTTGTTCGGTTCCTCTCGGAGCGCCAGTTCGAATACGACACGGAAAGCGAAAAGCTGCTGAAACAACTGGTGGAGGAAAGCGCCGAAGAGGGCTACGAACTCGCCGCGCAGATCGACGCCCTGAAAGCCAAGATCGCGTCCGACAAGAAAGACGCCCTGCTGGACAACAAAGACGTGATCGTAGACCTGATCGAGAAGGAAATCTCCAGCCGCTACTACTACCAGGAAGGCAAAATCCGGATGGGGCTGAGGAATGATGTAGAAATCGAGGAAGCTATTGAGCTTTTGAAGGATCAGGAGAAGTATCGGGTGGTGTTGCAGAAAGGGTAAGAAGGCACACCACTAGACATTTTCTGGTCCGTTTAAAAGTGTAAGCGTGTAAAGGTGTAAAAGAAATTGGCTCCCAATCATTTACACGTTTACACTTTCACACCTTTACACAAGTAGCCCCCAAAATGT
>JAGFJD010000342.1 GCA_024102975.1 Phaeodactylibacter sp. | reverse complement strand
AGCGAGCAAGTGATAAAGCAAGCATAGATAAGCTTTTGGATGCGTTGCCAAAGAAAAGTAAGTTTAATGCACATAGGTACTGTGGTGTACTGAATTTGCATTTGTTGCCTTTGGCCATCCAAAAAGCAATGAGAGATGAGTGGGAGTAGCTTACTAATTGATACCAACATAGCATTGTATCTATTGAATGGCGACACTACTATTGCTGAGCTTTTGAACGGACGAGATGTTCATGTATCGTTCGTCACAGAATTGGAATTACTTGGATTTCAGGATATAAAAGAAGAGGATCGTTCGATTATAGAAGAACTTTTGAATAACTGCATTATAGTTGACCTCAATCAGGCAATTAAGAGAATTACCATCGACTTGAAACAAAAGTATAAACTGAAGCTTCCGGATGCCATCATAGCTGCCACTTCGATATACATGAACCTTCCCTTGATCTCAGCGGATAAAGATTTTGACCGAATTTCTGACCTGCAGTTTATTCGCTATGAAATTTAAACCAGCTGGAAAATTACGTGCTTTTGTGCAGGGTGCAAAAAAACCAACGTTTCGATGGAATATGGCCCCGAATGCCATACTTTTCGATGGGCATGTAAAATTAGGCCTGACAGGCAGCTGGCAGCCTGGCGTTTTCGGTCAGACACTAAATAATCTGACACACACCGCTGGACATTTGCCGGGGCGTGTAAAAGTTCTATCCCTTTTTCCCTTTTACCATTACCCTTCTATGCCGAAGGTAATTGTATAAGGTAGATTTACAAATCTCTAACTGAAGGCGCTCTGCTCCGAGAAGCCGGTTTGAAAGGCGATTTCGCTCACGGTATCGGAGGAATTCCGGAGCAGGTCTTTTGATATTTTTCCTGGGTTTGCTTCACCAGTTCCCTGAAGGTGAGCCTCCTTTCCGACAGCCTTCTCGCCAGAGTGCGGCCGCTCATCCCCATGTGTTTTCCCATCTGGGTTATGCCGCGAATCCTGCCCATCCTGCCGCTACCCGTACATGTCTTCCACTTCCGTCCCCGCCAGTTCCGCCAGGAAGGAGCCGATCTCGTCCGTCACCATCTCCAGGTATGCCTGTCCCTTTTCCGCTGTGGCCCGGGCGGGGTTGCCCACCCCGGTATCGGCCGTCACCTTCGTCCAGTGTCGCTGGGAGGTGGCCCAGCCTTCTCTGAAGGCTTTGAAGCGGTAGTTCTTTCCTTTACCCGGGCCAGCTTCTTCCAGGGGTAGCACCAGTTCCGGGTGGAGGTGCAGGATGATGCTGGTCTCCAGCTCGCCGGCGTGGTCGCCCGGCTCGTCGAAGTATTTTTTAGCGTCTCCTACCCGCCAGAAGTCGACGCTGCAGGCGAACATGTCCGGATAGTCGATGGCCAGCTCCCGGATCATCGTCTTGAAGTTGTTGCCGCCGTGGGCGTTGAGGATCACCAGCTTGCGGATGCCGTGGCGGAGCAGCACGTCGGTCACGTCCTTGATGATGGCGTACTGGGTGCTCGGGTTCATGTTGATGCACAGCCGGACGTCCAGCTGGCCAGTGTTGACGCCAAAGGGGATGCCGGGCAGGACGATAGCTTTGGCGCCCTGCTCCCAGGCTTTGCGGGCCGCCTCCGCCGCCACGTACTGCGACTCAAAATTGTCGGTCGCGTAGGGCAGGTGGTAGTTGTGCGCCTCGGTGGCGCCCCAGGGCAGGACGGCCAGTTGGTAGTCGGTGGCCTTGACGGTTTTCCAGTTTGTTTCGGCGAGCAGGTAGGGGTGGGCTGGCATGGTTATATTGTTTTGGAATGGCGGAAAATAATTAAAAAAAGTTACAATTTTGGAATTAAAAGTATTATTTTTGATACAAAAATGGAATTATACATTCCAAGATTTCAAAATCTTCCAGAACAAAATTGCTTCTTATTTGGTCCAAGGGGGACAGGAAAATCCACTTTCCTGCAAAACCACCTGCCAGACGCATTGTGGCTGGACCTTCTGAAACCGGAAAACTACCGCCAATATAAAGCTTATCCGGAGCGGTTGGAGGAACTTATCAAAGGCAATCCTCAGAAAAAAGATGTGGTGATTGACGAAATCCAAAGAGTGCCCGAATTGCTGCCTTTGGTTCACAGCATCATCGAAAAAAAAGAAGGCCACCGGTTTATCCTCACCGGGTCAAGTGCCCGGAAGCTCAAATCTGCAGGGGTCGACCTGTTGGGAGGCCGGGCTATCCGCAAAACGATGCACCCGTTTATGCTTTCCGAGCTGCCTGGTTCACCCGCTCTTGGCGAGGCCGTCCAGTTTGGCTTATTGCCGGTCGTTTACCAGTCTGCAGATAAAAATGCCACCCTTGATGCTTACGTTTCCCTGTACATTCAGCAGGAGGTATTTCAGGAATCCCTGGCCAGGAATATCGGCGATTTTTCCCGTTTTCTGGAGGCTATAAGTTTATCGCATGCGGCCGTCCTTAATGTGAGCAATGTAGCCCGGGATTGTAGCGTGGGAAGAAAAACAGTGGACAACTACATCCAGATACTGGAGGATATCCTGCTTGCTTTTCGCCTTCCTGTATTTACTAAAAGGGCATCGAGAGCCATGTCCTCCCATCCGAAGTTCTATTTCTTTGACGCAGGAGTATTTCAAGCTTTGCGCCCCAGAGGACCGCTGGACAAGCCCGAGGAGATTGGAGGCGCGGCTTTGGAGGGCTTGGTGGCGCAACATCTCCGCGCGTGGTTGGCTTATTCCCCCGGCCGTTTCACGCTTTCCTTCTGGCGTTCTCAGAGGGGGGTAGAAGTGGATTTTATTTTATACGGCGAAGCCGGCCTTTATGCCATCGAGGTTAAGGATGGCAATAGAATCCGGCAGGCAGACCTTAGGGGCTTGAATGAATTTGGCAAGGATTATCCCGTCAGCCGGCGCATCCTCCTCTATCGGGGAGCAGAAAGGCTAATGAAAAATGACGTTCTGTGTTTACCCTGCGAAGATTTCCTGGCCAACCTGTCTCCGTCAAAAACTATGGAGGATTTGCTGAAGATAATTTGATCCGTTATTTGCTGGCATAGCAGTTCTAAAAACAGCTGCAAGCGCATAAAAAAAATGGGATACAGCTGATTATAACTTTATTTTCAGCTGTATCTGCGGCTACCCGCCTAAGGCTTGACAACACCGGCAGCCTATAAGTTGCAAGGGCGTGTGATTCCGGAGCAACGAGCAACAAACAACAGTCAACCTGTCCAACGTCAGACGGATAGCCGTATCTGCCCATTGCGCATTCAATAAATTATCGTATATTTACAGTCCCATTTCGTACTATTCTCATATCTGATCCGGCTCCGGCCGGTTTCATCCGCAAACAGCTTGCCTGCGGAGTATTTTACTTTTAAATCCATTTAAGCTTGTTCTGGAGAAGGCAGTGCATTTGCATGTCTTGCAGTTGCAGTACGCTTTCCGGGAAAGCTCCATAAACCACCAGGATATGAGAACCCTCAGTTTGGCCTTGATCTTTTGTTTGTCCGCCTGTTTTTTGGGAAAGCCCGCCGCCCAACCGGGCGATATCGTCGCTGTGAATGACACTTTGTGTGTCGAACTGGGCGAAAACATAGCGTATAAAGTCACCGACAACGACCTCCTGCCCCCGGGCGCTTTCCTGCCCGTTTTTATGGCGTCGCCCTCCAACTGCTTCAACATCCTGGAAGACGGCCGGCTGGTATCCCTCAGCGATGATCCGGGCTGCTGCGGAGAGCACGTGCTGGAGTACCGCATCGAAGGCTGCCAGAGCGGCCCGGAATGCATCGGCCTGGTTTTCCTCACCGTGAAATGCCCCAAGCCGGAGTGTTTTGTCGTCAACCTGGAGGACTACGCAGGATCAGCGGACGATCCCACCGGCGGCGGCAACCCCATGGGCCCTGGCTGCGCGTATGCCTGCGAAAATTCAGATGCCACCTATTTCGTCAGCTATAACCCCGCAAACACTTACAACTGGTCGGTTGCGGGCGGCACGTTCACCGCCGGCGCCAACCCGGCAGAAATCCACGTCAGCTGGGGCGCGCCGGGCAGCGGGGCCATATCGGTGGCCATCACCGGCAGCAATAACGAAACGACGGTGATCGAAATTTGTGTGGATATCCTGGAAGGGCCCGCCGCTGCCTTTGCAGCATCGGACACCAGCGTGTGCCTGAATGGCCCCATCAGCTTCACCAATACCTCCACCGGCGGCAACAGCTTCTTCTGGGATTTCGGCGACGGCAATACCTCCACCCAGTTCGAACCCACCCACCAATATGCCTCGGCAGGCACTTACACGGTCACCCTATACGCCACCCGGAACAACTATGACGAACTCGGCAACCCGCTCTGCTGCTGCACCGATTCCACTACCCTCAGTGTTGCCGTAGACTCCCTGGAAGGCCCCGGCATCTACTGGATTTCCACGCTGTGCGCCAACGACAGCACCAAATACTGGACCGACGCCATGAACTGCGCAACGTATAACTGGACGGTGCTCGACGAGAACGGCACCCCCATCGCCTTTGCCGGCCAGGGCAACGACACCATCTGCGTGCAGTGGGGCGCCGGGCCGTTCGGCACCGTGGTGCTGGAAGTGGCGGGTTGCGACGAGGCCTACTGCGACGAGCCTGTCTCGGTAAAGGTGCCCATCGTCCCATCCTCCGTCGGGATCAACGGCCTGATCGAGGTTTGTGAGAACGCCACGGCCACTTACACCGTGCCCAAGTGGGCCAGCGTGTACTACGACTGGCAGGCTTCGGGGGGGGCTATCCTCTCCGGCCAGGGAACCAATACAGTAGTGGTGCAGTGGGGTACAGCCCCCGGCCCCGGTGTGCTCAACCTGAACTATTCCAGCAGCTTCCTCGGCGGCCTGCCCGGCCACGAGCCGGGCGATTGCTCGGGCACGGCCAGCCTGACGGTGGCCATCAAACCGGAATTTGACGTCACCGGGCCCAGCCCGGCGGTGGCCTGCGCCAATAGCGTGTCCAGCTTCTTCGCCACCGCCGCCCCATCCGCTTCCTATACCTGGACGGTAAGCCCTGCTGCCACTTTCAGCGGGCAGGGGACAAACGCCATCAACGTCACCTGGGACAGCGGCCCCGGAATTTACACGGTCACCGCCAAACCCAACAACCCTGCAGTATACTGCAACGATTCCGTCTCCGTGCGGATGCGGGTGGAAGAACTGCCGCCGCCCGACAGCATCGACGGGCCCACGGTGATCTGCCCGGGGCAGGCGTATGCCTACTTCGCCCAAACTTCGGAAAGCGGCGTGGGTTTCAGCTGGACGGTGACGGGCGGCACCCTGTCTTCGCCCACCGGAAACCCGGTGTCTGTCACCTGGAACGCCGGCGGGCCGTACGCCCTGGCATTACAGCAATATCAGCTCAATTCGCCCTTCTGTACTTCCGATCCCATTTCGATCACCGTACTGCCCAAACTGCTCAACGGCCCGTTGGCCATCACCGGGCCGCCGGCCTGCACCAACAGCACCCAGAGCTATTCAGCAGGGCCGGCCCAGCACCCGGACGCTACCTTCACCTGGGCCATCACACCCGCCACCCTTGGCAGTGTAGTGAGCGGGCAGGGCACGCCCAATATTCAGGTGCAGTGGAACAACGACCCGGGCATGGCTATTTTGTCATTAACCGTAAAGCTGTGCGGCAATACGCTTTCCACCAGCAAGAGTATTCCGCTGGTCGCCCCTCAGGTGCCGGTGATCACCCAAACGGGCGTCTTATGCCCTGGTGTGCCGGCCACGCTGAGCACCGGCGGCGGCTTCTCCTCCTACCTGTGGAGCACGGGCGCCACTACGCCATCCATCAGCATCGCCAGCGGAGGTACGTACACGGTCAACACCACCGATGCCGGCGGTTGCCAGGCAGCAGGCACCTACACAGCCGTTGCCCTTTCCGGCCCGGTAGCCGATATTTCCACTCCGAACAATACGGTACTGTGTATTGCGCCGCCCAACAGCGCCAGCGTCACCATGTATGCACAAACGAATCCCGGTTACACCTTCCAGTGGTTCTGCAACGGCATTCCGCAGGCCCTGCCGCCCACGCAGGCCACCTTTATCCATACCAATACGAATATCAACGGTACTTTTGCTTATCACGTGGTGGTAACCGACGCCAACGGCTGCACCAATACTTCCAATACGATAACGGTGGTACAGACGGACAACTGCACCACTTCCGGAGGCTGCACGCCCCAGTCCTACTACCTGTCCACCAACGCTATCAACCAGGCGCCCAACTGCAATGTGGTGAACTTTTACACCTTCAAAACCGCCAACGTCACCGTGCTGAGCTGGAATTTCGGCGACCCCGGAAACAACATCAATACCGGTTCCCTCCTCTTCCCGGTCCATACCTACACCAAAGCCGGTTACTTCGTCGCTGCAGTGGCCGCCCAGGTGCCGGAAGCGGCGCCCGGCACCGGCTTCTGCACCGTCACCCGCACCCGCAGCGTCAGCGTGCCGGTGGCGGCCGACTTTTCGTTCGCCGAAAATTGCCAGACGGTATCTTTTACCGACCTGTCGACCTTCCTGCCGGGCAACAGCATCACCTCCTGGTCCTGGTCATTTGGAGATGCTGCTACCTCCACGTCTCAGAACCCCAGCCATACCTACTCCAGCCCTGGCACCTACAGCGTTACCTTAACCGTCACCATCGCCGGCGGCTGCCAGGCTACCCTCACTAAGGCCGTCAGCGTCGCCGGGCCGCCCAGCCCGGGGATTGCCGCTGCGCCCAGCCCTGCCTGTGTGGGCCAGCCGGTCAACTTCAGCGGCGCCGGCGCGGGCATCATCCAATGGTTCTGGGATTTCGGCGACGGCGCCACCAACGGCAGCCAGAACCCATCCCATACCTACCTCAGCCCGGGCACTTACACGGTAAGCCTTACCGGCGGGGACGCCCAGGGTTGTGCAAACACCACGGTACAACCTATTGTCGTCCACCCGGCCCCGCCGGGCGATACTATCGCCTATACGCCTTCCCTGACGATCTGCGAAGGAGAAACCGTCAACCTGATTGCCCCCGCCGGCTCCGGTTATACCTATCTTTGGAACAACGGCGCCACTGCCCAACTCATCACAGTGAGCGCGGCCGGGGAGTACAGCGTCATCGTCACCGACGCCAACGGGTGCACGCTCGTGCCGGACCCCGTAACCGTAGTCGTATACCCGGCGCCCGATGCGTTCATCGCCGGCAGCCCGGTGATCTGCGACCAGGGCTGCACAACGCTCAGCGCTCCCGCCGGCTTTGGGTACACCTATCAGTGGCTGGATGACGGCGGGCTGCCCATCCCCTTCCAAACCGGGCAGCAACTGGTGGTTTGCGACGGAGGGCTGCTGCCGGCCTATTCCGTGGCCGTTGCCGACGCCAACGGCTGCCTGGCCACCTCGGCGCCATTTTCTGTCACAGTAGAAGTATCTCCCGGCTTTACGGTTAGCGTAATGCCGGATTCCTGTGAAGGTTCCCCCAGCATACTGGCCGTAAACCCGGTGCAGCCCAACGTCGCCTACACCTGGAGCAACGGCAGCGCCGGCCCGTCCATCACCGTCCTGCAGGCGGGAACGTACACCGTGGCCGGCACCGATACCCTCACCGGCTGCCGGGGTTCGGCCAGCGCCGACATTTATCCGCTGCCCGGCCTGTGCATCGTCCCCACCGGTTGTTACGAAACCTGCAACCCGGATACCCTCTGCGGGCCGGAGGGGCTGGCCGCCTACCAGTGGAACTTCAACGGGACGCCCATCGCCGGCGCCGACGGCCAGTGCCTGGTCGTCAGCCAGAGCGGCGCTTACAGCCTGACGGGCACGACCGGATTCGGCTGCACGCTCACTTCCGATACGCTGATCCTGGAGGTGCTGGAATGCGACTGCGCCTCCCTGGCCGTTTCCGCTACTCCCGCCGGCGACAGCTGCTGCTGGAACCTTAGCTACGACAATACTTACAGCGCCGGCCTGCTGGGGCTGATGATCCACAGCCCGGACACCGATCTGAATTTCGACTTGTCCGGCCTCGATCCTGCTCTGGGCGTACAGACGATCGGCACCCACTGGATCGGGTTGGTGAACAGCCAGCCAAACATGCCGCTGCCAGGCGGGCAGCTGGACAGTTTCCTGGCCTTCTGCATGACCAACGTGCAGAGCAGCCCGCAACAGGTAATCTTCGACTGGTACGATCCCGAATTGAATATCGTCTGTTCGGACACGCTGGCTTTCAACTGCCCGGTAGAGCCGGACTGCCTCTATATGCCTGCCGACACCATTTATTGCGAGAACGGCGAGGTGGCTTACGAGCTGACGATATGCAACCCTGCTGACGGGGCTTTTGATGTGGGATTCGTTCAGGTCCAGCCTGCTGGCCCGGCCGGCATCCTGGCCAGCCCGCCCGCTATTGACGTGACGGGCAACCCTATCCAACCCGGCGAGTGCCGGACGTTCAGGTTGCTGCTCTCCGGCCCGGGCATTGCCGGGCAGGATTTCTGCTTCAACCTGATCGCGCACGAGGACGACCCGCTGCTGGTACCCGACGCCCTGTGCTGTTCGCTGGATACGCTGTACTGCGTGCCGATCCCCGATTGTGAGCCTTGTGATGACATAGGCGTAGAGAGCCTGACTCCGGCCGGCGATTGCTGTTTTGATATCACCCTTTTCAACAACTACCAATCCGGCTTTTTCGACGGCATCAGCCTGTGTATGCTCTCTCCCGGAACGGACATGACGATCGACAACCCTTTTGGCTCCGGTTGGGTGACGGCAGATTATTCGCCAGCTATTATTGAGCTGGTGCCTTCCGGCGGCTACCTGAGTACGGGTGCCTTTCAACTGCCGGAGATTTGTATTCAAACCAGCCAGGCGCCCGGTCAGTTGCTGGAGGTCAAGTGGATGCAAAATGGAAAAGTGGTATGCCGCGACACCATTACCCTGTTCTGTGAGCCGGACTGCGGTTATCTTTTCGAAGAAGAAGTCGTCTGCGATGCTGATGGAAACTGGGTATACGGGGCTATGCTGAAAAACACCTCCGCCTACACCATGGGGGAAGCGCACATTGCGGTCAGTTCACCTGCCGGCATGGGCAATTACGATCAGGTTCTGTCCCTGGGCACGCTGGCGCCGGGCGGCACCTTCCCCATCAGCCTGCTGCTGGGGCCGCCGGCATTGCCGGGGGACACCGTTTGTTTCACCGTAACCCTGCACGAACTCGGGCCGGACAGCCTGCACACCAACTGCTGTAATTTCACGCATTGTTTCATCCTGCCGGACTGTGCTGATCCCATTCCTCCGGGAAGGCTGAACCCTCCCATCGTTTACGAGAACCCATCGGACGGAGACTTCATCGTAGAGCTGGATTCCCGGCTGAGCGGGGAAGCCCGTTTTTATCTGTTCGATATGCACAGGAAAGCGGTGATGGCGTGGAGGATGAACTACAAAGGCGGGAGCAACCTGGTGCCGGTCGATATACGAAGCGCGCCGAAGGGACTGTATGTGCTCATCATCGAAGCCGGAGGAGCGCGGTGGGTAGAGAAGGTGATGGTGCAGTAATCGGGTGGGAGATAAGGGCAGCCCGGCTCGCACCTGTTTCCTTATTATTGCGGGTCACCTAAAGTTGGTCCGTCCAAAAAAAAAAAGGGGAGCTACAAGATAGCTCCCCGAGAAAAACACCTAAAACCCATATTCATATCATGAAAACCTTTCTTAATCGAAAATGTTGAGACAGCCAGTGGACTTTAACGTTCTGCTTCAACATCTCAGCTCACACATCCCCTGGCTGTCAATCAACTGCATTCCCCTTGAAATTTGACGTTTGCTTGCCTCTTTGGAGGCTTGCTTTCGCCTTTTAAATACATCCTTTCTGACGCAGTTTTGAGCCAGGGTCACATCCTTTTGAAAAAAATTTCAAACTTTCTTTCACATCTGTTTGCGAGCTTTTTACAATGCAAAGGTAAAAACTTTCCTTACCTGATTCTGTGACTTTTGTCACTATTGCTATTCAATTTTTAACTTTTACAGGAAAGCCTTTGCAAATTTAAACGTGAAACAAAGATTCTTCCCGATAGTTCACGATCGTGGCACAAATATAAAAAACTCTATGTAAAAAGAAACAAATCTCCGGATAGATTTTTGCCGGATTAACGTTTAAACTTTCATAAGCCGTTGTTCCCAATGGCAGCCGGGGCTACCGTTCTGACGTTTTGAGCCCTTCACCGCGCCGGGTCCAGTTTCAGCCGGACATCCAGTTCTTCGTCATCCCGGCGCAGGCGGACGGTGACGACATCGCCCGGCTGGTATTTCTCCAGGGCGAGGATCAGGTCGCTGTTGTTTTTGATCTTGTTGTCGCCCAGGCCGATGATGATATCGCCCAGTTTGATGTATCCGTAGCGGTCGCGGGTTGTCGGCCGGATGCCGGCCCGTTCCGCTGCGCTGCCGCGGTTGACGTTGATCACGAGTACCCCTTCCAGCCCGAGGCGGGTGATGACCTCGGGGCGGGCCAGGTCGATGCCGAGGGTGGGGCGGCGCAGTTCGCCGTATTCGATCAGTTCCGGCACGATCCAGCTTACGGCGTCGACCGGAATGGAGAAGCCGATGCCGGCTGAGGCGCCGGAGGGGCTGTAGATGGCAGTATTGACGCCGATGAGGCGCCCGGAGGAGTCGAGCAGGGGGCCGCCGGAATTGCCGGGGTTGATGGCCGCGTCGGTCTGTATGACGTCGCGGATGGGGATGCCGGCCACCGACTGGATTTCCCTGCCCAGGGCGCTGACGATGCCGGTGGTCAGGGTTTGGTCTAGGCCAAATGGATTGCCGATGGCGAAGACGGACTGGCCCACGCGCAGGTCTTCGGAACTTCCGATCGGGATGGGGTAGAGTTGTTCGCGGGGCGCGTCAATGCGGAGGACGGCGAGGTCTTTTTCCGGTGCCTTGCCCACCAGCTTTGCCGGCCAGGTGGACCGGTCCTCCAGGGTGACGATGGCCCGGTCGGCGCCCTGGATGACGTGGAAGTTGGTGACGATATGGCCGCCCAGGTCCCATACAAAACCGGAGCCGGTGCCCCGCGGGATCTCCGAGACGTCGCGGGTGAAGTAGTCCATGCGGACGTTGGAGGTGGTGATGAAGCAAACGGAGGGCTTGGCTTCTTCGAACAGTTTGATGGTGGCGCGTTCCTGCGGGGTGAGCCCATTGCCGGGGGCAGCCTCCCGGGCGGAAGGCAGGTTGGTGTTCTTAGTCAGGGCAGCCGCTTCGCCGGTTACCGTTGAATCCGCTTCGGCGGGTTCTTTCTCCCCGGGCAAGGCATCCCTCCCTTTCCAGGCGATGCCGGCCATGAAGCCAAGGGCCAGCAGAGCCAGCCAGAGGACGAATCGAAATCGATGAGGCATGCTTGTGGTTTTTAATTCGGTCAAAAATGGATTAGTTGTTGGTGGCCTGGCGTGGAGTCCGGGAAAAGGGGCAACTGCCAAAGCCAGCCATTCCGTTTTTTGCCACGATCTTTGCCGTGACATCTATTTGCAAAAACACCGTTTTTGGCAGCTTCGTTGAATCCAGGGATTAAATATAGAACGAGCGCTCGTGGCCGATATGTTAACTTTTTGAGTTATTTTGAGCCGAATATCTGAAAGAACCTTCCATGCCGGAACAGCCGTTATCAGTGTGGCGACAGCTGGGGTATGCCTGCGGGATGCTGGGCTGGTCCATTATGATCAACATCATTGCGGTGATGCTGATCTATTTTTATATCCCGCCCAGCAATTCGGGGATGGCGCAGCTGATCCCGCAGGCCACCGTCTTCGGCATTTTTACGTTGCTGTCGCTGATCGCCGCCAGCGGGCGGCTGCTCGATGCCGTTACCGACCCGCTGATCGCCAACTGGAGCGACCGCTTTCACCACTCCCGCGGCCGCAGGATCCCCTTTATGAAGGTGGGCGTGCTGCCTTCGGTCGTCTTCGGCATACTGGTCTTCCTGCCTCTCGAATTTCTGGAAAGCTACCGCAACGTGTGGTGGCTGACGGTTATCCAGGCATTTTTTTACTTGTCTGTGACCATTTATATCATTCCCTACAACGCATTATTGCCGGAACTGGCGCCCGGCTCGGCGGCCAAGGTGCGGCTCTCCACCTGGTTGTCCCTGGCCTTTGTGCTGGGCATCATCCTGTCTTCCCAGACGCCGGCCATAGCGGACCTGGTGCAGGGCCTCTTCAAATTGACCAACCGCCATGTGGCGTTCCAGCTGGCTATCGGCAGCCTGTACCTGCTGGGAGGTGTCTTTATGGCCGTTCCCCTTTTTGCCATCGACGAACAGCGCGACTGCTATGGCGAGCCGGCGACCGTGCCTTTCATCGCGGCATTCCGGCATATCCTCGCCCACCGCAACTTCCTCGTCTTCATCGCGGCTGATTTTTCCTATTTCGTTTCGCTGACCATCATCAGCAGCGGCATGCTTTACTTCGTCAAAGTGTTGCTCTTTCTCAACGAAGGCATCGGCGGGGCGGTCATGGGGGTTATGGTCCTGTTTTCCCTATTGTTCTACCCCCTCGTCGTCCGGCTGTCCGCCCGGGTGGAAAAGCGCAAGCTGATGATCTGGTCCTTGCTGAGCCTGGGCATCGCCCTGATGGGTTTGTTCTTTCTGGGAAAAGGGCCGCTGCCGCCCCGGGTGCAAATCTTTGGATTCGCCCTGATCGTCGCCGTTCCCACCGCCTTCCTCGGCATCCTGCCCTATGCGCTAATCGCCGAGATCGCCGAACAGGACGGAGCCGACACGGGCCAGCAAAAAGAAGCTATGTTTTTCGCAGTGCGCAACTTTTCCACCAAGTTGGGCCAGACCATCGGCATCATGGCGTTCACCATCCTCACTTTATTGGGAAAAGACCCGTACGACGACCTGGGCATCCGCCTGGCCGCCGTCTTCGGCGGCACCCTGTGCATCCTGGCCGGGCTGATTTTCACGCGGTTTGAGGAGCCGTAAGGGATGGGGGGAAAATGTGTTAATGTATTACTTGTTTGAAAAAGTTTGCTCAAAAAACAAAGTTTTTAGTTCAGGAGCATATTCGCCAATCTGTTTAAAGGTGTAAAGGTGTAAATGAAGGCAGCCTGGGAACAGCCATCAGGCAGCCCCGCCGTACAGGCCACGTTTACACATTTTTTACCCGGCTCGCAGAGATTTATCCGGCTGACCAGACGGACGGGACACGCTTACACGTTTACACCTATGCACTTTCACACTCTCCCTTACGTCTTCCGCTTCTTCTTTTTCGCTGCCGGGAACAGCACGTTGTTCAGGATCAGGCGGTAGCCGGGGCTGTTGGGGTGCAGGTTGAGGTCCGTCTCGGGGTCGTGGACGTAGTGGCGGTAGTCCTCCGGGTCGTGGCCGCCGTAGAAAGTCCAGAAGCCCTGGCCGTAGTTGTTGTGGATATACCGGGCTTCCTGCACCGGCTTGTTTTCTCCCATGACCAGGACGTTAGACTTGATGAACTCCTTCTGGAAGGCCGTGGTCTGGCCCATAAAGCCTTTGACGGTGCGGGTATGGTTTTGAGTCAGCATGGTAGGCACGGGGTCCCATTTGGCGGAAAAGTCGAAGAGGGTAAAGTAGTCCTGTTCGGGGTTGACGTTGCGGCCCCGGCTGTGGTCGATGGTGGAATACTCGTACTCGAGAGGGTTGCGGGACAGCTGGAAGTTCTCGAAGGCGAAGGTGGCGCTGAAATCCAGTTTAGACTGGGCGTCGGGGTCCATGGGGTCGCCGTCGTACATTTCGGCGCAGATGTCTATGCCTTCGGCGGCCAGGGCGATATCGTAGGTATCGGTGGCCGAGCACATGGCGAACATGAAGCCTCCTCCGATGACGTACTCCTTGATCTTCCTGACGACGGCCAGTTTGAGCTGCGAGACCTTGCTGAATCCGTGCATGCTGGCCAGCTCTTCCATGCGGCGCTGGTTTTCGCGGTACCAGGGCTGGTTGTGGTAGGAGCGGTAGAACCGGCCGTACTGCCCGGTAAAGTCCTCGTGGTGGAGGTGCAGCCAGTCGTATTTGATCAGTTCGTCGCCCAGCACTTCCGTATCATAAATGGTTTCGTAGGGAATCTCCGCGTAGGTGAGCACCAGGGTCACCGCGTCGTCCCAGGGTTGTATCTTTTCCCCTTTGGCGTTGACGTCCGGGGTGTAGACCGCTATCTTCGGCGCCTTTTCCAGCTTCATCGCTTCCATGTTGACCTCGGGGTTGGAGATGTCTTCGAGTATTTTGTTGAACTGGCCGTCGGCGATGATCTCGTAGCTGACGCCCCGGGTCAGGCATTCTTTTTCGAAAACGCGGTTGTGCTGGAAAGCGAAGCTCCCGCCCCGGTAATTGAGCAGCCACCAGGCCTCTGACCCGCCGGCCAGCACCCAGTAAGCGATGCCGTAGGCCTTGAGGTGGTTTTTCTGGGACTCCGCATCCATGGGGATGAGGATGTAGGCCGCCCGGGCCTGCAGGGCAATAAAGGCAATGAACAGAAGGATGGCTATTTTTTTCATGAGTTCTTTTTTTGTATTATTTGAGGAAGCTTGCCTTTCAGCGAAAAAACCAGGTTGGCCGGCAAGCTGAACAGAAACCTTTATTAAAAACGGCAGAGGGCATCAGAATTCCATACCTTTGCCCGGCATTTTAACGAAAAAACGGAAATTAGGATGGCGGGCCGCCGTTTTTAACATTATTGTAACACCGGCCGGCCCGGCCGCCGCCGAAAAATCCGTTATAATTGCGGGATTTATACTCCCGAACAAAAGAACAAACCGCGACCTGAGAAGTTATCATTCGGGGAACGCTTTGCGACAAATTCTAAGACTTTCATGGACAATATCACTCTTCAATATCCTTCCTGGTACATCCTCCTGTGTTTGCTGCTGGGCCTGGCCTATGCGGCGTTCCTGTATTACCGGGACAAGAACCTGCGGGAGCAATCTCCTTTCCTGAACTGGGCCCTGGGCGGCGCCCGCTTCCTGTCGGTCACCCTGATCGCGATGCTCCTCCTGTCCCCCCTGCTGAAACATATCATCCGGGATGTGAAAAAACCGGTGATCGTCCTGGCCCAGGATGTTTCGGAGTCGGCCGCTCAGGGCTGGACGGAGGCTGAGCGGAACGCCTATCAGGAGTCTTTGCAGCAACTGGCAGGCCAACTGGAGGGCGATTTCGAGCTCAAGGAATATTCCTTCGGCAGCCATGTCCGCGAAGGCATTGACTTCACTTTCCCGGATAAACTGAGCAACCTCTCCGACGCCCTGTCTGCGGTTTACGACCTGTACAGCAATCAAAACCTCGGCGCGGTCATCCTGGCCACCGACGGCATCTACAATGAGGGCAGCAACCCTTTATACGCCTCTACCCAGCTGGGAGCGCCCGTTTTTACCATCGCGCTGGGGGATACGACCCAGCGGCGCGACCTGGTAACGAAACGCGTTTTTCACAACCGCATTGCCTACCTGGGCGATAAATTCAGCGTCCAGGTAGACCTCAGCGCCGAGAACGCCGCCGGCGTCAAAAGCCGGCTCAACGTGTACAAGGTGGAAGGGGGCCGGCTGCGGCTGCTTCAGCAAAACCCGGTCGATATCAACAGCAATGATTTTTTTGAGACCCGGGAGTTTGTCCTGGAGGCTGCCTCTGCCGGCGTGCAGCGCTACCGGGTGGCCCTGGAGGAAGCGCCGGGCGAAGCCAGCACGGCCAACAACAGCAAGGACATCTTCGTGGATGTGCTGGACGCCCGCCAGAAGATCCTGATCCTGGCCAATTCTCCTCACCCGGATATAACGGCCTTGCGCCAGGCGTTGTCCAGCAACAAGAATTACGAAATAAGCACCGCCTACGCCGGCGGATTGAAAGAGGGCGTGGCTGCTTTCGATTTCATCATCCTGCACCAGCTGCCCAGCCGCTCCAACGACGCCGCCGGGCTGCTGAACAGCATCCGGCAGGCGAATATCCCTCATCTGCTTGTCGTGGGTTCCCAATCCAACCTGGCGCGGCTCAACCAGGCCCAGTCCCTGGCGTCCGTCCGCGCCGGCGGCGACAACGTCAATGAAGTGCAGGGCAGGGTCAATAACGGCTTCGCCTTTTTCAAGCTGAGCGAACGCCTGGCGGATAATATCGCCAATTTCCCGCCCCTGCTGGCGCCATTCGGAGAATATGCCCTTAGCGGCAATGGCCAGGCGCTTCTTTACCAGCGCATCGGCAAAGTCGACACCCGGTATCCGTTGCTGGTTTTGGGGGAGGAAGACGGGGCCAAAACAGGCATCCTCTTCGGCGAGGGCATCTGGAAATGGCGCCTTTTCGATTACCTCCAGCACCAGAACCACGAGATTTTTAATGAACTGGCCACGAAAACCGTGCAGTATCTCAGCCTCAAAGAGGACAAGCGCCGGTTCCGGGCCAGCCTGAGCAAGAATATCTTCAACGAGAACGAGAGTATCTTTTTCGACGCCGAACTCTACAACGAGAGCTTTGAACTGGTCAACGAACCCGACGCCCGGCTGTCGATCACGGATAGCGAAGGCAAGGAGTACAACTTTACGTTCAACCGGTCGGGCGATGTCTACCGGCTCGACGCCGGCATCCTGCCGGTGGGGGATTACCGCTTCCAGGCCACAACCAATTACAACGGCGAAAACTTCACCTATTCCGGGCAGTTCAGCGTACAGCCCATCCAGCTGGAATCCTACGAAACGACTGCCGACCACGGCCTGCTGCGCCTGTTAAGCGAAAAGTACGGCGGGCAACTGGTATATCCGTCCGGGATTGCTTCCATCGCCGATATGATCCGCCAGCGGGAAACCGTCCGCCCCATCATCTACGAAACTTCCCGCACCCAGCCGTTGATCAACCTCAGGTGGCTGTTCTTTGCCCTCCTCGGGCTGCTTACGCTGGAGTGGTTCTTCCGGCGGTATTTTGGGGGATACTGATTCTTCCGGCAGCGAACAGGGGAACCCTTGCATGGCGGCGGCATAAACGTAGCCAACGCGCTTGTGTCCGGCGGTTCCTTTCCTGCCGAAGACGACCAGGGCGCCGGCTGCCATGGCCAGGATGGCCAACAAGGTATGGGCCAGGCAGAGGTGGCTGTGGATGATATGATATTCTTCGGGAATCTGTAACACGATACTGCTTTTTGGTCTGAAAAATAAGGGCTGGGTTGCCGCACCCCGGAGTGTGCCTGCCGGACGGCCAAGGGTGCGGCAAGGCCGGGCCTACCGCTCCAGCGCCGGCAGCAGCTGGTTTTTCACCCAGCTGAATTCGGGCGCTGCGGCCAGTGCTTTCAGGTAAGCGCTGCGGGCAGCGTCTTTCTGCCCGTCGGCTTCCAGAGCCTGGCCGAGCATGGCGAGGCACTGGAGATAGGGCCAGTTGTCGCCGGTGCCTTGCGCCTCAAAACCCTGGCAGGCCATCCGGAAGCCCTCGACGGCTTTTTGGAGGTCGCCGCCGAAGGCGGGCGGCGTGTAGAAGAGGTTGCTGCTGTGGTGCATGCGCACGAAGGGGTTGTCCGGCTCAAGTTCGAGGGCCCGGGCGGCGTGTTTGCCGGCCTGCCCGCCCAGAAACGGCCCCTTCGCCGGCGACAGGGCGATCTTCATGCCCAGGATGCCGGCGTACAGGGCATGGGCTTCGGCGCCGGCGTTTTCCTTCAGCAACTTCCTGGTATGCCGGGCGGCTTCATCCAGCAATTGCTTGGCGGCAGCTTCGTCCTGCCGGGCCAGGCAGGCGCCGACCGCGCCGTATTTTGCTTTGGCAAGGGACAGGGTGGCTTCCGGGGCTTCGGTTTCCATCTCCCGGATGACGCTGGCGAGCTGTTCCAGGTCGTTGCGCTGGTAAGCTTCGTAGTAACGGGCCTGGCGGGATGCCGGCTGGGCCTGGATGTTCATCGCAAAAAACAAACCGGCCAAAAGGATGCTGTACTTTTTCATAGCGGATCATAAATTTTGGTTCGTTGCAAAGAAGCAGCGGAAAAGTGTTGGGCGCCAGTTCGTTTGACGGCTGGCGCCGACGGATTGATGAGCGGCCGGGGGGCGGGCGGCGAACGAAAAGCGGCGGTTTTTGTTACACTGAGCTGCAATTGGCCATCAGACAGCCGCCGTTGGCCCTCCCGGCCCGGCAGTTCATAAAAAGAGCTTCGCCGGACAGCGTTTTTTTCTCATTATTACGGGAATAATTTCAGCCTGACATGACCAGACGCGCGATAATCATTGGGGCACAAATAGCCGGATGGGTGCTGTATACGGTATTCTGGTCTTTTGTCTCTTCGCCCCAGCCATTGTCCTGGCCTTCCCTCATCACGAGTTCTATCTTCACGGTGTTCAATGCAGGGGCGGTGTATGCGTTATTGCTGCTGCTGGCGCCCAGGCTGTTGAAGCAACGGCGGTACCGGGCATTCGGCCTGGCACTGGCTTTGTTGCTGGCTTTGGCCTCGGCCCTGCTTGCCGGCGCCCTCTACGGCTGGTTCAGCCTGGTTCAGCCCGAATTGCTGGATGTGTTTTTTCATCCGGGCAACCTGGCCGTCAAGGCTTCGGTCGGCAGTACGCTTACGGCCACTTTTCCCGCTTTGGGCGTTTACCTCATCATCGAATGGGTGCGCATGGAAAAGCACAACCGCCGGCTGCGGGAGGAAAAGCTGCAGGCAGAGTTGGCCATGCTGAAAAACCAGCTCAACCCCCACTTCCTGTTCAACGCCCTCAACAGCATTTACTTTCTGATCAAAAAGGATCCCGCCGCCGCTGCCGAGGCGCTGGCAGGCTTTTCCAGCCTGCTTCGCTACCAGCTTTATCTGGCAGATGCAGAGCGCATTCCTCTGCGGCAGGAACTGGACTATCTGGAGCAGTATATCGAACTGGCGCGGTTGCGGCAGCCCTCCGGCCTGAAACTCACTACCTGCCTGCCCCGGGAGTTGAACGGCGAACAGATACCCCCGCTCCTGTTGTTGCCCTTTATTGAGAACGCCTTCAAATACGTGGCCCGCAAAAATGGCGAAATCCACATCGAAGCCTCAGTAGACGGAGGGTGCCTGTGCTTTAAAACCCGCAACAATACGGCGCCGCAGCTGAGGGCGGCCGGGGAGGAGGAGGGAGGCATCGGCCTGCAGAACGTCCGCCGCCGGTTGCGCCTGATCGCTCCCCGGGGACATGCGCTGGAAACCCGCCGGGAAAACGGCTGGTTTGAGGCCTGTTTAAAACTGACGCTCTTATGAATTGCATGATCATTGACGACGAGCCCCTCGCCCGGGAAGGCCTGGCAGGATATGTTCAGAAGATCGATTTCCTGACGCTGCACGCCACGGCCGAAGATCCCCTGGAAGCGCTGCCGGAACTGGAAGCGGGCCGGGTAGGCCTGCTCTTCCTCGATATCCAGATGCCCGGGATGAACGGCCTGGATTTTCTCCGCACCCTCGATAAGCCGCCGCTGACGATTATCACCACGGCATATCCCAGTTTTGCCCTCGACGGCTACGAGCTGGAAGTGCTGGACTACCTGGTCAAGCCCATTACCTTTCAGCGCTTCCTGAAAGCCGCGCTCAAGGCACGCCGCCACTTCCAACTGCTGCAGGAGGCCGGGAGAACGGGGAGCGGCCAGCAACACATTTTCGTAAAATGCGAAGGCAGGATCGAAAAGGTCGCCCTGGTTGATTTGCTCTTTGCGGAAAGCATGGAAAATTATGTGCAGCTCTACACTCACCGCCGCCGCCTGACCACCTTGCTGACGATGAAAACCCTGGCCGAAGAGCTGCCCTGCCCGCCGTTTTACCGCGTCCACCGCTCCTATCTGGCCAACCTGCAACAGGTGCAGGCCCTGGAAGGCAACCTGCTGCACATCGGCGAACACCGCGTTCCCGTCAGCCGCCAGCATGCCGAAAAAATACGGCAAACCCTGTTGGGAGGCCGGCTGTTGGAATGAATTCAATAGCAAAACTATTGTATCGAAGACTTCCGTCTTTTATACTGACGCACGGCAGGTATTGTCGGCTACAAAACCCGCCGGGTCAGTATATACTGGCATCGCTGGTTTTGATCCTGACAAAACCACGCGTTCGCCAGTATAGCCTCTTTTTTTATTTTCGGAAACCTGCCCGTTTTTTGAACCAGGCGCGGAAGATTTTGTTTTAATAGTAAAGCTATCATTCAGTGAAGCTTTTCTTTCTTAAACAAACCAGCAAGCCATGCATAAATTCCGCGTTTCATATATACTGGCAAACCATATATCCGATTTGCGAACTGGCATACGCCAGTGTTTTTTCATTCTAATCTGTTTCAGTTTGGGAACTGCTGGGATTCGGGCCCAGCAGCCCCAACTGGGCATGTTCCAGTCGCGCGTCAGCGATAACCCGGTGATAGCGGGGGAGGGGATCACCCGGCACCTCATCCTTGGAGACAACCTGATGGCCCAGGGCAAGTTTGAGAACGCCATTTTATCTTACGACAATGCCGTGGCACAGAATCCCTATTTCGCCGAGGCTTATATCAAGCGGGCTATCGCCAAATACCGGTTGGGGCGGATTGCGGAAGCTCAGCAGGATTATACCTTCGCCACCCGGATTAACCCCTATGTCGGGGATATGTACGGATACGGCAACAACCTGCGCAAGCTGAAGGTGCTGGCCTTCGAACCCTACCAACTGGCGGGCCGCCTCAGCCTGGATCGGCGGATGGAATACTACCAGGAGCTGCTCGGCCCGTTTTCCGGAGAAGAGCCGCAGATGGATGTGCCCGCCCGCCTGGGGATGCTGACAGCCCTGATCGATCAATTCCCCGCCTCTTCTTCCTACTACCTGCAGCGCGCCGTGGCTTACCTGAAGATAGGGGAGCACAGGAGGGCTGCCGACGACCTCAACACCGTGCTGGCCGCAGAGCCTGACAACGCTCTGGCGCATGACCTGCTGGGCATGTCGTATCTGGAAGCAGAGTCGCCGGAATCGGCGGAGGGTGCCTTTGAGCGCGCCATCGAACTCGACCCCACGCTGGCTATCGCCGCTTACAACCTGGGGGTGGTCCGCCAGCAGCAACTGCGCTACCAGGAAGCCCTGCGCCTGTTCGGCCGGGCGATCGAACTGGATGCCAACCTGGAGATGGCCTACTTCAACCGGGCGCTGGTTCACAAGGCTATGGGCAACGTCGATGCTGCGCTGGAAGACTACAGCTACCTGCTCCGCCAGGAAGGCCAGGCCGAAGCCAAGGTGTGGCTCAACCGGGGCATCACCCGGAAAATGTCGGGAGACATCATGGGCGCCCTGGCAGACATCGAGCAGGCCATCCGGCTGGCGCCGGAAGACAATGCCGTGTTGTACAAGCTCCGGGGCAACGTCTTCCTCCTCCTGGGCAACTACCTGGCGGCAGAACAGGACTACTCCCGGTCCATCGAGCTGGACCCGGACTTTGCCGAGGCTTATTACAACCGGGGCGTCGCCCGCATCCTGGGCTACAACCGCCCCGATGCCTGCCTGGACTTCCGGGAGAGCGCCCAGCTGGGGTACGAGCGGGGAGAAGAGCAGCTCCAGTACTTGTGTTCCTATTAGGATAGTTGAGGCTGAGGTTAAGGTTGAGGATTTTGGAGGCTGCGAATCGCAGGCAGGCCGGGCCTGAGGCGTACCTGCCGGATAATGCCTGGGTTGTGGCTGTCTTCTCTTGTTTGTTTTCAGCCTCAGCCTTAACCTCAAACCTCACATTTAAATAAGCATCAGGGCCCAGGGCAGCGGCTACAGGATCATACTTTGATGCAAAACGCAGCCCTAACCGCGGAAGCCTTCGTTGCCCTGGCCTGGTGCCTTAGAGCTTGTTTGGAGGCAGTCATTTGGGCTGCAAATGTCTGCTTTTGGAACCTCATTTCGGCTATTTTCTCACCCATAGTCCCACTATGAGTTCGAAAATAAGCCTCATGAGAACCCAAAACCAACCATTTTCGCCTCCAAAGCACCACCTCCAAACAAGCTCTTAGTGTTTTTTCCCTTCTATAAACCAATTAAAATTGATGTGCTATGAAGAAAGTTATGTTTCATGTTATGACCATGGCGGTCGTTGTTCTTTCGCTTAGCAGTTGCACTGTTGTCCGCCAGGGGGAAGTCGGCGTCAAGCGGACTTTCGGCAAATACGCCGACCGGCCGTACACGGAAGGGCTGAGAGTGTTCAATCCCTTTACTACTACGATTGTCAAAGTACCGGTACAGACAGAGAATATGGAAGTGGCGCTGAACCTGCCATCCAAAGAAGGCCTGAACATCCGGGCAGAGATTTCTATCCTTTACAACATCCAGTCCAACAGAGCGCCGGAAATCCTCCGCTCAATCGGCGGAGATTATGAGGACAACGTGATCCTGCCCGTCTTCCGGTCGGCCGTGGCCGACGTGTCCGCCCGTTTCTATGCCAAGGACATGCACACCGGCGAACGGGGAACCATCGAAGGCGCCATTCAGCAGCAGATGACTAAACTGCTCGACGGAAAGGGCATCGCCATCGAAGCGGTGCTCATCAAGAGCATCCAGTTGCCGCCCAACCTGGCGCGCGCTATCGAAGAAAAACTGGAAGCCGAGCAGCGCGCCCTGCGCATGGAGTTTGTCCTGCAGGAAGAACGCCGCGAAGCCGAACGCAAGCGCATACAGGCCGAAGGGGTGCGCGACGCCCAGAACATCATCAGCCAGGGGCTGGACCCGCAGGTGCTGCAGTTCAAGTCGATCGAAGCCTTCCTGGAGCTTGCCAAGTCGCCCAACACCAAAGTGATTATCTCCGACGGCGACCTGCCGGTGCTGCTCGGGCCGGAGGTGACCCAGCCGGCGCCCAGCAATACCGGGCTAAGAAGATAAATTTCCTGTTAGGCTAAGTGAGTAATCTATCCAGTAAGGGGCTATCTCCGAAGATAGCCCTTTTTTGTTGCCCGCCTTTCCTGCCAGGCTTTGGACGGTCCCTGGGTAAAGGCGGAAATCGGAAGGCGGAAGTCGGAAAATCGGAAGCCTTCCCCCCCTTCCGCCTTCCAACAGTGGCTCCTCCAAAGTTCCATCTCCCGTGCTGCCCGAAAAATTCCTTTTAAAGGTTGTTTAAATTTGATAATTTGCCTGCTTTAATGATAATAACAACAGGGCTGCAGTATGCCAAACTTCCACATCGCCGGCGTCATCCCCCCGATGATCACCCCCTTTACCCACAGCGGAGAAGTGAGCCTGGCCGCCCATGCCGCCAACGTCCGCCGCTGGAACGAGGCCGGCCTGCGGGGCTACCTCGTCCTGGGCTCCAACAGCGAAGCCGTCTACCTCAATGAGCGCGAGAAGCTGCAGCTGATCGAATGTACGCGGGAGAACGCCCGCCCAGAACACCTCATCCTGGCCGGCACGGGTATGGAATCGACGAGGGAATCCATACACCTGTCGCAGGAGGCTGCCCGGGCCGGCGCGCACGCCGTCCTCGTCATCACCCCGTCTTTCTACCAGGAGCAGATGAAGGACGAGGCGCAGGTCCGGCACTTCCAGGCCATTGCCGATGAATCGCCCATCCCGGTGCTGATGTACAACGTCACAAAGTACACTGGCGTCAACCTTTCGCCCCGGGCCGTAGGCATACTGAGCCGCCATCCGAATATCATCGGCATGAAAGACAGCTCCGGCAGTATCCCGCAGTTGGTGCAATACCAGGAAGCGGCTGCCGAAGGGTTTAACATCCTGGTGGGCACAGCTTCCGCCTGGTATCCCGCCCTGGCACTGGGCGTCGCCGGCGCCGTCATGGCGCTGGCCAACTGCGCCCCCGCAGAGTGCGTCCGGGTGCAGCAGCTTTTCGATCAGGGCAGGAAAGCCGACGCGGAAGCCCTGTACCGCCGCCTCTTTCCGGTCAACCATGCCGTGACCGGCGCCTACGGCATCGCCGGGCTGAAGTACGCCTGCGCCCTGCGGGGGTATGAGGGCGGGTTCGTCCGCAGCCCCCTCCCGGAGCTGAGCGAGCAGGAGAAGGTGGAGGTCAGGGGGTTGATGGAGAAGGCGGGGTTGGCGGGGTGACGGGAATGGGGGAGCATGCCCATTTCCCTCCTGCCACTCCGTCAGGCATTCCCTGAAAGCCCTGCCATTTCTTCCGTCCTTTTCTTCCGGCACTACTCTTGATCTGAAGGTTGCGGGGAACTGCTCCGAACGTCTGCCCTCCGGCGATTGTTTCATGTATGTAACCGTAGAAGAAAACCATGAGCGAAGACAAGATATTCCTTCAGAAGATCACCAATTTCGGCCGCACGGCGGCCCTCATTGCCGGCATGCTGGCAATGATGGTCGCCCTGGGCTATTCCCTCTTTGGGCTGGCGGGGCTGATCTGGGGAGGCGCCATCGGCCTGATCGGGCTGGTGGGCAGCACGCAGACCCCCTCGCAGCTGATCATGCGCATGCAGGGCGGCAGGCCGCTGAACGACTACGAGGTGCCCAACCTGATGCGCGTCCTGAAGCAGCTTTCCCGGCGGGCCGGGCTTCCGCAAATGCCCCAGTTGTATTACATTCCTAACGGCGTGCTCAACGCCTTTGCCACCGGCAGCAGGAACGACCCGGCAATTGCCGTTACGCACGGCCTGCTGAGCCGCCTCAGCCTGCGGGAACTCGCCGCTGTGCTGGCCCATGAGCTGAGCCACATCCGCAACAAAGACCTGCAGCTCAAATTCACGGTCAACGTCATCATGCGGCTGACCCGGGCATTCTCGCTGACCGGCCAGCTCCTGCTTTTCATTTATTTGCCCATGGCGCTCATGGGCCAGCCTCCCTTTTCCTGGGTGGCCATCCTGCTGCTCCTCACCGCCCCCGCCCTCATGGCCCTGATGGCCGGCGCTTTCTCCCGCACCCGCGAGCTGGAAGCCGACCTGGAAGCCGCCCGCCTGACCGGCGACCCCGAAGCCCTGGCCCTGGCCCTACAGAAACTGGACTACTTCAACGAAGGGGGCATCCTGAGCTTCCTGCGGCCCCGCCAGGGAATCAAAGTCCCGAAATGGCTCCGTACCCACCCTACGACCGAAGAGCGCGTCGAACGCCTGCGCAGCCTGGCGCCAAAGCACGAACCCCATGTTTCCCGGCCGGAACTTACTGGCTCATGGGACCACTCATGAGGGCACTCCATCTCCACCCCCCCCATGAAACCATAAACCCATGAAACCATCCCCCACATATTTCCCCCCCGCATTGCAACTACTCCTCCAAAAAAGCGTAACTTTCGAACCCCAAACCACAAATGGTTCGTCATAAATTATTAATCCCAAGCACGGGAAGCGGGGCCGATGCCGGCTCGCGTCCGTTTCTGTTGAATGCCCCTGCCGGCGGGCATAACAATCAACCGACAACAAACGACAAACAACAGACAACAGACAACAGACAACCGCCTCCCACAAAATGAACATGTTGCAATGAGGAAATTTCTACTCTTTCTACTCTCTTTCTATCCAGCTTTCGCCTCCGCGCAGATCACCTTCGCCGACTCCACCGCCAACCTGGAAATCCGGGCCATCCGCAGCGGCGCGCCCATGGCCGTCGTGGATATGAATAATGACGGGCTGGACGACATCGCCTGCCTGGACAGCCTGAGCCTGCTCTACATCCACTATCAATTGCCGGACACCGCCGCTTTCGACAGCCGGTTCATCGCCAACCTCGGAGGCGACAAGTGGAGCATCTGCGTAGCCGACGCCGATGCCAACGGCCACAACGACATCTTTACCGGCGGCGCCAACGACGGCCTCTACCTGCTCCGGGCCAGCAACGACGGCAGCAGCTACGGCGCCACCATCGTCAGTGCCCCCTCCATCTTCCTGCAGGGGTCCAACTTCGTGGACATCGACAACGACGGGGACGCCGACGTCTTTGCCTGCAACAACGACGGCCTGAGCGTGCCCTTTGCCAACGACGGCATGGGCAACCTCGCTGCCGACTTCAGCCTCATCAATCCCGTTTCCACCATTCCTTCCGACAACTCCGGCAATTACGCTTCGGTATGGACGGACTACGACAACGACGGGGACCTCGACCTCTACATCTCCAAGGGCCGCCCCGGCGTGGACGACCCCACCGACGGCCGGCGGCTCAACCTGCTCTTCCGGAACGACGGCCCCGGCGGCTTTGCCGACGTCGCCCAACTGGCCAACCTCCAGCCCCTGGGCCAGTCGCAGGCCGCCGATTTCGCCGACATCGACAACGACGGGGACCTCGACTGCTTCATCATCAACCAGGATATCAACAATACCCTGCACATGAACATCGGCAACGGCAACTTCATCGACATTACCCTGGCCAGCAACCTGATCCCCGCCCTGAACGGCATCGGGCCCGGCGTGCAGCCCCGGTTTGCCGATTTCGACAACGACGGCTACGTCGACCTGCTCTTCACCTCCCTGGGATCGGACCACGCCCTGCTGCGCAACAACGGCAACCGCACCTTTACCAAAGTCAATGCGCCATTCCCCGGCGCACCCACCCGCATCCTGAGCGCAGCGGTCGGCGACCTCAACAACGACGGCTTCCTGGACGTATACGCCAGCTTCGGCTTCAGCTATTTCCAGACGAGCAACGAGATCGACCGCCTGTTCATCAACAACGGCAACGGCAACCATTACTTCCGGGCCCGCCTGAAGGGCACCGCCTCCAACCCCAACGGCATCGGCGCCCGGCTGGAACTGTACGGCAGCTGGGGCAAACAGATTCGGGAAATCCGCAGCGGCGAAGGCTACGGGGTCATGAACTCCTACACCGCCCATTTCGGGCTGGGCGCCGCCGCCGCCGTCGACAGCCTGATCATCCGCTGGCCCTCCGGCAACGTGGACTTCCTGGCCAACCCGCCGGCCGACACCACCCTGTTCATCGAAGAAGGCGACTATTGCCTGCCCAACGCCGGCTTCCAGTTCGCGGCCAACAGCCTGACCGTCGACCTCATCGGCGGAGGGGACGCCGGCGTGGCCAACTGGCAGTGGGACTTCGGCGACGGCCAAACCGGAAATGGCCAGAACGTTTCCCATACTTACCCCGACGACGGCACCTACACCGTCTGCCTGACGACCAGCGGCACCTGCGGGCAGGCCGAAATCTGCCGGGACGTGACCGTATCCTGCTTCCCGCCCCTGTCTGACTTCCTGTTCGCCACCGACGGCCTGGACATCTCCTTTGAGAACCTGTCCATCGGCGACCCTACGTCCTGGTTGTGGGACTTCGACGACGGGACGACCTCTACCGAGCAAAACCCCAACCACGGCTACGATACCACCGGCCTTTTTTTTGTCTGCCTGACCTCTTTTAACGATTGCGGCAGCTCCACCGTCTGCGAGTTCGTGCAGGCCGCCTGCGGCAACGTCACCACCGCCTTCGACTTCAGCGCCGCCGGCCTTACCGTGCAGTTCACCGATTTCTCTTCTGCCGGCACCAACGAATGGAACTGGGATTTCGGCGACGGGACCTTCTCTTCTGAAGAAAACCCCCTGCATGCCTTCCCCATGACCGGCACCTATGAGGTGTGCCTCAACATCCGGGGCGTGTGCGGGCAGGGGCAGTACTGCCAGCAGATATCGGTCTCCTGCCCCCCGCCGGTGGCTGCGTTTACTACCCTGGCCGACGAGCTGAGCATCACTTTCCAGGACACGTCCGCCAATGAGCCGACGGCCTGGGCCTGGGACTTCGGCGACGGCGCTGCCTCCAATGAGGAAACGCCCGTTCATGCCTACGCCCTGCCCGGCACCTACACCGCCTGCCTGCTGGCCGGCAGCCCCTGCGGGCAGGACAGCATCTGCCGCGACATTGTCGTCACCTGCAACGCGCCCGAGGCCGGCTTCGCCTACGTGAACAACGAACTGACAGCCACCTTCACCGACACCTCTACCAACCAACCGACGGGCCTGCTGTGGGTCCTGGAAGGGCAGGACAGCCTGCAGGGGCCGTCCTTCGAATACACGTTTGACAGCGCTGGTGTTTATGAACTCTGCCTGCAGGCCAGCAGCATCTGCGGCATGACAGAAACCTGCCGGATGGTCGAAATCCAATGCGCTGCCCTGGAGGCCGGCTTCGCTTACCAGGGCGACGCCCTTCGCCTGTCTTTTACCGATACTTCTACGGCCACCGCTACGAGCTGGATGTGGGATTTCGGGGACGGCGGCACGTCCGCCCGGCAGAACCCGGTACATGATTTCCCCGCGCCGGGCGATTACGAGGTTTGCCTTTCGGTGGTGAACGCCTGCGGGGACACCAGCACGGCCTGCCGGCAGCTGAGCCTCACCTGCCCGGCGCCGGAAGCCGGTTTCGATTTCCTGTCGAACCAGCTGACTCTCCAACTTGACGATACCAGCAGCAACATGCCTGCCGAGTGGCTGTGGTCGTTTGGCGACGGCAATTCGTCGGCCCAGCAAAACCCGCAGCACACGTACAGCAATCCCGGCGAATACGAGGTGTGCCTGACCGCCCTCAGCATCTGCGGCAGCACCCAGGCCTGCCAAACCGTAACCATCACCTGCGCAGAGCCGGTGGCCGGATTTCTCATTGAAAGGGACGGCCTTACCGTTGCCCTTACCGACACCTCGGCCAACAGCCCGGCCCAGTGGGCGTGGGCCTTTGGCGACGGCGCCACCAGTAATCTTCAGAACCCGCAGCACACTTTTGCCGCTCCGGGCACTTATGTCATCTGCCTGACCGCCAGCAGCGTCTGCGGCAGCAACCAATCCTGCCGGCAGGTGACGGTCAGCTGCCCGGCGCCCCAGGCCGCTTTCGGGTTCGAGGCTGACGAGCTGGCCCTTTCCTTCACCGATGAGAGCCCCAACGCTCCCACCACCTGGAACTGGTCCTTTGGCGACGGCGCCACTTCCACCCTGGCCAACCCTCAGCATGCCTATTCCCTGCCGGGCAGCTACCAGGTATGCCTGGAGGTGGCCAGCATCTGCGGCAGCACCGAAACCTGCCAAATGATTGAGGTGGGGTGCAACGCTCCGGCGCCGGCCTTTACTTTCCAGTCCGACGAGCTGACACTGGCGTTCACCGACCAGACGGCCAACGGCCCCGAGTCCTGGCTGTGGACCTTTGGCGACGGCGGGTCTTCCACCCTGCCCAACCCGCAGCATACCTATGCCGCCCCGGGCAGCTACCAGGTGTGCCTTACAGCCCAAAGCATCTGCGGGGAGAACATTTCCTGCCGGCAGGTAGAAGTGGGCTGCGCGGCACCCCAGTCGGCTTTCGCTTACCAGGCCGATGCCCTGACGGTTTCCTTCACCGACAATTCGGCGCCCGCTGCCAGCCAGTGGTCGTGGTCGTTCGGCGACGGGACCTTCTCCGCCGCGCCCAACCCGCAGCATGCCTACGCCGCGCCCGGCACCTATACGGCCTGCCTGGAGGTGAGCACCCTCTGCGGCTTCACCCAAAGCTGCCAGACGTTCTCGCTGAGCTGCGCCGCGCCGGTCGCCGGCTTCACCTTCACCGCCAACCAACTGGCCGTCAGCTTTGCCGACCAGTCGACCAACGCGCCCACGCAGTGGCAGTGGAACTTCGGCGACGGCGCCACCTCCACCCTGGCCAACCCGCAGCACACTTACAGCCTGCCCGGAACTTATCAGGTGTGCCTCACTGCCCGGAGCGTTTGCGGCATGACGGAGTTCTGCCGGAACATCACGGTGACCTGCCTGGCGCCCCAGGCCAACTTCACGTACAGCAGCCAGGAGCTGGCGTTTGCGTTCACCGACATTTCCATGAACAACCCCGCCACCTGGTTGTGGGCGTTCGGGGACGGCGCCACTTCCACCCAGCAGAACCCCATGCATGCCTACCAGTTTCCGGGCAGCTACCTGGTGTGCCTGTCGGTCAGCAGCCCCTGCGGCAATACCCAGCGCTGCGAGCTGATCCAGGCCAGTTGCCCGCCGCCTCAGGCCGCCTTCACCTACAGCGCCGCCGGGCAGGTCGTTTCCTTCCAGGACAATTCCGCCCCCGGTGCCGTAGCCTGGCTGTGGGATTTCGGCGACGGCACCTCCTCCACCCAGCCCGGCCCGCAGCACCTCTACAGCCAGCCGGGCGCCTACGAGGTGTGCCTGACGGTGAGCAACAACTGCGGCAGCACCCAGAGCTGCTCCACGGTCATGGTCAACTGCCAGCCGCCGGTTGCCGGCTTCTCCTTCACCATGCAGGGCCTGACCGTCGACTTTTTTGACGCCTCCACCAATAACCCCGATGTATGGTTCTGGGACTTCGGCGACGGCAACACCTCCGCCCTGGCCGAGCCGTTGCACACCTATGAATTTCCGGGCATATACGAGGTTTGCCTCGTCGCCGCCAACAACTGCGGCCGGGACACCTTCTGCGTGCCGGTGGAGACCATGACGACCGGCCCGGGCGGCCCGGCGGGCGAGGCGCTGCAGCTGAGCCTGTACCCCAACCCCGTCGCGGGCACCGCCTACCTGCAGGTGGACGCGCCTCTGCCCGGAGATTTCCGGTGGGAAATGTATAACAGCCTGGGGCAGCGGGTGCGGGCCGGCAATGGGGTGGCTGGCCAGGCGGTGGCCCTGGAAATGGAGGGTTTGAGCGCGGGGGTGTATTGGGTGCGGGTGCAGGTGGGGAGGTATCGGGGGGTGGTGAAGGTGGTGAGGGGGTAGAGAATAGTGCTTCCGGAACGAAGTCCCGGGGCAGTTGTTTGTTGATGGTTATTGCCCACCCGGAATCTCTAAGCCGTTGATTGCCAGCTAACAACCAACAACGGCATCTTGTTCCCGGCGGGAAAATAACTGCCCGTTATTTAGTTCCAACAGCAATAGTTATATTGTTGGATGGCCATATTGTTGGACTGACATAATTCTACTTTGTTACTTTAGAAAATTAACCGAAGAGGGCACGGGGGGCCACAGCGTTCTAACCGTTCTCTGTGGCCCTTTGCGCCTGCCTGCCAGGCCGCCTGGCGACTAGCCAGCCCGCCTGCCGTGCCGGTATGGCCGGCAGGGCGGGCAGGCAGGCTCCCTGCGGTTTAATTTCCGGCGCTGAGAGTGCCGTACAACTGCTGTCCAGCAGTTGTACGGCTCACCATCTGCGGCCTTTGCTTTAAAGTAACCAGGTAGTAATAAGTAGTGATCAAAAAATAAGTTGTCGAACAGCATTTCGACAGTAAGGCAAAGACTGGAACCCGATGAAATGGTTGAAGACTCTGCCTTACCGTCGAAACCGACAACTTGTTTTGAGGTTCACTAAGTGGCATACTGCTCCAACGCTCGCCGGAAGAAAGCGCGAAGTTCCCGGCACAGGGCTTCCGGCGCCAGTACCCGTATGTCTTTGCCGTAAGCCGCAATCCGCCGGACCAGCTCGATATCGATCATAAGTTCCATTTTGACCAGCAGCTTTTCCGGCGTATCTTCCAGAACTTCAAAAGGGGCGAAGAAGGGGTTGGACAGGAAATAGCGGCCGTGCAAATAGCGGAACTCCAGGACGACACTTTCCACTTTGCCATTGGGCGGCCGGTTGATGCCGACGATAGGTTTCCAGCGTACCAGCGCTGGTGGTGCTGGCGGAGGAAGTAAGGGTCGAAGACACAACGCCGCGGACTGAGCGCCAGAAATGGCTGATAGTCAAAAACCACCTGGCGGGTAGTTTCGATGGCGTCGCAAAAGAGGTAACTGATACAAAAAGCATCCGGGAAGCCTGGCAAGCTGCAAAAACATACCTTCAAATGCTCGATTTCTAATGGCAAAGTTTATCAAGCTAAAATGCCGGGGCAGTTTCAACTCTTTTCGGCAGGCTGATTTTCACACCTACCATAAAACGCTGCCATTGCCGCCAAAAACGACGGTCGCCGGAATGATACGATATGTCTTTATTTTTTCCTACCTGAATGTGGCGATAAGGGTTTGCTTATGCAAGGCCTTTGTTCTCCGGAATGGGCCCTTTCTTTGGGCAGAGAAGATGGACTTATACGAATCTGGTTTATACACCGGAAAATCCTGGCGAAGAATATTTTCAGAAAATTGAATTGGGCAGAAACCTCATCGGAGATTTGTGGAAATACACAGTCAAGAATATATTATACACTGACTGGAGACCAGGCAAGAATGGAAAAAATTGCTTCAAGAGAAATTGGAGTCCTGCGTGTTGATTGCTTATTGCACTGCCACAATTTGGACTTGAATTTTGATGAAATGCTCAGGACTCACCAATACGACGAAATAAGAAAATACATTATCCAGTTACCAATTTACATGGTCAAATCAAAAAGCCATGATTATACGGTAAAAAATTATCGAAGTGAAGAACTGAGCAGACGGGACTTGTATCTTCTGGATATTCTATACAATGAAACTTACGGTTTAGTGCCTCCGGATCCTGATCACGGCAATATGCCTTAACGCTGTAACACCGCCACCATGACCCACAAAAAATACTACCCCCCACTCCTCCCCGGCCGCTTCTTCCACATTTTCAACCGGGGCAACAACGGAGACAACCTATTCTATCAGGAGCGCAATTACGCCTATTTCCTGCGGAAGTACTTCGCGTACCTGTCGCCCGTATTGGATACCTATTGCTACAGCCTGCTGCCCAACCATTTTCATATACTGGCGCGGGTGAAGGAGGAGGATGTTGTCATTGGGCATAAAAGGGATGCCATCCCTGGCCCTCGGGACACCCAGCGGAGGGATGGCATCCCTGGCCAGGGCCGCGAAAAAGAAGCCGCCCTTTGGGTAAGCGAACTATTCAGGCGGTTCTTTCTTGGCTATTCCCAGGCCATAAGGAAACAGGAAGGCCGCACTAGTTCCCTTTTTCAAAAGAACTTCAAGCGCCTGGAGGTAGACAGTGAATCTTACCTCATAAACCTGGTGCTTTACATTCATGCCAATTCACAACTACATGGGTTGTGCAGCGATTTCCGGGAATACGGCCACAGTTCCTACGACATTTTCTCCCATGCTTTGGAAACTCCTATACGAAGAAGCGAAGTATTAGAATGGTTTGGCAGCTCCTACCCGGCCTTTGTCCAGGCGCACCTGGAGCGGGTTAACCTCAATGTGATCGATCCGGTAATTATTGAAGAAGACCTATTTGATCCGAAGACGAAAAACGTACACGAAACCAAGAAGAGCGACAAGATGGAAGGTGCCCATGTTGCGCAGGTCAAATACTACCTGTACGTCCTTTACCGCCACGGCGTCGAGGGGGCGCGGGGGTTGATCGAATACCCCCGGCTGCGGGAGCGCACGCAAGTAGCGTTCGACCCGGAAGCGGACGTAAAGGAGATCGAAAGCTGGCTGGCGGATATCCGCCGCATCCTCGATCAGGAGCAGTGCCCACCGGTGCTGGACAAGCCGGTGTGCAAGCGCTGCTCGTACTACGACTATTGCTATTCCGGAGAGGATTGACAGGATGCTGTGAATTCGGAATGCAGGGCTAAATGGGCGTTCGGTGCCGATTTCCGCCTTCGTTGGCCGAAGCCGACTATGTCGGACCGCCGGAACAATTGGGTTCCCTAACGGACAATTAACAACCGACAACAGCAACTTGTCCAGCTTTAGGCCGATAGATACCCGGATGGCGCTGGGGCAAGTTCCCGAAAAATAGCTATTATTGCAAAAATACCCTAACCAATCCACCTGATCCATGCAACGTTATCTCCGCCAGCTCCTTGAGGACATTGCCGCCGCCAGACGGCAGGAAGACATCCCGCCCCCGCCCCCGGCTTCCCTCTTCGCCGATGCCGAACGCTACCTGCGCGAAGAGACCGGCCCGGCGCTGGGGCAGCACTGCGGCCTGAAAGCTGAAGGCTTCCCTCCGCCAGAGCGCCTGGCGGAAGCCCAGCAGCTGGCAGTGGTGGAGGCCCTCAGAGAAACCTATGCCTCCTATGCTGTCGACCTGGACCTTCCGGAGGGGCTGCCGCCGGCGTTGCGGTACCGATTCTACGTGAAAGCCCTGGACGAGCCATGTTTTATTGGCGACGGGGGCTTGGCTACCATCCATTTCTGCGAAGGAGAGCCCGAGGCTTGTCCTTTTGGCTGGCAGTACTGTACCTGCCTGGAGAAATGGCTGGGCGAGGTGGAGGCCATCCGCAACAAGCCTCCGGAGGAGTGGACGGAAGAGGACTACCTCGAGGACGCCTGGCTGACGGCCATCACCGAAAGCGACGAGTGCCGCCTGGCGCTGGAACAGGGAGACAGCCCCAACAAGCGCTACGTGCTCCAGTTGCTGGCCGACATCGAGGAGGCCCGCAGGCGGTTTCACGGGGCGGGCGGGTTCATCCGCATGGAGGAGCCGGAAGAGGAGGCGCCGGGGGCCGAGTTTCGCCCCTTCTTCGTTTGGCTGGATATGCCCGACGTCGTTTTCCCGCCGCTGGGCCGCCTGGCGGAACCGGAAGCCGAAGCCCTGGGCTACGCCCTGCTGCTCCTTTCCGGAAAGGACGCCCTCGTTGTCCCCCTGATGGCCGTCTCCGCGCCGGTGCGCTATCAGCGGCTGGTAGAACAGTTTACCATGCCCCTGCGCCGGGTGGGAGAGATGCAGTTCCTGGCTGCCCGCGCCGGCTTTGGCCAGCCCGGCTTCCCGGATTTGCTGGCCGGGATGTAGCCGCGCCCATCCCGCTGACTTCTCAATTGCATAAATCAACATACGACCAATGAAATACTTCTCCACCGTTTTTGCCGCCCTCTGCCTGCCGTTCCTGGCCGCCGCCCAGGGCGTCGTCGTCACCGGAACCATCAACCACGACGGCCTGAGCCGGAGCTACCGGCTGTACGTTCCCCCCGCTAATGCATCCGGCGAGGCCCTTCCTCTGGTGTTCAACTTCCACGGCTACGGGTCGAACGCTTTCCAGCAGGAGTTTTACTCCGGGATGAACGAGGTGGCGGACACCGCCGGCTTTTTCGTCTGCTACCCCGACGGCGTGGCCAGCGCCTGGAACGTAGGCTGGGATTTCGGCAGCACCGCCGACGATGTCGGCCTCACCGCCGCCCTGATCGATGAACTGTCCGAAAATTACAACATCGACCCCCGCCGGGTTTACGCCTGCGGCATGTCCAACGGCGGCTTCATGAGCTACCGGCTGGCCTGCGAGCTCAACAGCCGGATCGCCGCCATCGCTTCGGTGACGGGCAGCATGGTCCCAGGCTATATCAGCAGTTGCTCTCCCGGCCGCGCCGTGCCCGTCCTGGAAATCCACGGGACGGCCGACGCCGTGGTGCCCTATGAAGGGCAGGCCAACCTGTGCGTCAACATCGACACCGTCGTACACTTCTGGGCAACGAACAACAGCTGCGATCCCGTCCCGGTGGCGCAGGATTTGCCCAATACCGCCCCGCTCGACGGCTCCACCGCCACCCGGGTCGACTACAACAACTGCGAGGGGGATCGCCAGGTGTCCCTCTTCCGGATCAACGGCGGCGGCCACACCTGGCCCGGCGCCGCGTTCAGCATCGGCGTCACCAACCAGGACATCGACGCCAGCGTCGAAATCTGGCGCTTTTTCAACCGGTTTGTGCTGGAAGAAGCCACCGCTTCGGGCGAAGCGGCCGCTGCCGGGCCTTCCGTGAGGCTTTTCCCCAACCCTGCACACGGGCTGCTGCAGGTTGAAACTCAGGGCATGCCTGTCCGCCTGGCTGCCTTTAATGCCTTTGGCCAGTTAGTGTTCCGGGAACGGCTTGCCGGAGACAAAACGCTGGACATCAGCGGCTGGGAACCGGGAATTTACTTCCTGACAGCAGAAACGAACGAGGGCAGAATGGGATTCAGGATCGTAAAGCAATAATTGGCCCTCAACCTCGGACCAAAATAATTTGTATATTGAACAGGCAATCATAAAAACGCGGCTCATGTCAACAACTGTCAAATTTCCTCGCACCAACCAGGAACTGGCCAACCTCGGCGGCGGGCAACCCGTCCGTTTCCCGGGTACGGAAGAGGAGTATTGGATCCTGCTCGAAGAGGCAGATTACCGGGTGGATTTTTACAACCAAGAAATTATCGCGTGTATGAGTTATGAATCGGATGAACACTCCGCTATTACTTCACGGATAAATTTTTTGTTACAAACTATTTTCCAGGATGCCAACAAAGTAAGGGTACATAACAGCAACAGGCCCATTTGTATTCCCTTCTGCAATAACGCTGTTTTCAATCCGGATGGTTCGGCCGTCCTATTGCCTGGCAAAAAGTACGAATACCGCCCTGGCATGACCGCCGAGCTGACGCCCCTTGTCCTGTTCGAAGTCCTGTCCGGCACCACCCGCGTGCGCGACTGGGGCGAAAAGCTGCCCTGCTACAAGCAGATTCCTTCTTTACAGCAAATCCTGTACGTCGACAGCGAACGGCCCCGCATTGCGGTCATGGAGCGGCTGGAGGGCCAGGACAAATGGCTGGAAATCGCCTATGAGAAGCCGGAGGATGGTTTTTCCGTCCAGGGCAGGCAGCTGAGCGTACAGGAGGTTTATAAAGGTACGTTCGCTTTGTAAATGATGCCCACCGCCTACCAACGCATCCAAAACCAGCAACGCTTTGCTCCCCCTGCCCCCTGGCTGCGCATCCGCACCATCGACCTGCATACCGGGGGTGAGCCGCTCCGGGTGATCCTGGACGGCTTCCCGCCCCTGCAGGGCAACAACGTGCTGGAATACCGCCGTTACGTGCGCGACAATTATGACCACCTGCGCCGCGCTCTGATGCACGAGCCCCGCGGCCATGCCGACATGTACGGCTGCCTGCTGCTGCCGCCCAACGACGGAGGCGCCGATTTCGGCATCCTCTTCCTGCACAACGAGGGCTACAGCACCATGTGCGGCCACGCCACCATCGCCGTCGCCATCCTGGCGGCGCAGATGGGGTGGGTGGAAAAAAAGGAACCGGAAACGCCGGTAGTCATCGATGCGCCCTGTGGGCGGCTGCAGGCCTTTGTGCAGGTGGAAAACGGGAAAGTGCAGGGCGCTTACTTTTACGGCGTCCCTTCTTTTGTAGTGGGGCTGGATCTGGAAGTGGCCGTGCCCGGGCTGGGCCCCATACGTTACGACCTGGCCTACGGCGGCGCCTTTTATGCCTATGTAGATGCGGGCCAGATCGGGCTGGAACTCACGCCCGCCCATTACAGCCGCATCATTGCGGCCGGCATGGCCTTCAAGCGGGCGGTGATGGCCTCGCCCCGGCCCATCGAGCACCCGTTCGAGCCGGACCTGAGCTTCCTGTACGGAACCATCTTCATCGGTGCGCCGGCAACCGAAGGCATCGGCAGCCGCAACGTCTGCGTCTTCGCCGATGGGGAAGTCGACCGCTGCCCCACCGGCTCGGGCCTTTCCGGCCGGCTGCCCATCCACTTCGCCCGGGGAGAGATTGCCGTCGGGGAGGCGATGACGGTGGAAAGCATCACCGGCAGCGTGTTCACCGGCAGCATTGTCCGGGAGGAGCAGTATGGGCCTTACCGGGCAGTTATCCCCTGTATTGCGGGCACGGCTTTCATCACCGGGCAGCACGAATTCCTTATCGACCCGGAAGACCCGTTCCGGCACGGTTTCTTTTTGCGATAATTCCTGACATTTTTCTTGCCAACTTTGGCGAAGTATCTTTGTTGGGAGTTGATGTATATTCGTGTATTCGCAATGCCGGAGAAAGCCCCGGCGTCCAGCCCGTAGCCTGGCATTCTGCCCCCTTGCGCATACACGCATACACATACACACATAAACACATACACACATACACACACACACACACACACACATACACAACCATGTCCCACCACAGCATGATGGCAGCCGTTCGCGACCTGGAGATGAACGGCAAGCTGGTACGGATCAGAACCGAGCTCGACCCCGGCCTGGAGATAGCCGAGATTCACCGGCGCGTCTACGAGGCGCAGGGGCCGGCCCTCTTTTTCGAGCGGGTCAAGGGCAGCCCTTTCCCCGCCGTGTCCAATATTTACGGCACGTTTGAGCGGACGGAGTTCCTCTTCCGCCACACCCTGGAGAAAGTGCAGAAGGTGATCGAGCTGAAGGCCGACCCGGCTAATTTTTTTAAGAACCCGTTTCGGTATCTTTCGGCGCCCTTCACCGCCCTTTCGGCCCTGCCTATGCGCAGCCGCCTGGGAGCGCCCATCCTGTACGGTCGGACGACGGTGAGCCAACTGCCGCAGGTCAAGTCCTGGCCGATGGACGGGGGCGCCTTCGTCACCCTGCCGCAGGTGCTGACCCTGCCGCCGGGCAGCCGCAACATCATGCAGTCCAACCTGGGCATGTACCGCATACAGCTGTCCGGCAACGACTATGTCCCGGATAAGGAAGTGGGCATGCATTATCAGATTCACCGGGGCATCGGGGTGCATCACACCCAGTACAATGCCAGCGACGAACCCTTCCGGGCTTCCATCTTCGTGGGCGGGCCGCCTTCTCATGCTTTTGCCGCCATCATGCCCATGCCGGAGGGGCTTTCCGAGCTGACCTTTGCCGGCATGCTGGGCGGCCGCCGGTTTCGCTACCTCTGGCGCCGGGGCCATATCCTGTCCGCCGACGCCGACTTTGTGATCACCGGCATCATCCGCAAGGGAGAAAAAAAACCGGAAGGGCCCTTTGGCGACCACCTCGGGTACTACAGCCTGCAGCACGACTTCCCGGTGATGGAAGTTGAAGAGGTGTACCATCGCAAAAATGCCGTCTGGCACTTCACCGTGGTGGGCCGCCCGCCGCAGGAGGACTCCAGCTTCGGCTACCTCATCCACGAGCTGGTCAAGTTGCTGACGCCCCAGGAGTTCCCGGGCATTGTGGAGATCAACGCGGTCGATGCCGCCGGCGTCCATCCCCTGCTGCTGGCCATCGGCAGCGAGCGCTATATGCCCTTCCGGGAACGCAGGCCCGAGGAAATCCTCACCCAGGCCAACCGCATCCTGGGCTCGGGGCAGACCTCCCTGGCCAAGTTCCTCTTCATTGCCGCCCAGGGCGACAGCCCGGGGCTGAATACCCACGACATCGCCGCTTTCTTCCGCCACGTGCTGGAACGGGTGGACTGGACGCGCGATCTCCATTTCCAGACCAAAACCACCATCGACACCCTCGATTATTCCGGCACCGGCTGGAACGCCGGCTCGAAAGTGGTGGTCGCCTGCTGCGGAGACAAAAAGCGGGCACTGGCGGCAGAACTGCCTGCCGGCTTCAGCCTGCCGGAGGGCTATCATAACCCCCGCTTTGCCCAGCCCGGCATCCTGGCGATCGAAGGGCCGGCCTTTTCCGATGAGCGTTCCTATAAAGATGGCGAGCTGCTGGCCAAAGACCTGGAGCGCTTTCCCCTGGACGGCGTCCCCCTGGTCGTCCTGTGCGACGACAGCGCCTTCCTCGGCGCTACCCTGAACAACTTCCTCTGGGCGACGTTCACCCGGGCCAACCCGTCTCATGACATCCACGGAGTCAGGGCCTTCACCGAACACAAGCACTGGGGCTGCCATGGGCCCGTCATCATCGACGCCCGCATCAAGCCGCACCACGCGCCGCCTCTGATCGCGGACAAAAAGGTGAAGGAAAAAGTGGACAGGATGTTTGCCAGGGGAGGGGAGTTGGAGGGGCTGATATGAAGATGTGGATTTGAACGTACCACTTTTGAGCTTGCCCGGCTGACGAGACGGGGCGAAGTACCTGTTCCGAACTCGATTCGGAAGGATCGGGGCACAACGACTTGGGCGTTCTGCGCCTTTGCGTGAAATCCTGCTGTGCGTATTTCAAAATTAAAGCACTCGTGCTTCGCGCACTACATAGCGGGGGAATATCGCGGGCCCTTTTCCCGCCATACTGCACCGACACTGCCCCGATACTTTGTGTACGGGGCGGGCTTTAAAATGGCCTGTAAACTGATACATCAAGTCGGCGTTTCCCCTTCAAATCCCGCCCGGCCGCCTTGCGTTTTTTTTATCCTGAAAGCCTGTCTGTTTACCACCGTAACCCTTATTTTTCTGAACTTTGCTGAGTTGCAGGATAACAAAATCATGTCGGCATGAAATGGA
>JAGFJD010000322.1 GCA_024102975.1 Phaeodactylibacter sp. | reverse complement strand
ACATTTTGGGGGCTACTTGTGTAAAGGTGTGAAAGTGTAAACGTGTAAATGATTGGGAGCCAATTTCTTTTACACCTTTACACGCTTACACTTTTACACGGGCCAGAAAATGTCTAGTGGTGTGTTCAACGGATTTAATACACCACCAATTTTTGCTCACCTCCCCCTATGGGCGGGCAAACGGGTTCAATACCGCTCCCCGATCCCTTTCAGGCCCTTCGTCAGCTCTTTGATGACGCCTTTGTGCCTGGGGTCATACACCCAGTTGGTATCAAAGAATGCCAGCACTTCGGGGTTGGCCTCCTCACTGAGGGTGAGGCTGTGAAACTGGGTGTCCTTATTCTGCTGGAAATAGCGGACGTCGCGCAGCACATCCTCGTCAATGGTGTACATGATAAAGTCGGAAATGATCAGCACGTCGGCATCCTTGTAATCATTGCCGCGCAACTGCCGGATGGCCTCGTAGAGGGCCAGGGAGACGTCGGTGCCGCCGTAGAACGACATGCGGAGGAACTGTGCAATCTCGTCGACGGAGTTGGCCACGTCGTGCAGGTCGAGCGTTTTGATGCCGCGGGAGAAATTGATGAGGTAGGCGCGGCGGTTCTCGCGAATAGCCATCTTGAGGATACCCAGGCAGAGCACCTTGGCGATCTGCTCGGGCCGCCCCGTCATGCTCTCGCTGGTATCGACACAGACGATGAAGGGGCCCTTTTCTTTCTGGTTGACGCGCTGGTTGATCTCCACGTAGTGGTCTTCGCTCTGCACCAGCCGGCGGTCTTCGTAGCGGAAAGTGAGCAGGTTTTTGTCGGCGTATTTTTTGAGAAAGAGCAGCTCGGTGTCTTCATCGCTGAGCAGGCTCACCTCGGAGCTGAGCATGTTTCCGAGGTCGTCGCTTTCGCGTACGCCTACGATCTCCGCCGGAGCCGTTTCGTCCACCTTCCATTCCTGCCGGATGATGCTTTTTTCGAACTCCTCCTCCTCGATCTCGATCTCGGCCTCGCGCATGCGGCCGAGCAGGTCTGCGAGTTCCTTCAGGGATTGCTCGTCCTGGAGCAATTCGTCGTACTGCCGGATGATGTCGAAGGAAGTGTCCTCCCACAATTCGCGGGACATATCCCAGCCCAGGTAATCGGAGAAAGGAGATACCAGTTGTTTGAGCTTCTGATATTCCTCTACTTTTTGGGCCAGCAATTCGGCAAAAACCTCTTGTTCTTCCTCCAGTTTCCGGAGCTGGTAGTCCAGTATTTTGGCGTGCAGCAGGGCGTCCCACCGGGCAAGCAGGTCTTTGATCAGCAGTTCTGCCTTCTCTCTGTCCGCCTCCGGGATCGCTTCCGGGCCTTTGTTCCCGATCAGTTGCCGGAAGCGGTCGCGGTAAAAGTTGCTGTCCAGTTCGGCCTTGTTGTAGGTGGCCTTCAGGAAGACGGGCAGGGCAGGCCAGCGCTGGATAAATACGTGGAGCGGGGTGACGGCCCAGCCTTCCAGGCGGTTCAGTTCATCCTCGTAAGGGTTTTTGGAGCGCGCCTTGTCGTACGTTTTGCGCAGCCAGTGGAGGATGTCGAGCACAATCTGCTTTTGGATCTTCTCGTTGCCCTGCGCCAGGCCCAGCAGCCCGGGGATGGAGAAGAGGCCATCGAGGGCGCGTTGAAAGTATTCGTAGTACCGGTCGTTCAGTTCGGGCAGCAGGAAGCGCTCCGGCTCCAGCTTGTTTTGCAGGTACTGCACCAGATATTTGCGCATCCTGCGGTCCAGCAGATTGCCGAACTCGACGAAGCGGCTGTATTCCTGTTCGAGTTGCTCTTGTACGCCCATGGTTGTTTGTTTGCCCGAAAAATGCCCCACCTCTGACCCCATAACCCCATGACCCCATGCACCCATGCACCCCATATCATATATGGCAATATGGGCAAATCCCCTGGAACTCCCGCTTTTTGTCACGTACGCCTCTCATGTAGGCCAGAGGAGCGGGGCCTTTTTCCGGCGGGTTCCATAGTGGAATGCTTTCGGGGAGGCAAAGGTTCACCTGCCGGCAAAGCCGCCCTGGAAATACCTGCTGCGGCCAACTTTTCAGGGCGCAGAATTCCATTCGGCCAGGTGAGGAGAGTGGGCCTGGCCTGTTTCTGTTTCCCTGTATGACAGGCCGCCCGTCCGAAATACAGAAAAGAAAAATTCCCTGTTAATTTTCAAACCTATTTTAGCTTTACTTGTATCTATAATAGCTTTACTATTATTTTTATCACAACCAATACCCACTTGCTATGAAAAAGTTGAGTTTGATCCTGTTGATCGGCCTGGCCTCCACAGTGGCTGCCCTGGCCAATAACCAAATTCCCGCCGCCGTCCAGCAGAAGTTTGCGCAACTGTATCCGGAGATCGAGATGCCGTTCTGGGAAATGCGCAGCGATGGGATTGTCGCCATTTTCGAGGATGAGGAAGGCCTGAAAAAAGCCTTCTTCCAGGAGGATGGCGGCTGGGTAGAAACCCGTATCCGCATGGGGCGGGAGGAATTGCCGGGGGGAGTGAACAACTTCATCCGGGAGAACTACCGGGAAGCGGAAATCAGCTTTTGCGGCAAGGTATACACGGAGAGCGGTATCTGGTACCGCATCGAATCGGAGTTGCCGGACCGGATCGTCCTGAAGACCCTGAATGAAGACGGCATCCTGATCGAAGAGCGCGCCATTGCTCTGAGCGTCGACATCGAGCCGGCGCTGAAGGTATTACCGGCAGCACTTCTCCCCCGGCAACAAATCCGGTTGCCGGAGGTAAAATGACCGGGTGCGGCCCGGTGGCCTGATTGGGAGTTTTAGCCCCGTTATTACCAATCGAAGTTACTGGTTATTATTGGCCAGAGGCCCTTCACCCGGGCGCCGGTAATAACCAGTAATTTTTTTAGCCGGCAGCCTGTCGGAAAAGTACCGGCGAGGCGAATATTCACCAGAAAAGATCCCTCATGCAGTTATTGGCAGAACTTACGCTGATCTTCTCCATCGCGGCGCTCATCCTTTATGTCAGCGCCCGCCTTAAGGCGCTCACCATCATCGGGCTTATTTTCTCCGGGCTGGTGGTTGGCCCTTATGGCCTGGGGTTCATCCAGGCGGAATCGGACATACAGGTGCTGGCGGAAATAGGCATCCTGCTACTCCTGTTCACGATCGGGGTGGAGTTCTCCAGGGAGAAGCTGTCCAGGACGCTGCGCTGGATTATTCTGGGCGGAGGCGCTCAGGTATTCCTGACTGCTGGAGTCGTTGCTCTTGTGAGTTTATGGCTTGGGCTGCCCGGCGCCCAGGCGATCTTCATCGGTTGCCTTTTTTCGGTGAGCAGCACGGCCATCGTCCTGCATTTATACCGGACAAGGGGCCGTTGGATACTCCCGCAGGGCGCTCCGGGCTGGCCGTCCTCATTTTTCAGGATATCATCATCATCAGGACGCTGTTCATCTCCGAGATCGATGTAATGGAACAACTGGGCGCCGATGAGATCATTCCTGCGCAATGGGAGGCATCCATGCAAATATCCAAAAGGGCAATGGCGGCCTTCAGCCGGGCGTACGGGAAAAAACCGCTTCCGGTTTGAGTCATTCTCCCGTCAGCCGCGCCATCAACGCTTCCCGGTAAGCCTTCGCCACCGGAATGCTGGTGCCGCCTATTTTTACCTGATGTACTTCAACCTCCCCGATATGCGGCAAGGCCACTATGAAAGAGCGGTGGACCTGCATGAACTGTGCTGCCGGCAGCATGTCCAGAGCCTCGCCCATGCTGAAGCGGGAGATGAGGCGGCGCTCCGGCGTATGAAACCAGAGGTAGTTGCCGTCTTTTTCCAGATAAAGGATTTCGCTGACGGCAACGCGGAAATGCTTCTTGCCGCTTTTAACAAGGAGGTAATCAGAAATGCCCTCCGCCCCTGCCCTTTCCTGCCGGGCTGGCGGCGGTTGGGGCTGCCGGCGCGCACGGGCACGCAGGGCAGCCTTGAGGAAGCGTTCGTAGCGGATGGGCTTGACGAGGTAGTCGACGGCGCCCTGCTCATAACTCTCGACGGCAAATTCGGAGTAGGCAGTAGTAAAGATGACCATCGGCTGTGGCCCCGCCAGTTCCCGGAAGCTCAGCCCGGAGACATCCGGCATATTGATGTCGAGAAAGAGCAGCGCCACCGGGTTGTCTTTCAGCCAGGCCAGGGCTTCCACCGGGTCGCGGAAGGTGCGCCGCAAATCCAGGAAGGGTGTCCGGACGGCGTGGATGCGGATCACCTCCAGCGCGCGGGGCTCGTCGTCCACGGCGATACAGCTAATCTGTTCTTCCTTGTTCGTGCTGCCAGGCATTGAGTTCAAGTTTTAAGTTGACGGAAAATGAATGCTCCCGGCGCTCTGTTTCCAGGCAGTGGCTTTCCGGATAAAGCAGTTGGAGGCGGCGGCGGACGTTTTCCAGGCCAACGCCGTTGTCTTCTTCGTGCGGCCGGTGTTGTTTACCGTGCACGGTATTCACGGCTTTAAAGTATAAGGTGTTGCCTTCCACCCCGGCCTCCAGCCGGATAGCCGACTGGCGGCCGTAGCGGATGCCGTGTTTGAAAGCATTTTCGACAAACGGCACCAGCAGGAGGGGCGCAATCACCAGGCGGCCGTACTCACCGGATACCCGGAAAGCAATATCCACCTCATCCTCTTCTTCCAGCCCCAGGCTTTGCATCTCCACCATATTTTGAAGGAACCGGAGCTCTTTGTCCAGCGGCACCTGATCCGCCCGGGAATCGTAAACGGCGTAGCGCATCAGCTCGGCCAGGCTGGCAATGCCTTCGGAAAGGAGCGCATTGTTCTCCCGTTCCGCCAGTGCGTAAAGGTTATTCAGGGTATTGAACAGGATGTGTGGGTTGAGCTGCGCCTTGAGGTAGTTCAGCTCGGCGGAGAGCTTCTCCTCCACCAGGCGGGCCCGCAGGCGCTCGTGGCGCAACCAGTCTTTGGACAGGCGGTAGGCAAAGGCGGCCAGAGTGAAAAAAATGAGGAGCAGCATGTCGATACCGGGGGGTACTACCGGCGGCAGGCCCAGCCCCCACAGCAAGCCCCCCGGCAACAAAAAGCTGGCGCCTGCCAGCAGGGCCAGTTGCCCGGCAAACAGCCCGCGCCTTCGCCGTTCCAGAAAGCGGGGCAACGCGTAAAATGCCAGCCCGTAGAAGAGCAGGGCCCGGGCGGTCAGCACTACGGCCAACGCAGGAAGCAGGTTGGGGTTGCGGGTATAAATCTCCCGCTCCAATCCGTTTTCTATGACTACTTCTACCTGCTCGAACCGAAAGGCCGTGTAGAGTATCCAGCAGCAGAAAAGCCAGAAGATGAGGTGCAGAATGGCCTCTACGCTTCTTTTCATAAGGGCCAATATGAGGATTTCCGGGCTATTTCGCCAGGAAATGGTATCAAGCCCTGCTTTTTTGTTGTGAAAAAGGCGAAGCATCAGGCTCCCTCTACTTTTCAATACCCATACCAAAAACAAGGCCACTCCTCACATTTTCTTGCAGAAAGTGGCCGGATGCCGCTTTTTTGCCCTAAAATCCTTTAACCATGAAAAAGCAGGTCACCCTGGCCGTTACTTTTCTCCTCATGCTGTCCGGCAGCCTTTCCAATGCCCAGCAGCCCGGCCCGCAAACGCTGGCCATGCTGGAAGGAAGCCCGGCAGGCAAACACGTATTGCAATTCCTGGAAGCAATAAACGACGACAGCCCCCTGGATGAAGCGCTGGCGCAAAAACTCTTCGCCAAAAAGCTGATCGATAAACACGGAACCGGCAAACTGTTGGATATGCTTCGGGACATCCGCCAAAACGACGCTCCCGTCGCCCTGTATGACGCCAACCGCGAAACCGCCTTCGAATACGCCCTGAAACTGCGGCGAACGGCCACCGGCGGCTGGCTCGACCTCGCGCTCTACCTGGAAGAAGCTGCTCCTTTCAAGGTGCAGAGCCTTTCCATTGACATCACGCACCAGCCGGCAGCCGCCGAACAGCCGATCTGGCCCGCCGGATTTCCCAGTGCATCCTCTCCTGCCCTGGCCTCCAGGGAAGAGATCGCCCGCCAGGCAAAGGCCATCGCCCGGGCCTACCACGATATGGGCTGGTTCTCCGGCGTGGTGCTGCTGGCCGATCAGGGACAGCCCTTCTACCAGGAAGCCTTCGGCTATGCCGACATCGAGGCTGAAACCCCTAACACTCTTTCTACCAAGTTCCGCATCGGCTCCATCAACAAGGACTACACCGCCGTGCTCGTCCTGCAGATGGTAGAGGCCGGCATGCTCTCCCTGGACGACAAACTGGAGCAGTTCCGGCTCGGCTTTCCCGCCGAAGCGGCAGGTAAAATCACCATCCGGCAATTGTTGTCCCATACTTCCGGCTTCGCCGACATTTTCGTGCCGGAATACCTGGACGACATCCGCGCCTACAAAAGCATCGGCGACATCCTGCCTTTACTGCGGGATAAACCGCTGGCATACGAGCCGGGCACCGATCAGCAGTATTCCAACTACGGCTATATCGTGCTGGGCGCTATCCTGGAAAAGGTGAGCGGCAAGAGCTATGAATATTTGCTGCAGGAGAACATTTTCAGGATTCTGGGCGCTCAAAACACCCACTGCCGGATCGCCGAAGAGATCGAGGGAGAGGCGCGCAGCTACCGGTTCACCCTCAGCGGCGAAAAAGAGGACCACACCAGCCAGCTGGAATACCCCACCCCCGACGGCGGCATGTACAGCACCGCCGCCGAGCAGCTGGATTTTTTCCAGGCGCTGTTTTATACCGACAAGCTGATCAGTGACGAAAGCAAAGCCTTGATCTTCAACGATTATGCCACCGACGGCCCGTCCTGGGAGGAAATCATGCAACTGGAAGGGGCTATGCAGGGTTTTGCCGGCGGCGGGCCAGGCGTCAGCGCAGTGGTGATGTTCCTGCTCAAAGAAAATATCATGTTCATCGTCCTGGCCAATACCGACGGGAATATTGCCGAAGAGATCGCCCGCCGCATCGGGCAGGCCGCTTCCGGGCGGACCGTGGAGCAAGCCCGGCTGCCCCTGGAGAACTTCCTGTACGCAGCCCTGAAGAAGGAGGGCGGGCAACAGTTCAGGCAGAATCTGAAAGGGCTGCTGGACGAAGGAGGCTACGGAAGCCTGACTCCCATGGAGCTGAACCGCCTGGGATACCAACTGCTGGGCCAGGAGAAAAAACAGGACGCCATCGAAGTATTCCGGATAAATACCGAACTCTTCCCCAACGAGGCCAACCCCTGGGACAGCCTGGCGGAGGCCTACCTGTGGGCAGGGGATGAAGAGTCGGCGCTGAAATGCTACCGGAAAGCGCTGGAGATTGACCCGGATTTTCCGGGCGCCCGGGAGATGGTGGGAAAGTTGGGGAATTGAGGCCCAAAAGGGGACAGGATT
>JAGFJD010000574.1 GCA_024102975.1 Phaeodactylibacter sp. | reverse complement strand
GCCGTGGAGTGGAGGTCCGTGTGTTGCTGTGTGGCAGGTCTGTTTTGTCTGGGTGGTGTTGTGTCGTGGAGCGAGGTTTGTGTGGATTGGAATGATAGGATTGACAGGGCAGGCCTTGGGTTGGTGTACAGGATTGACAGGATTGACAGGACAGGATTGACAGGGCAGGCCTTGGGTTTGTAGACAGGATTGACAGGATTGACAGGGCAGGCTTTGGGTTTGTAGACAGGATTGACAGGATTGACAGGACAGGATTGACAGGGCAGGCTTTGGGTTTGTAGACAGGATTGACAGGATTGACAGGACAGGATTGACAGGTCAGGCCTTGGGTTTGTGGACAGGATTGACAGGATTGACAGGACAGGATTGACAGGGCAGGCCTTGGGTTTGTAGACAGGATTGACAGGATTGACAGGACAGGCCTTGGGCTTGTAGACAGGATTGACAGGATTAGGCAGTATCGTGCCTGCGTTATCTGCAGGAGGGCTGATTCAGCCGCTTCCCCCCTTTCTCCGCTCGCCGAAGCATTGCGAAAGAGAGGAGGGAGATCAAGGGGGCTAAAAGAGATAAAAGAGACAGGATTAACAAGATTTTCAGGATATTTGCCGGCTTGTAAAGTATGCCGCTTCATCCTGTTAATCCTGTTAATCCTGTCTATAAAACAACATAAATCCTGCCATTCAGTCACCAGCTGAGGTCTCCCATCTTGATGGCGAAGAAATCGAAGCCGGCCACGTCTCCTTCCAGCAACAGGGTGTTGCCGCTGCCGGAAAAGCCCAGCCAGGGTTCTTCATCGTCGAAGAACTGAACATCCGTCCGCAGGAACAGCCAGTCCCGGGGAAAATTGCTGATTGCGCCCAGGACCAGCTGCCGGATGTTGATCAGGTCAAACGTGGTCAGCGAGCCGGATTCGTTGACGTCGCCGGCCACCAGTTTGAGGGGGGTGTCCAGTTGGTTCAGGTTCAGGATATGCTGCGCTCCGACCACAATATCCAGGGTAGATACTTCGTAGAGCGGCAGCCCCGGCACTTCCGGGACAAGGGTATACTCCTGCCCGGTGGGGACGCCGGTGAACTGGTAGGTCCCATCCGCGTTTACGGTGGTTGTGGTCACCAGCTGCCCCCGGGTATCCAGCAATTGCACCAGAGCGCCCGGCGCCGCCGTCCCGTCCGGCCGGAGAACCGTGCCGGAAATGGAGGCCTGCTGGGCTATAGCGGATAAAGTGAAAAAAAACAGGGCTGAAAATATGGTTGTCTTTTTCATGGTTTGTTTTTTTGATATTTACTTTTGAGGAACGAAAAAGGCTGGGTGTCATCTCGGAAGTCCCACAAGATGACACCCTTTTTTCTCCGTACCTCCGAAAAAAGATGTCACCTTGTTAACCACGCGCATCTCCGCACATTTCCACGCATCTCCGCACATTTCCACGTATTTCCACATATCTCCACGTATTTCCACATATCTCTACGTATTTCGCTACTTCAGTCCAGATTTTTCTCTATCGTGCCACCACAATCCTCCGGACCTGCACCCCGGCGTCCGTCCACACCCGGAGGAAGTACGGGCCGGCCGGCAAGGCGGCGACGGAAAACTCCGCAGTATTGTCCTCCCGGAGCAGGCTGCGGCCGTCCGGGCCCATCACTTCCAGCCGCCGTACGGGATACTGCGGGCTGTAGATGAACGCCTGGCCTCTCGCCGGTACCGGATACACCCTAAGGGATGCCTGCTTTTCGGCAGTTTCAGCGGAACTCGTCACGTCGCCGATGGCTATCGTGGAGGATTGGGCGATCACTTCCGCCCATTCCTCGGCGCTGTTGATCAGGCGAACGTCCTCGATGTCCAGGGTCATTTCATAAACCCCGCCTCCCCGGAAGATCACGTCCTGGATGGTGATGTGCAGCTGGGCGATGGCACCCTGGCCGGACACATTCTGCCCGTCGGTCCGGGTGAGGGCCACGTCGATGCGGCCGTTGTCGTAGCGGTCGCGGCTCAGCGCCAGCAGGTCCTGGTTTTGCTGGCCGATCCAGGAGTTGCCGAAGGCCATGGCGGCGCTGCCGGGCTCAACGGCGGCAGTGTCGTAGGCGATGGTAAAGGCCAGGCCGTAGATGTTTTCGGCGGGTGATGTTTCATCGCCGAGGATGACGTCGAATACGGCGGGCTGGCCGAGGACTACGGTGTCCGGGCGGACATACAGCACGGTGTTGATCTGCCGGACGAACTCCACGGCAGGCTGGGGGGCTCTTTCCCCACGGGCCTGCAGGCCCCAGTTCCGGACGATGGCTAGGGTGTCGGCTGCTCCGATGAGGCCGTCGCCGTCGGTGTCGATGTGTTTATAATCCACCTGAGAGAGCGGGGTAGCCTGCTGCCAGCCGGGGGCCGGCTGTTGTTCCCAGCTGATGCTGGCGTTGGGGCGGGGCGGGCCGCTGGCGCCGTACGCCAGGCCGATGTTGAGCAGGTCGTAGTGGCTGACGGCGCCGTCGGCGTCCGTGTCGCCGGGCCATACTTCGGCCTGCAGGATGGTTACGGCGCCGTTGTTGATGACGACGGGCAGCACGCCGGCGTTATCGGACACCTCGATGAGGGTGGGCACCGAAGAAAGGGCCACTGTGCTGGTGCCGGGGGTATCGGCTGCCGTAAAACAAAGGGTGAACAGGGCCGCGCCGTCCGGCAGGGAAACCGGCACCAGAGGTATCTGCAACCAGGCGAACCGAATGAGGCCGTTGCCGGCGTCATTGAGGTTGAAATGGGTTGCCGGCGCCAGGTTCGGCAAATCTCCGGGTACCAGGGAATCGAAGCGGAGGCTGGCGGAATCCCAGCGCAGGCTGAACTGGACGCCCAGGATGTCCGTGAAGTTGGCGGTGGTAATGTCCAGGCACACGGCGGACCCCGGGTCCGCCACGGCGCTTTCCACGTTCAGCAGCACGGCGTCATCCGGCGCGTCTGTATCGACGAGGACGGCGCCGTTCTGCCAGGAGGCATCGATGGGCTGCCCGTTGGCGGCATAGGCTTCGGGGGCCTGCAGGGTAGTGTGGAAATCCACAGGAATGCTGTAGCCGGAAGGGGCTTGTACCTGGAAACACAACTCGAAGAGCGCCTGCTCGCCGCTGATATTCAGCGGCTGCCCCCCGCTGCTCCAGTCCAGCTGGAAGATGCCGGAGGTGGTTTCTGCCAGGTTGAAGCCGGAAGCGATCAGCCCGGGCTCCACGTGGTCCAGCGTCATAAAACCGGGGTTCCACTTGATGGCCAGCAGCAGCGAGTCCAGTTCCTGGAACCGGGCGGCCCTGATTTCCACGCAGGCGATCTCGCCGGGCAGGGCTGCCACTTCTTCAATGGCCAGCCGGCTGCCGGGCTGGCTGCAGTCGGTAGTGGCGATCGTTTCCACGTGGGTATTGCCGTTCGCATCGGAAATGGTGACGCTGTAGGTGCCGGGGGTGGATACGGTAATCGTCGAGCTGGTGCTGTCCGATTGCGCTTCGCCGGTGCTCCAGGCAAAGGAATAGGGAGGGGGAGGGCCTGCCCAAACCACAACAGATATATCCAGGCTTACGGAATCCTCAGCAGGGAAATAGGTACAGTCATAACTGTCGCCCACCACAAAATCCTGAGGCGCCGGCGTGCAATCGACAATGGCGGGGTTGGGGTAATGCACCAGCCCGTTGGCGTCGGTAATGGTGACGGTATAGATACCGTTAGCCAGGCTTTCGTTCACGCTGTAAACGGAATCAACATCCACTTCCCCGTTGCTCCATTCGAAGGTGTAGGGCGGAACGCCGCCCGCCCATACCACGAGGCTGACGTCGGCGAGGCTGGAGCCGTCGCCAAAAAACATGCATTCATAGGAGTATGCGGTCAGGAACTGGGCCGATTGGCTGCAATCCGGTTGCAGGGTGTCCACTTCCTGGACGCAGCCGGCCGCGTCGGTGATCGTGACAGCGTAAGCGCCCGCCCCGTCCACGCCGCTGATGGTGCTGGTGGAAGCGCCGGCATCGGACTGCCCGGTGTTCCAGTCGAAGGTGAAGGGGGGCGTGCCACCGGAGCCTACCGTGCAGCTGATGTCGGCGGTGTAGGCGCCGGCACCGCCGGCGCATTCGTAGTCGTAATACGTTTCAATGTTGGTTTCCTGGAGGGTGAACGTCCGGGTTGCCGAACAGCTCCCGTCCTGGGTGGTGACGGTCAGGTGGTAATCGCCGGGCGCCAGTCCGGCAATGTCTTCGGTGGCTTCGCCGGTGCTCCATATAAAGGTATAGGGGCCGGGGTTGGGCATCAGGAGGCCGATGCTGCCGTCGGCGCCGCCGCAGGCCGGGTGGGTGATGTCGAAAATATAATCGAACTGGCTGCTGCGTTGCACTTCGTAGGTTTGGGTGGCGGAGCATCCATTGCTGGAGGTAACCGACAGGGTATAAAAACCCGGGGCCAGGCTGTCGGCGGTGAGGCTGGTTTCGCCGTGGCTCCAGGAATAATCTATGGTTGTGCCTGCACTGTAGGTGATGGTGGGGCTGATGCTCCCATTGTCGGCATTGCAGGCGGCGTCTTCCACGGCGGCTTCTATCGTGAGCCCGTCGTCGAGGCCGACGGTGTAGAATTCCACATAGGAACAGCCGTCGCCGTCGGATAGCTCCAGGGTATGCAGGCCGGGCGCCAGGCCGTGGGCCTGGTTGGTGGCCGAGCCGTTGCTCCACAGGAGGCTGGCGGTGCCCGGGCCGCCCGGGATGGAGACGGAAATGCTGCCGTCGTTTGCCGATCCGCAGGAGACGTCGTCTATTTGCCAGTTGCCGATATAAGGCAGGCCCTGGGGCACGACCGAAAACAGGGCGGAAGTGGCCACCCCCTGCTGGTTCGTTACTTCGACGCGGTACCGGCCGCCGATATCGCCGGACAGGTCTTCGCTGGTGGACACGGTGACGGTGCTTTTCTTCCAGTCGAAAGCATAGGGCGGCTGGCTGCCGGCCACGGAGATGTCGATCGCGCCGCTCCCGCCCTGGCAGTCCGGCGGGGTGATGCAGGCGGCAGTAATTGCCGGGGCGGTGCCCGCGCCGGCATAGGCGCCGCCGCCGACCAGGCTGTAATTTGCGATCACTTCAGTGTTGGCGTTGACGAATTCAATCCTGGTTGGGACCCGGTCGAAATAGACGGCGTGCAGGCCGCCGGAAGCGGCCAGCACCTCAAAGCAGACGGAATAAATCACCTGCCCGCCGGAGATATCCACCCCGCTGAGGCTCGCGTCGAACCAGGTGACGGGCAGCCGGCCATTGTCCACTGCCGACGGCTGAGTGCCGAAAGAGGAGGCGCCGAGGCCGGGCAGGTTGAAATTTTCAAGATGGCCGAACCGGAGGGCCGAAGGGTCCCACTTCATGGTATACTGGAACCCCAGCAGGTCGTTGATGCCTTCCGCAGCGACGTCCAGGCAGACGGTTTCCCCGGGCGTTGCCGCCTCGGTGGAAATGTACATGGAAAAACAGGGGGAGGATTGGGCGCGGAGCGGTAAAACCAGCAGGAGCGCAAAAAAACTGAGTACGATTTGTTTCATGGAAGCTGCAATTTTCAGACTGTTGATGGAATTATAATTCGGACGTTACAAAAGTAGGGCTACTGCCGCCGCAGATAAAGTACATTATTTCCCGGTTATAGATTTTTTCGGCTGAATTTCGGCGCCAACTTCTTTTTTTTAAATGGATTTGTAAAAATTTTATAGATTTTTTTACCGCAAAAATCATCCTGTACACCAAAAATAATCATTTATTTGTAACGCATTGGTTGCATAAAAGCCCCTGTTTATGATCAATTCCAAGCTCGTTGACGCCCTCCGGCAACTCGACACCCGTGAACGGACAAAGTTTCGGGAATTGGTGCATTCGCCCTTTTTCAATAAAAACCGCAAGGTACGGCGGTTAACTGATCACGTGCTGGAGTACGCGCCTGATTTTCAGGATGAGGCCCTGGAAAGGGAAAAGGTGCATGCGGCCGTTTTTGGCGCCCGGGCGCCGTACGATGAACTGCGGCTGAACAATGTGATCTCCGACACCCTCCAATTGGCCTATGAATATCTGGCGCAGCAGGCGTGGCGGCAGGAAGAACCCGTCCGGCGGGCTTATCTGATGAAGGCTTTTTTCCAGCGTCGGATGGAAAGGCATATTCCCCACAACGCCCGCCGATACCGGCAGGTGCTGGAAAAAAGCGACGGCCGCAGCTGCCAGTTTTTCCACCACCGCCAACTGCTGGCAGGCCAGATGGACCGGCACGCCCTGCTCCACGAGGAGCGGGGGTACAACGAGCACCTCCAGGAGATGAACGACGCGCTCGACCTCTACTACTTCTGCAGCAAACTGCGCATCGCCTGCGACATGGCCAACCGCAACAAGGCCATCCGGGCCAGCTACCAATGCCACTTCATCGATACCTTGCTGGAGGCCTTCGGCCAGGCGCCGCCCTGGCTCCGGGAAGAACCGGCCCTGCAGGCCTACCTCCAGACACTCCTGATGCTGCGGGGAGAAGAAGAAAACCACTACCGGGAAGCCCGGCGGCTGCTGCTTCAGAACCCCCATGTCTTCCCCCGCGAAGAACTGAATGACCTGTACGATTATGTCCAGAACTTTTGCGTCAAAAAGATCAACTCCGGCCAGACCCAATACTACGAACAGATTCTCGACCTCTACAAGGAAATGCTGAACCGGGGACTGCTCCTGCGCAACGGCTTCCTGACCCAGTGGACTTACATCAACGTCGTCACCGCCGGCATCCGCCTCCGGGATTTCGAATGGACGTCGCACTTCATCCACGCTTACCGCGAACACCTCGCCCCGGAGGTGCGCGACAACGTCTACAACTACAACCTGGCCGCCCTGGAATTCGAGCGGGGAAACTACCAGCAGGCCCTGCAATCCCTCCAGGACGTGGAATTCTCCGACGCCTTCTACCACATGGCCGCCAAGATCATCCAGCTGAAGAGCTACTACGAGCTGGAAGAGGCCGAGCCGTTCTTCTCCCTCCTGGAGGCCTCCCGCAAGTACATCCGCCGCAACCGCCAGCTTTCCGACTACCAGAAACAGTCTAACGCCGGGTTCCTCAAAATCGCGGGCAAGCTCTATAACCTGCGCCTCCAGCTGGGCCTCGGCAAAAATCAACGCCTCCGCCAGCAGCTCCGGCATCTGGAAGGGGAATTGCAGCAGGCCGGGGCGGTGGCCAACAAGGGCTGGCTGCGGCAGAAGGTAGGGGAGTTGGGGTGAGGGGGAGAGGGGCATGCGCATCAGGTTGAAGTGTTAACGTGTGCGGCCGCGTAAGCCAGCAGCCCGAAGGGCTAACATAACTTAGCACGGGGCATCGCCCCGTGAAACAGGCGCCAGGTGGTTGGCAGCGCCCTGAAAGGGCAGTATAATACGCAGGTTTTTTCGATATGTTGGCCTTTCAGGCCGCCAGCCGTTGCGCTAACCTTTTTCACGGGGCGGTGCCCCGTGCTTTGATATAGTAGCCTCCGGCATACGCCGGAGCAAGCTCTTCGGGCTGGCGCAGCCACCTGCGTTAACTTTTCAACCTGATGCGCATGGGGAGAGGGGAGGGAGCAGAGCCGGTTCCGAAGGCATGCCGTGCTTCAGGCATCATTTTGCCAGGGCGGGAACCGCTGCTTTGTGGCGGTCAATACCGCCCGTTCAGGACGTGGAACTGGAAGGCCTGCCGGATGGCGCGGGCGTAGCTTTTGGGCAGGGCCAGACTCTGGAGTTCTTCCATGGAGAACAGCCCCAGGCCGAAGTTCTCCTGGCTGATCTTCAGGTCGGTGGCGGAAGCCAGGGTGGAGCAGCGGTAAACCAGGACGAGCACGTCGATGGCCCCTATGACGTCGACCTGAGTCGCGGCGAGCAGTTGCCCGACGCTGACCTTTATGTTCAGCTCCTCCTCCATCTCGCGGGCGAGGCAGCGGGGAATCTCCTCTTTCCTTTTGAGCTTCCCGCCGGGCAGGTCCCACTCCCCGCGTTCGTTTTTGAGAAGGACCACCTTGTCGTCAATGAAACAAACGCCCTTGACGGACACGGGAAAGCGCTGGGAGAAATAGTCGGACGGGACGACCCGCCCCAGGGTTTTCAGGAACAGCTTTTTGAATCCTAGGCGCATGGATGTAAGTTTTTTGGTATTTTGGTTTTTTGGTGTTATGGTTTTTTGGTGTTATGGTTTTGTGGTGTTATGGTTTTGTGGTTTTGTGGGTTTATTCCGTTAATCGTGAATTTCTGCCAAAAAGTTTCAGGAAATTTGTTCACAGGGGTTAAAACGCTTTGCTGGGCCGGACAATGGCTGCGTTCCGGAAGCGCCCGAACCAACCAACCAACCAACCAACACCCCCTCTATACCCTTGACGGCCGTATTCCGGCACCCTTTATACCTTTCTTTCCCCTGGGGCCGATATTACTTCATCGGAAACTTTGTCCAGGGTGGCAAAATCCGAATTCTGGCTCATAAATTCCGGCACGATTTCCTTCATGAGTTTGACCAGCAGGTGGCCGTCCTGGTAAGTATAGGCCATTTCGATGAGGTTGTGGATTTGGCTGCGCACCTCGAAGTGGTCGTACGGCCGCACGGCAGCCTTGTGGATTTTGGGGTGGTGGGTGGGGATGATGCCCTCCTGTTCGTCCAGCAGCTCTTCGTACAGCTTTTCGCCGGGGCGCAGGCCGGTGTATTCGATGCGGATGTCTTTGCCCGGCGTCAGGCCTGCCATCTGGATCATCTTTTCGGCCAGGTCGGCGATGCGGACCGGCTTGCCCATGTCGAAGACGAAGATTTCGCCGCCCCTGCCCATGGCGCCGGCCTCCAGCACCAGCTGGCAGGCTTCGGGGATGGTCATGAAGAAGCGGGTCACTTCCGGGTGGGTGACCGTCACCGGCTGGCGGTTCTCGATCTGTTGTTTGAAGATGGGGATGACCGAGCCATTGGAGCCCAGCACGTTGCCGAAGCGGGTGGTGATGAACTGGGTCTTGTTTTTGCGGGCAGAGTTGAGGGACTGCACGTAAATCTCGGCGATGCGCTTGGAGGCGCCCATCACGTTGCCCGGGTTGACGACCTTGTCGGTGGAGATCATGACGAACTTGCGGGCGCCGAAGCGGGAGGCCAGGTTGGCGACGTTCAGCGTGCCCTGCACGTTGGCCTTGACCGCCTCCGAAGGGAAGCGCTCCATGATGGGCACATGCTTGTAGGCGGCAGCGTGGAAGACGTACTCCGGCTTGTACAGCTCGAAGAGGGACTGCATCTTGTCGTAGTCCTTCACGTCGCCGATCACGGGGTGGAACAGGCCGCCTTCCACTTCTTTCTGCAGGGCGATGCTGATCTCCGCCAGGGGCGTCTCCGCCTGGTCGAGGCCGACGATGCGGCGGGGGCGGTAGCGCAGCAGCTGGCGGGTGATCTCGCTGCCGATGGAGCCGGCGCAGCCGGTGACGAGCACCACCCTGCCGGCGACGCTTTGGCGGATGCGCTCCTCGTCCAGCTGGATGGGCGGGCGGTTGAGCAGGTCCTCGAAGCGGATGTCCTTGAGCAGGCCGACATTGAGGCTGTCGTTGATCCAGTTTTCGGTGGGCGGCACTTTCAGTACCTTGACGTGGTTGGCCAGGCAGGCGTTGATGAACTGGATGCGCCGTTCTTCCGGCAGCTGGTTGATGCCGATGATGGCCACCTTGATGTCGTTCTTGCGGACGACCCGGGCGAAGGCCTTCTCCGGGTTATACACCTTGACGCCGTTGAGGTATTTCTTGTGGACTTTGGGGTTGTCGTCGAAAAAGGCCACCACCCGGTAGTTGTGGGAGGCGTTGTGGCGCAGCACGCGCAGCAGCATGGCCCCCAGCTCGCCGGCGCCGAAGATGACGGTGTTGAGGCGGGAGCCCCGCTGCAGCTGCACGCGGTCGAAAATGAGGCGCAGCAGGATGCGGAAGCCGCCGGCCAGCAGGAGCAGGACGCCGTAGTCGACCAGCACGACCGGCAGCACGTCCTCGGCGCGCATCATGCCGGGGAAAAGCTCCAGCAGCACCCAGAAGAGCGCCGAGGAGGCCGTGACGGCGAAAAACACGTTCTTATAATCCCGCTCCCCCACGTACCGGATGATGATGAGATACGTCTTGAACACCACAAAGGCCACGGCGCGCAGGCCCAGGATGAGGGCGGTGGCCCAGCCGAACATCTCCGTGGCCTTGCTGAGGTCGAACTTGCAGGTGATGAGCAGAGCGGTGAAGAAAGCAAAAAAGGCAAATAAGAAATCAACGGCCAGGATAAGCAGTTTGGTGACGTATCCGGCAATGCCTTCCTGTCTTCCCGTGGCAAAAGGGAGTGAGATTCTCATAATTTGTTATGTTTACTGGCGCAAGAGCAATGTGTGTCGTTGGTGCGTGTTTATAATGTCTGCCATACAGGGGACGTGGTTCCGAACGCTCAAAGATAGGGTAAAAAATCGATGAGCCCTGTGCAATCTTCACCTGCCCGCGATGAAAACCACAGGGCCGGCAGGAGCCGCAAAGGTAATGGGCTGGACAAAAACAGCGGCACAGGGAAGCCGAAGCTGCGCTCATTCACTCCCCGTCCTCGCTTCGGCTCGGCCGGGTAAAATTCACGCACTCATTCCGCCCAACCTCCACTCAACCAGGGTATGCAAAGGGAATGTGTTGTCGGGTTGTTGTTAAATACGAAGAAGTGAGGGGGTTTGTTGCGTTGGGGGGCAGGATTTGGGTTTTGGGTTTTGGGGGATAGGCCCGTCCAGTCGGCCGGGTAAATTTTAGGTTTTGGGGGGGGAGCCTGTAGCTTGGTTTTGGGTTTTGGGTTTTGGGAGGGGGGCATTTTGGTCTGCAGAGCCTGAAGCCTGCAACCTGCCTGCAACCTTCAGCCTCCCGCCTAAAACCTAAAACCTAAAACCTAAAACCCAAAGCCTCCTGCCTCCCGCCTCTATTTAACCAACCTATACCAAGGCTTAAAAAAAACGGTACACTGCCCGATCTTTATGCTCGCATCCAGCGAAAGGTTGATGACCCAGGCTTCTTTGGGACGGTAGGTATCCAGGAAGCTGCGCAGCGACCGGCTTATTGCCGGCTTTTTCATAGCCTTAGCCTTAATTTCAACAGGAAGCAAGTCTTGCCCGCGATCGATGACGAAGTCAACTTCCGCCTGGCTTTTGGTGCGCCAGTAATGCAGAGAAAACAAGCGCTCGCCGATATAGGCGCGAAGCAACCGGTAAACGAAGTTTTGGAACTCAAACCCCGCTTCGTTTATAGACCGGATTCTCCCTGCATTTTCAATGGTGATATTCCGCAGGCCCAGGTCCTTGAAATAAAGCTGGGGCGCTTTGACAATTTCCTTTTCCTTATTGCGAAAGAAAGGAGGAAGGAGTTCCAGGACAAAGGTTTTTTCTGCGTACCAAAGGTACTTCTTCAGGGTGGCAAAGCTTAGGCCTACGTCTTTAGAAAGGCCGGAATAGTCGATGGTGTTGCCGATGCGCAGCGCCAATAACCGCATCATAGTAGTAAATTCCTGGCTCTTTTCGATCTGTAGCAACAGGCGGATGTCCTTTTCGAGATAACTCTGGTAGATCTCCCGCAGGACAGCCGTTTTCTCTTCTATATCTGGCGCGGTTATAACCCTTGGGTATCCGCCGAAGTTGAGGTATTCCCGGAGCAGGAGTTGCGCCGTTTCCGGCTGTAGTTCCAGGTAATCCTTAATGCGCTCCCGGTATATGTAATCCGTCTTGTACTGTGCAAATTCGTAAAAACTCGCTGTTTCCAGTTCAAAAAGCCGTTTGCGGCCGGCCAGCGATTCATGGATGTTTTCTTTCAATTCCAGGCTTCCGGAGCCCGATACAATAAATTTATAAGGCAGCAGT
>JAGFJD010000285.1 GCA_024102975.1 Phaeodactylibacter sp. | reverse complement strand
TTCGTCCACTTGTAGCCTGGCCGGTGTTCGTTCGTTTTGTCCATTGTTGTAGCGGTATCAGGCTTGTTCATTTCCAATTCGTTTTTGGATCAGATTCAGGGTCCGTTCGCCCAAGGTGTTCACCAGGTAGTCCGTTTCCTCCTCTGTGAGGGGTTCACTGTACAGCTTGTCCGGAAAAACCTTTTCCATGCCTTTGATGCGGATGTCGTAGTTGTAAGGATAGAATTCTATTTCCAGCAGGAAGTTGGTGTTGAAGGCGTTGGCGCCATTGAGCTTGTAGCCCATCCATTGGTAATTGAGCGCCAGCCTGTTGGGGTGCTGCTCTTTTTCAATCTTGCCCACCATTACGTTGGCGTCCAGCCAGATAGAACTAACGTTCTCACTGTTGAAAGAGGCATGGATGCTATGAGACTCGAACTGATCGTCAAATACTCCGCCGAGCTTGTCCGCTGCCTTCCGGAAAAGCGGCAAAAAGCTGTCCCGGTACCGCAGGGCCACCAGGCCCGGGCTGTTTCGCCGGACTTCGCTTTCTTTGAGTTTCCGCTTCAGCACGCTGGCCTTTTTCATCCAGTCTTCCGGCTCTTCCACGCTTTCGCCTCTGGCGCCCCGCAGCGCGATTTCCATAGACCGGATGACGGACTCCAGCACAAAGGAAGCCAGGGTGCTGATATCTTCCTCGGAACTCTGGTTCAGGGCATTGAAATATACCTGCCGGCTCTCCTGCCGGATAATGGCAGGCATAAAACCTTTTGTCATCAGGATGAGGTTCATGAGGATGCGCGCCAGGCGGCCATTGCCATCGCCAAACGGGTGGATGCGGATGAAGCGCAGGTGAAAAATACAGGCCACCAGGATGGGGTGCAGGTTGTATTTCTTCCGGCTATGCCGTCCCAGCTCTTCCGGATAGAGGTGGTTATTGGTCCAGTTGATGAGTTCGTTCAGCAGGCGGGGCACTTCCTCCGGCGGTTCGAAGTCGATGCGTTCGCCCTGAGGCGAGTACAGGTAATTCGGCAGGGTTTTGTACTCGCCCGGGTTGATCTCCGCCTCGCTGTCAAAGGGCTCCACCAGGATCAGCTTGTGAAATTCCTTGATCAGGCTTTCCGTGATGCGCAAGTCCTTGTGAACGATCTGCTCCAGCTTTTTCAGCGCCCGGTCGTGCCCCTGCATTTCCAGGTGGTCCCTCAAAGGTTTCCCTTTGGCGGTAATCCCGAATTGGATCAGCGCCCGGGTTTCGGTCATCGTCAGGGTATTGCCTTCTATGCTGTTCGAATGGAAGTTCCACTCCATGCGCAGCTTCTGCATGATGCGGTGCATGCGGTCCTCGGGGATGGGGCGCAGTTTATCAAGCTCCTCCCGGAGGGTGTCTGCTTTGTGGAGTAATATTTGGAGTTGTTCTTCCATATTTTCGTTTCTCGCGGCGAAGATTTTTGCATTGCCTAGTCCCGCCTCCCAGCCTCCTAAAGGAGGAGCCGCCACCCTTATGCAAAAATCCTCGCCGCTTGATCTATCAAAACTTCAGGTTCAATTCGCTAAGATAGCCCTCCATTTGATCTTCCAACTCCGACAGGCGCCCGTTGAGTTCCGTTATCTTGTGCTGCACGGCTTCCATGTCCACCGGCTCTTCCTCCTCAAAGGTATCCACGTAGCGGGGGATGTTGAGGTTGAACTCGTTTTCGGCCAGCTCTTCGAAAGTAGCCAGGTAGGCATATTTGTCTTCCACCACACCCGGCTCGCACGCTCCGGCTTTGTAAGCCTTAAAAACGGATACAGCCCGCCCGATCTGCTTCTCCGCCATGTGGTTCTGGTTCTTGCCGGAGTCGTACTCCTGGCTGGCGTCGATGAAGAGCACGTTTTTGTTGTCGCCCCTCCCCTTGTCGAACAGCAGGATGGCAGCCGGGATGCCTGTGCCGTAGAAGAGGTTGGCCGGCAGCCCGATCACCGCATCCAGCAGGTTCTCCTCGATGAGCTTCTGGCGGATCTTGCCCTCCGAGCCGCCCCGGAACAGCACGCCATGCGGCACGATCACGCCCACCCGGCCGTGCCCCTCGTAGGCCGTTTCGATCATGTGGCAAATGAAGGCGTAGTCGGCCTTGCTCTTGGGCGGCACGCCCCGCCAGAAGCGGCGGTGGGGGTCCTCGCCGGCATTCTCCGCGCCCCACTTGTCGAGGCTGAAGGGCGGGTTGGCCACCACCACGTCGAAGCGCATCAATTCGTTGTTCTCTTCCTTCAGGCGCGGGTTGTTGAGGGTGTCGCCCCATTGAATGCCCCGCGCGTCCATTTCGTGGAGGAACATATTCATCTTGCACAGGGCCCAGGTGCTGCCGTTGCTCTCCTGCCCGTACACGGCGAAGTCGCGCCCGCCCACCTCCTCCGCCACGGTGATGAGCAGGGAGCCCGACCCGCAGGTGGGGTCGCAGATGCGCTCGCCCTTTTTCGGCGCCACCAGCTGGGCCAGCAGTTGGGATACCTCATGCGGCGTGTAGAACTCCCCGCCCTTCTTCCCCGCATCCGACGCAAAGCGCTCGATGAGGTACATATAAGCATTGCCGATGACGTCCATGCTGCCGATCACCGACGGGCGGAAGTCGAGGATGGGCTTATTGAAGTCGTCGATCAGGTTGCCCAGGCGCCGCTTGCGGTCTTTGACGCGCCCCAGGTTGGCTTCCGAATTGAAGTCGATGCCGCGGAAGACGCCGCTCAGCTTCTCCCGGTTGCGTTCGTGGTCTTCGATGTGCTCCAGCACCGTATTGATCACCTGCCCGATCTGGTCGTCCTGCTTTTTGGAGACGATGTAGTCGAAGGTGGCGTTCTCGGGCAGCACGAAGGGCTCCCGCTGCATCTTGCGCTGTATGCGCTCTTCATCATCGCCATACTGCTGGCGGTACTGCTCCAGCTTGTCCTTCCACACGTCGCTGAGGTACTTCAGGAAGAGGAACACCAGGATGTAGTTCTTATACTCCGCCGGGTCGACGACGCCGCGGAAGGTGTCGCAGGCCGCCCAGAGGGTGGCGTTTATTTTTTGTTGGAGTTCTTTGCGGGTGGTGGGTGGCATGGTTTGGAGCGTCGTTTTTGATGTTGGGTGGTGAGGTAGCAATAATAGGGAATTTGGGAGGAATTTTTATACTAATATTTTAAAAATTGGGATAGAAAAAACCTCTCCATATTAAAGACAATGTAGTACATTAAAGGCGACAAACAAAAACCAGCTTTTGCCACAAGACGAAAACATACGAACGCCCAGGGAGCTAGCCGCCGCCATCATCCGGCAGACGGCCGGGGAGGAAAGCGTCCAAAGCGCCATACAGGGCCGTTTTCAAAACGAGGAAGACCTGCAGCGGCTGCTGGAGGACTACCTGTACCTGCGGCAGAACACCTTCCGCCGGTTGAAGCGGGAGGCCTCCCTGGAAGCTTTTAAAAATGTGGTGCGCGACAGTTTGGTGCTCGCCGGGCGGGACATTCGCATCGGGGATGACTACCACATCAAACTGGACGACCCGGCGGAGAAGCGCCTCCAGAACCTGAAGATCGACCTGCTGCGCAGGGAAATACACAACTACCGCAACTTCCAGTTCCCCGATCAGACCCACGACTACATACAGCTGCCGATGCAGGCGCGCCTGGCGGAGGTGCGCCCCTTTTCAAAGGTAGAACAACGGCGCGCCGGCCCCCAGGATGTCACCCACATGCCCATTCAGGAGGTATTCAACCATTTCAATGGCGAGATGCTGATCCTGGGCAGCCCGGGCGCCGGCAAGACCACTTTGCTGTACGAACTGGCCAACAGCCTGGCCGCCGAAGCGAAGTACGGCATGATCGAACAGACGCCGGTGCTGCTCAACCTCTCCTCCTGGGGGAGCCGGAAGGAAGATCTCCCATCCATCTTCAGTTGGGTAGTAGAAGAACTGATCGAAGCAGGCGGTAAGAAGCAGTGGAACCGCCTCATCGAAGGCGGCCACCTCATCTTCCTCTTCGACGGCCTGGATGAGGTGCCGGAAAATAAGCGAGTAGCCTGTATGCAGGCCATCAATGCATTCAGCCGGGACTACCGCGCCCGCACGGCGGTCTGTTGCCGCCGGGCGGAGTACGACCTCATCCGGAAAAGCAGCGACGGGCAGGCCCTCCGACTGGAAGGGGCCATAGAGATCATGCCCATCGAGGAAGAACAGGCCATGGCCTATTTCCACAAGCACGAACTGCAGCGCGTCGCCGAAGCCTTCTCCCGGTCCGATACCCTGCGGGAATTGTTGCGCACGCCCCTGTGGCTCTACCTGGCCACGCGCACCTACAGCTCCGAAAAATGGGAACTCCTCCCGGAAGGGGCCGATGGCTGGAACAACGTGCTCATGGGGTTCTACGAAGACTGGCTGCTGGACGAAAAACGCCCGCAGGAAAACCAAAAACGGGCCTCCGGCTACGCGGAAGAAGACGTCGTGCAATGGACCGCCTGGCTGGCCTTCGTGCTGGACCGGGAAAAGCAGACGGTTTTCCGCCTGGAGCGCATGCAGTATTATTTCTTGCCGAAGCGGCTCATTCCGGCGTATGCTTTCTACGCTCATTTGGCGTTTGGGCTGGCGTTTGGGCTGGCGGGTGGGCTGGCGTTTGGGATGGCGTGTGGGCTGGCCGTGGGGGTGGCGGGGGGGCTGGCAGTAGTTATGGCTGCGTAGCTGGAGAAGGGGTTGGTACGGGGATTGCAGCACGGGCTGGCGGGGGGGCGGGCAGTTGGGGGGGTGGGGGGCATGAGCGGTTGGGGGATGACGTGCGTGACAGTCGGACTGGGGGCTCGGAGA
>JAGFJD010000273.1 GCA_024102975.1 Phaeodactylibacter sp. | reverse complement strand
GGACATTTTGGGGGCTACTTGTGTAAAGGTGTGAAAGTGTAAACGTGTAAATGATTGGGAGCCAATTTCTTTTACACCTTTACACGCTTACACTTTTACACGGGCCAGAAAATGTCTAGTGGTGTGGTACCTGATCAAAGAGAATGAGCCAGGAAGCCCGGGCAGAACTCCCGGCATTCATCCGCTCCCCGTCCTCGCTTCGGCTCGGCCGGGTAAAATTCACTCATTCACTCATTCACTCATTCAGTCATTCAGTCATTCAGTCATTCAGTCATTCAGTCATTCAGTCCTTATATTCAGGCCAATTCCGGCTGCCCGGCGCCGACTTTGGCGAAAGCCTGCTCGAAGTCTGCCTTGATGTCATCGATGTGTTCGATGCCGGCGGAGACGCGCAGTTGGTTGGGCAGCACGCCGGCGGAGCGCTGCTCTTCCTCGGTGAGCTGCTGGTGGGTCGTTGCCGACGGCTGGATAATCAGCGTCTTGGAGTCGCCGACGTTAGCCAGGTGGCTGACCAGCCGGAGGCTGTCGACGAAGCGGGTAGCGTTTTCCTTGCCTCCTTTGACGGTAAACGAGAAGACGCCGCCGAAACCGTTGCGCAGGTATTTCTTGGCGCGGGCATGAGCGGGGTGGCTCTCCAGCCCCGGGTAGTTGACGTGTTCCACCTGCGGATGCCTTTCCAGCCATTGAGCCAGGGCCAGGGCGTTATCGGCGGTGCGCTGTACGCGCAGGGAGAGGGTTTCCAGCCCCTGCAGCAGGAGGAAGGCATTGAAGGGGCTGAGCGCCGGGCCAAAGTCGCGCAGGCCTTCCACCCGGGCCCGGATGATGAAGGCGATGTTGCCGAAGGGGCCGTCCTCGCCGAAGACCTCCCAGAACTTCAGGCCGTGGTAGCCTTCCGACGGCTCGGTAAACTGCGGAAACTTGCCGTTGGCCCAGTTGAAGTTGCCCCCGTCGACGATGACGCCGCCGATGGACGTGCCGTGGCCGCCGATCCATTTGGTGGCGGACTGGACGACGACGTTGGCGCCGTGCTCCAGCGGGCGGAACAGGTAACCGCAGGCGCCGAAAGTGTTGTCGACCACCAGCGGAATGCCGTGTTTGCGGGCCACCGCCGCGATGCCTTCGAAGTCGGCCACGTTGAAGCTCGGGTTGCCGATGGTTTCCAGGTACAGCGCTTTGGTATTTTCATCGATCAGCTTCTCGTAGCCGGCCGGCGATTCGTCGGCCACAAAACGCGCCTCGATGCCCAGCCGCTTGAAGTTGACCTTGAACTGGTTGTACGTGCCGCCGTAGAGATGGGCGCTGGTCACCAGGTTGTCGCCCGCGCCCATGATGTTGGACAGGGCAATGAACTGAGCCGCCTGCCCGGAACCTACCGCCAGGGCCGCGACCCCACCCTCCAGGGCGGCCACCCGCTTCTCGAAAACGTCGGTGGTGGGATTCATGATGCGGGTATAGATATTGCCGAATTCCTTAAGGGCGAAGAGGTTGGCCCCGTGTTCGGAATCTTTGAACGTATAGGAAGTCGTCTGGTAGATCGGCACGGCGCGCGAGCGGGTGGTGCCTTCTACTTCTTCCTGGCCAGCGTGCAGCTGAAGGGTTTCGAATTTTAGCTTGGACATGGTCAAGTATGATTTTAAGGTGATAGAATGAATTCATGGATCAATTTGCCGGGAAATGGCAAGGAAAAACAGCCCACATGAGCGTTTCCCGGTTTTGGCCGATCAAAACCCGGAATTGGCTAAGGCTGTGGAAAAGCCAAAAAGGTCAGCAGCAACAACAACACATGCCGCTGCGACAAACCATAGCTGAAATAGTGGAAATGGTAACTGAGGAATAAAAAAGAAGCTTGCCGGTGTTTCTGGAAATCATGTCGTTTGATTTTATTTTTCCAAAAATTTTGGCGGGATTTGGCACCTTTTGCCTGGAGGCACGGTTGCCAGGGTTTCGCAGAGCCCGGTCTCTCCACCCTTCTTTATAAAATCATTCTGTTCAAATTCTAAAAATTTCCGCAGGAAATGCCATCTCCTGTTAATCTTGTGAAATCTTAGAATCCTGTCTGAAGAAGTGATCGTGGGGGCAAAAGTAAGGAAAAAATCCTTACGGCGCCACCCCTACCCTTCTTTCCGCCCGGCTGGCTGCCTGAACAGCGCCGGAAGAATGAGCAGGCAAAAATAACTAATTTCCTATAGATTTAATAGGATTAATTGCATTTCCTGTGCTTTGGGAAGAAAAAACATTCCCGGTGCCTGAAAAACAGCGGGTCCGGGAAAATGCTAAAAAAATGTTAAATGTTTCGCGATAATTATTTTCAGGCAGCAGCCCGTTCCACCTTTTCGCCGGCTGCCCTGAGTTTGCGCGCTTCTTCCTGCGCCGGCTCCGGTTTAGGCGGCCTGGCCAGCAACATGATCAGCGCCCCGATCAGGCAGGCAATGCCGGCGATGACGAAAGGCGCCATCCACACCTTGGGGTCCATGCTGTTCTCTGCCGCGTCCTTGAAGAGGCCAGCCAGCAGAGGCCCGGCAATGCCGGCGACGCCGTAGGCCGTAAACATCCAGCCGTAGTTGCTGCCCACCTGCCTGTTGCCAAAAAAGTCGGCGGTGATTGCCGGGAACAGGGCGAAGTTGCCGCCAAAGTTGAAACCAACGACAGAGGCGGCGACGATGAAGCCCGTAGCCATCCCAAAATGGATAAAGCCGTGGTACATGGCCAGCATGATCAACCCCTGAAATACCGTCATGGCAATGATCGCGGCTTTGCGGCCGATGCGGTCCGAAACGGCGCCCCAGGCAATCCGGCCCATGCCGTTGAAAATGGCGTACCAGGCCATTGCCGTGCCGGTAATCACTCCCGCATCGGCTACCCCATTGAAGGAAAGGGCGTCTATACCGAACAGCTTGATGCAGTAGATGACCATCAGCCCGGCAAGGGCGGAAAAGGCGAACACCGTCCACAGCATGTAAAACTGCGGGGTTCTCAGCATACTGGAAGCAGCGTATTCGGCGTTGCCGGCGGCAGTATTTCCTTCCGCGGCCGGCGGATGCCACCCGGCCGGGACGTATCCCTGCGGCGGGTTTACCATCACTGCGCTGCCCAGGAATACCAATACGGCGAAAGCGATGCCGTAAATGACGAAGACGCTCTGGACGGGCGGCAGGCCAAACACCTCCGCCGTATTCAGCAGGCCGCCAAACCAGGAGCCGGCCAGCTTCACCCAGATGGTAGCGCCGAAACCAAAGCCGGCCACTGCCAGCCCGGTGATCAGGCCTTTCCGGTCCGGAAACCATTTTACCCCTACGGCAATGGGCACCACGTAGGCCAGCCCGATGCCGGCGCCGCCTATTATGCCGATGAAACACAGCTGCGCCAGGAACGTATCCCCCCAAAAACCGCCCAGGACGTACCCCAGCCCCAGCAGCAGCCCGCCGGCCAGGGAAACCGGCCGCGGCCCGGCTGCCGCCTGCCACCTGCCCGCCAGCACCATCACGACAGCGAAAGTGGCCAGCCCCGCAGAGAATATCCACGCCGCCTGAGTAGCGGAGAACCGGTACAACCCATCCCCCTCCGTCAGCAGTTTGGTGAATACCGACCAGGAATAAATGGCGCCCAGGGCCAGCTGGATGAGGACAGCCCCCACCACGACCAGCCAGCGGTTGCGAATTATCAAGCCTTCCATTGCAGAATATTTTTTGGTTAATTGTTTCCAAACGAGAGGGCTGATCAAAAAAGGACCTGGTTTATCAAAATTGGAGAGGGGGTGCAGTTTTTTATTTTAAAAAACCTTATTGATCGAACTCACTGCGAAATTTATGCCAAGGCAGCCTGCCTGTCCATGCTTTTTGTCAATAATGATGATGACTTATGTCAGCCTGTTGCCCGCACACGGATTTGCTGGAAACCGGACCCGAGGACCTCGGCGTGAGACCTCGGCGTGAGCTCGGCCGAACGCTCGGCAAGTTGCTGTTGTCGGTTGTTATACTGGCGAACGCGTGGTTTTGTCAGGAACAAAACCAGCGATGCCAGTATATACTGACCCGTCCATTTCGAACTCTTGGGACATGGATTTGTGTCTTCCTATAAAAAGGGAGATCGCGGTAAATACCGCCTATGTATAGCCAAGAAAAGCCGGCAGCGACTAAAAGAGAAAATCAAAACCATCACGTGTAAGGCAATTTTTGTTTCATTTATTTCGATTAGGTGCTGTTTTTTCTTATTGATGAGAACGGGAGTTTGTGCCAAAACACTCCTCAATATAGGTTTTTCCACGCTACGGCGCGCCATGCCGTGCCAGAGCAGGCAAGCTTTTTGAATTTCGCATTTCGCAACGAGGCCCTCCACCGTGCGGCAGAGCGCCAAAATGCAATCTCCCTGTATTTGGCCAGCCGCTCCAACTGCGCTGTAATTTTACCTAGCGCCTGTTGTTTGAGCGCCCAGCCCTCCGGGCCTCTTTCTCCGCCCGCCTCGTTAACCTCTTTCATGCCCTGTCGGATCTTGTTGGCAATATAGCCCTGATGGCGGTGGATTTTCCTTTCGTTGTAATTGTTCTTTTTCCGCCAGCCGAAGCTTCAGCGAAGGCTGGTTGCTGTTCTGCGCCCGTAGTTTTCTCTGGCCGACGAAGCCTTGGCGTAGTTGGCACCGAATCTACCCCAACGGTTTTCCTTTCTAG
>JAGFJD010000272.1 GCA_024102975.1 Phaeodactylibacter sp. | reverse complement strand
GGACATTTTGGGGGCTACTTGTGTAAAGGTGTGAAAGTGTAAACGTGTAAATGATTGGGAGCCAATTTCTTTTACACCTTTACACGCTTACACTTTTAAACGGACCAGAAAATGTCTAGTGGTGTGGACGAAATATGCAAAAAATACAGCATCTTATCGGATTTTCCGCTGTTTTTTGCAGGAAAAACAATTGCACAGCACTGCGGCAGGGATAAAAAAATAAAAAATCAAATGTTCCGTATCTTTGCGGCCCTTAGTTCCCGGACGGGAAAGTTGTTTTTCATTGTTTCCTAATGTGAGAATTGCAAACGAGATGGCAGAACAGAATTTTGTCGATTATGTGAAAATATGTTGCCGTTCGGGTGCCGGCGGCGCAGGGTCCGTGCATTTTTTGCGCGACCGCAAGAACCCGCGCGGCGGGCCCGACGGCGGCGACGGCGGCCGGGGCGGCCATATCATCCTGCGCGGCAACCGGAACGTATGGACTCTGCTCGGCCTGAAATACCGCAAGCACGTCATTGCCGGCGCGGGCGTCGGCGGCGGCGCCAACAACCGGACCGGCGCCGACGGGGAGGACGTCATCCTGGAAGTCCCCCTCGGCACCGTAGCCAAAGATGCGGAGACGGGCGAGGTGCACTTTGAAATTACTCAGGATGGGGAAGAGCGGATTCTGGCCGAAGGTGGCCGGGGCGGGTTGGGCAATACGCATTTCAAGTCGCCCACCAACCAGACACCCCGCTACGCTCAGCCCGGGGAACCGGGAAAGGAGGAGTGGAAAATCCTCGAACTCAAGCTGCTGGCCGACGTGGGCCTGGTGGGCTTCCCCAACGCCGGCAAGTCGACTCTGCTATCCGTCGTGACTGCCGCCAAGCCCAGGATCGCGAATTACCCCTTCACCACGCTGACCCCCAACCTGGGCATCGTCCAGTACCGGGACGATCGCTCCTTCGTCATTGCCGACATACCGGGCATCATCGAGAAGGCCCACGAAGGCAAGGGGCTGGGCCACCGCTTCCTGCGCCACATCGAGCGCAACGCCACCCTGCTTTTCATGATCCCCTGCGACACGGGCAGCATCAAAAAGGAATACGAAATCCTGCTCAACGAGCTGCAGCAGTACAACCCCGAACTGCTGGACAAACCCCGCGTGCTGGCCATCACCAAGAGCGACCTCATCGACGAAGAACTAAAGGAAATGCTGAAACCGGAAATCCCGGAAGGCGTGCCCTGCCTCTTCATCTCCGCCGTGGCCCAGCAGGGCCTGACGGAACTGAAGGACTTGTTGTGGGAGACGATTAACAAAGGAACAGAGGAAAAAACTTGACAAGTTTGCCGACGGCCCTGCAGGGAAAACTTGTCAAGTCTATGACAAAAAACAAAACAAATTTGTTATATTTAGCGGCGATATAATCAAATTGTTGTAATTATGATGACGTTTGAAGATGCGAAAAAGATAGTAGCGCCTGAAGGCCAGTCTGTTAGCCAGAATCGTTCTCAGATAATCGTTGGCGACTCCAGGGATAAGGTTAAAGAATTGCCCGATAGTTTTTACGCTTCCTGTATTACCAGTCCTCCTTATTGGGGCAAACGGGATTACGGCATCGATGAACAGGTCGGGGCGGAATTCAAGCTGGAGGATTATATCAGCAGTCTGGTAGAAATATTCAGGGAGATAAGAGCCAAGCTCAAAGACGACGGCACGTTGTGGCTGAATTTGGGCGACTCCTATACCAGTGGCAACAGAACCTGGAGGGCGCCAGACAAAAAAAATCCCGCCCGTAAAATGTCCTACCGGCCGCCGACTCCGGACGGTTTGAAACCCAAAGACCTGATCGGCGTTCCCTGGAGAGTTGCCTTTGCTCTGCAGGAAGATGGGTGGTACTTGCGGTCAGACATCATCTGGTATAAGCCGAACTGCCAGCCCGAATCTGTAAAGGACCGGCCGACGATGGCCCATGAATATGTCTTTCTTTTTTCAAAATCTGAAAAGTACTATTACGACCACGAGAGCATAAAAGAACCCTCCAAGACAAACGGCAAATTGCGCAATAAGAGGACGGTATGGGAAGTAAATACGGAGCCGTTTGCGGATGCTCACTTCGCCACTTTTCCCAAAAGCCTGATTATGCCGATGATACAGGCAAGTTCCGGAGAAGGGGATTTCATCCTGGACCCATTTTTTGGGTCAGGAACGGTCGGGGAAGTGTGTAATATGCTGAACAGGAAGTTCCACGGGATTGAGATAAATGATGAATATATAGCTATAGCCAAAAAAAGAATTAAAGCTTATATTAATGGAAGAATCTTCTGAGTTTCCAATCTTGAATCCCGAGCTTCAGGCAAGTTTCTATTTTAGGTTAAAGGCAATAAGGGAAGAGTATCTTTATGAATCATTGCGCAATACTGTTAACAAGCTCGAAATCAGAAAATTGGACGGTGAACTGAATGACTTCGTGCCTAATAAATATCTTAAAAAATTAGCTTCTCACGGATTAAGAGGGGAGTTGGTATTTCCCGTTCCATACATCATCGAATCGAATCCATTCCTTTTGGGTTATTATCGGTTGCTGCTTGGCTTTTCTCAAAAGGAATTCTATTCTAAAGGACCATTTGGCAAGTTCAAGGCCCTTGAAGAAAAAGGAAAAATTTCAAAAAATTCCGATTTAATAAAGCCCCTTTGTGAGAGCCTGATCGGTTCCGTGTGCCTTCTGTTGGATGAAATTGACGACATTTCTCATGCTATCATAGATGAACTTCAGCTATTGACTATAGGACCCCAGCTCAGAGGTTCAAAAAATAACGAATTCGGAAGAGTCGCCACCCAAAAAACGTTCAATCTCATCAAGGCAATAGTAAGGCCTTACATAATTTCGACTACCTCTTCTTCAATGGTTCTTAAAAACGATTCAGGGAGGATTGTAAGGATAGAGTTTGCTGCTGATCCGGATATACAGATTATTGAAGAGATGAAATCGCAGGAAAGAGGTCTGGTGTCCATAGAAATAAAAGGGGGTGGCGACATATCCAACATTCACAACAGGATTGGAGAAGCCGAAAAAAGCCATCAGAAAGCCAAAAAGAGAGGGTATTATGAATTTATGACAATCCTCAGAGTTGACATCGATTATGAAATCCTCAAACAGGAATCGCCAACAACCAGCCATTTTTTTCACCTGGATAGGATTTCTGACAAGGATCACGAAGAATTTGAAACCTTTAAAGATATTTTATCCTCAATGTTAAGCATCAACGTGTAGAACCTCCTCATCAATAATAATGAGATCATCAGATATCGAAAAAGCCCTCAGCGAGCTATTCTACAAATGGGCGGGCCAGGAAGCCAACCTGGTGCTGCCTCTGGCCCCGTCCGGCTCGCAGCGCATTTACTACCGCCTGAAAAGCGGCGACAAGAGCGCCATCGGCGCCTACAATCCCGACCGCAAGGAGAACCAGGCCTTCATCAGTTTTTCCCGCCACTTCCACAGCAAGGGGCTGCCGGTGCCGGAAATCTACACCGAAAACCCGGACGGGCTCGTCTACCTGCAGGAAGACCTGGGTTTTACCACCCTGTACAGCTACCTGCTGCAGAAAGGCGATTATTTCCCCGACTACCTCATCCGCATCTACCAGCGGGTGGTAGAGCAACTGGCCCACCTTCAGGTCGAAGGGGGGGAAAGCCTGGATTACAGCGTCTGTTACCCCCGCGAGGCATTCGACAAGCAGTCGATGCTCTGGGATTTCAATACCTTCAAATACTACTTCCTCAAACTCGCCAACGTCACCTTCGATGAGCAACTGCTCGAAGACGACGTACACCGGCTAGCCGATTACCTGCTGCAGACGGATACCCGCCATTTCATGTTCCGCGATTTTCAGACCCGCAATATCATGATCAAGGGGGGAGAGCCCTTTTTCATCGACTACCAGGGCGGGCGCCGGGGTGCCCTGCAGTACGACCTGGCCTCTCTCCTCTACCAGGCCAAGGCCAACATCCCGGAAGACATCCGCGAGAGCCTGCTGGAACACTACATGGACACGCTGGAAAAGCTCATCCCCATCGACCGGCAGCAGTTCATGGAGTTTTACTATGGATACGTCTTTATTCGCAGCATTCAGGTGCTGGGCACTTACGGCTTCCGCGGCCTGTATGAGCGCAAGGAATATTTCATCAACAGCATCCCCTTTGCCCTGCGCAACGTCAAATGGCTGCTCGACAACAGCAAGCTGGCCATCCGGCTGCCCGAGCTGGAGCAGGCCCTGCAGAGCCTGGTCGCCTCCAAAAAATTCGAACCTTTTGATAAGATCAAAGGCAGCTCCAGCCTGCTGACGGTGCGCATCAACAGCTTTTCCTACAAGCAGAACGGCATCCCCAAAGACCCCACCGGCAACGGGGGCGGCTTCGTGTTCGACTGCCGCTTCATCCACAACCCCGGCCGCTACGAACCCTACAAAAAACTCACCGGGCGGGACGAGCCGGTGATCAACTTCCTCCGGCACCACAGCCAGGTGGAGGCCTTCCTCAACGACGTCTTCCGCATCGTCGACGGCGCCGTGGAGGACTACATCGAGCGCAGCTTTACCAGCCTGGCCGTCAACTTCGGCTGCACCGGCGGGCAGCACCGCTCCGTCTATGCGGCGGATGCCCTGGCCAAACACCTGAAGGAGAAGTACGGGGTGAGGGTGGAACTGGAACATATTGAGCAGGAAAGGAAGGGGTGGAGGAATTAGGAAGAGAATGATACTATTCGTTACCCACTACTCAAAAACGGCAGTATGAAATTAATGCACTGTGTGCCTATTCTATTGGTACTGGCAATGCAACCCGGCGGGTTGATCAGCCAGAAATTCCAATATGAAAACAAGTATGAATTATTGGGAGAAGAGAGCGTGGCCCATATAGATTCTTTGATCAGGAGCCGATTGCTGTCGAGCCATGAAAACGGGGGCGAATTGGTCAAAATGTATGCGGAGCAGGGCCTGGTTCAGGGAGCGCTTCAGTTCACCGGAGCAGAAAAGGATACAGTATCCGGGCTATTGGGAACCACATTCCCTGCTTTCTGCCAATGCCTGAAATACAGAGATACGATAGAAATTAATAACGCCTTTGGTTTATACCCAGCGGGAGTTGCATTAAATTTTAGAGTTTACACAAACGCAAAGCAATACAAAGTAGAATTTTTAAGCGGAGAGGACAGTGACAATAACCTGATTTACAAGAAACATCCGGAGGATGAAGAATTTGTCAGCCGCATTGAGGATGAATTTCAAAATGCGAACTTTAAATTGTATTTATGGGAACAGGGAACTGATGACCTGGCGATTTATGGTGAATTCGCGGGAGAGGTCAGGCCTTATTACGAAAGATCAGTAGATAACCAGTTGAAAAAACACCATTACCGCTTAAACGCCCTTTTCAAATGCGCGGTCAGAGATATAGAAGAAGTATTAGATGAGAAATAAAGGAATAGCCATTTCAAATGCAAGTACAAGTATCAAGGCCAAACTCAGAGCGGCGCCGCTCCTGGGCTTGAACTTGGCTCTTGGGCTTGAACTTTAAAAGTGGTGTGGGACAAGGCATTCAAAAACGCTGAGAAGTTTTTTCCCAAGAAACCGCTATTTTGAAAAGTCTATCCAAGCGTGACTCCAGCCAGGAGTCACCGCCCGGCAGGCATTCTCCCACCACGCATGCACATATACACGCGTACACCTATACACAACCTCACCCCACAATCCCCTCCATCAACTCCTCAAACTCCCGGGCCTCCTTAAACAGGCTGTCCTTATAGCTGGTAGCGCGGAAGCGGAGGTTGAACACCTGGTCGTCGCGCAGTTCCAGTTCGATGGTGATGTTGCCGTATTTCTGGAGGAAGCGGCCGTCGTCCTGCGGGGTTTTGCGGATGCGGGGGCCGGGTTTGAGGTAGTGTCGCTGGATGGTTTCCACCCAGTCGGCGCGGTTGTAGGTGCGCAGGTCAGAGATTTGGGAGCGGTATTCGAGGGCGAGCACTTTCTCCTTGAGGAAGTCGAAAAAATGAGTGGCGTCGCGTTTGCTGTAGCGGGTTTGGTGGAAATGGATGACGAAGCCCTTGGAAGAAGGCGTGTCCAGGAAGTCGATGGCCTCGTCGATGGCGCGGGGGGCAGTGAGGTAGATGGCATACTGGGCGTTGAGCCAGTCCATCAGGCGGCGGCAGACGAGGGTTTTCTTCCAGCGTTCATAGTCCGCTTTGTCCTCATCCGGGCGGCTGATCATCTCGTGGATGAGGGGCTGGGAAGGGGAGCTTTCCTCCGCTTTTTGGAACAGGTTTTTGAAATAATTCCAGAGGTTGTCCATCAGGCGTTGCTTTCGGGGATAACAAGGGGGAGGTGGGGTTTGTTCTGTCGGTTGTGCAGCGGGAGGGAAGCTGGCAGGTGGTTGTTTTGGCTGCTGGAGTTGGACGGGGGTATTGGGTATTGGTTATTGTCCAGACATAGAGCCAAAGCGGTTGATTGCCAGAAATAACCAATAACGCCGGAATGGCCCGGCAACTGTTTAATAACTCTATTCATTAGGCCAGCGGCAGCAGCAGCGTAAAAGTACTGCCCTGCCCCTCCCGGCTTTCTATCCTCAATTCCCCCTCATAGCGTTTGAGGATTTCGTGGACGATCTGCATGCCCAGGCCGGCGCCCCGTTCGCCTGCGGTTCCTATGGCAGTGGGTTGGATGGTGCCGGAAGAGAGTTCTGCAACCTTTTGGGGAGGCATGCCTCTGCCCTGGTCGGCCACTTCGATGACGGCCCGCTGGTTTTCCCGGAAGGAACGGACGTTGACGGTGCTTCCTTCCGGCGAGAACTTGATGGCGTTGGACAGCAGGTTTTGCAGCAGGATCGCCAGGCCGTCGGCGCCGGCCTGCACCCAGATGCCGGGCTCCGTTTCTCTGGTAATCGTAAGTTGCTTCAGTTCTGCTACTTCCTCGTAGGTTTTCAGCACCTGGCCGGCAACACCCTCCACGTCGGCCGGCACGGTGCCGAACGAGAGTCGGCCGCTCTGGAGCAGGCTCCAGTTGAGCAGGTTGTTCAGCATGTTATTGGTGCTGGCCGCGACGGATCCCGCCCTTTCGCCCAGGCCGGCGAGCGTATCGTACTGCTTTTCGCGCAGGGCATAGCTGATGCGGTTGGCAATATTGCCGAAGTACATCAGCGGGCCGCGCAGTTCGTGGCCGATGACGGAGAACAGCTTGTCTTTGGCGGCGATGGTTTCTTCCAGGCGGCCCTTTTGCTCGGCAATGGTTTGGCGGTCCTGTTCTATTTGCCGGGTGCGGCGTGCCACTTCGGCTTCCAGGATGGCCTTCGATTGCTTCAGCTGCCAGAGCCGCCAGCGGAACAGGAGCAGCACCAGGCCGGCAACAGTTAAGCCTGTGGCCAGTACGAACCACCAGCTTAAGTAAAACGGCCGGGCGGAAAAGATGGGGATAGCCAGTTCGTTGCCGGCCCAGTATCCGTCTTCTCCCATAGCCCGGACCCGCAGGATATATTGCCCCCAGGGCAACTGGCCGACGGACACTTCATTGTCGGCCATGGCCTGCCAGCCGGGGTCCAGCCCTTCGATCTGGTAGAAATAGCGGTTGTCTTTTGGCTTGAAATAATCGCTGTGGAAGAACCGGAGGACGGCGAAACGGCGGCGGGAAGACAATTCGAGGAAGCCCTGTTCGATGACCTTTTGGGTAACGTCTTCCATAGCGGCGAGCTGTGAGTCGAATTGACGGGCTTCCAGGATATTCACTTTGGTATTTTCTTTATTGTCAACCGGAATATCCTGCGGCCGGAAACAGGCCAGCCCGTCGATCGTTCCGAACAGCAGCCGCCCGTCATCAAGGCGGAGGTGTGCGTAGGCATTGAACTCGTCGGAAGGCAGGCCGTGCAGTTTCCTGAATGCCTGGGCCGTATTGCCGGCTGTATCGAAAAGCGTCAGGCCGTTCTGGTCTGGCAGCCACAGCTGTCCTCGTTCATCCGGGTAGGCGGCGTAGATAATGTTGCTGGACAGGCCATTCTCCATCGTGAATTGCCGGAAGCTCCCCGTTTCCCGATCCCAGCGGATGAGGCCGCCGCCCCGCGTTGACAACCAGAAGCGGCGGGAAGATTCCGGGAATAAGTGAAAAATGTAAAAGTCGGGGAGGCTGCTGATCTTTTGTATCCGGGCGTTTCCGGAAGGTAGAAAAAATAAACCTTCGGCGCTGCATATCCATAACCCTTCCTCATTTTCGGATATCCAGGTGACGGTTTTATCTCCCAGGAGTTGCGCTTGATTGAGGCGGGGATCAAAGATGAACTGGCGGGCGGCGGTATCAAAAACGGCGATTCCTCCGGTGGTTCCCAGCCACAGTTTGCCGTTTTTGTCGATAAAGGGGCAGTAAGGGTCAAGCTCAACCCCCTGTGGGTTTTTAATATGGAAAAACCCGACAGAATTTTCTTTTCGGTTTATCCTGGCCACTTTGCTGCCATGCAGGGCGACCCACAGCGTGTTGTCGGGAGCCCGGGCGGCGCCCATTCCCTGGAGTAGATTATCGTTAAACAACAACTCTGCTTTGCCGGAGGACAAGTTCAGCAAGTGGGCCCCCTTGTAGGTATTTGCCAGGATTTTCTCCGTATCAACCTGTATCATGCTGCGCAGGCTGAAGCCCTGCCCGGCAAGATAGGGCCGAAAGAAATTTTTCCGTATGTCAATTAACAGGAGTCCCTGGTTGGGATTTACCCAGGTCAGTGCATCGGCGTCGATGAAGAAACCGGTAAAGGGCGTTTCAAATGAATATTGACCGGAATCGGGTATATCCTGGGCAAGGTCGAAGATTTGGCGGCCGGCGTCGTCAAATACTTCCAGGTTATGATTCCCGGTGAGCCACAACCAGCCCCTGGGGCCTTCCCATAAATTGAGGCGCTTACTGAGGTTCAGCGTGCCGCCGGCAGGCAAGCGGTATTCATGGAAAAGCTCCTGGCCCGGGTATTTTATTCTTATGCCCCAGAAAGCTTTTACCAGTAAGCCGCCGTTTCTGAGGTGCCTGATCTCGTAAGGGAGGAACGACGGTTTTTCAAACAGGGAACGTTCCAGGACTTGGCCGGCGCTGTCTACCCTGAACAGTGCGCCCGGCCCCAAAAGCCAGAAGGATGATCCGGTTGCCGGCAGCGCGTAACTGATGGGCTGTGCGCCTTGGTTGTTCACGAGCAGGTCGAAGCCCCCGTCTTCGTACCGATAAGCCTTGCCGGAATGGGTGCCCATCCAGGCCCGGCGGTTGCTGTCGACATACAGTCCGAAGAGTTCTTCTTCAGGGAAGGGGGCTTTGTCTTTGAAGTATTCCTGGAAAGAATAGGCCTTTTCCGTCAGGGGGTCAAAAAAAGCTGTTCTCAATTTGCCACCCATCACGCCATTATGGTTTTTTATCTCCCACCGTCCTATCCAGAGCAAGCCGTCCGGCCCTTCAAAAAGCAGGTTGATGTCAGTGGCGGGGAGCCCATGTTGTTCTTTAGTGTACTGCGATACTTTATAGCCATCATACCGGTTGAGCCCCTCGGAGGTGGCCAGCCAGATGAATCCCCTTTCATCCTGTATGATTTTCCGGACAAAGCGGCTGGACAGGCCGTCTTCGACAGAAAGGGTTCGGTGCCGGACGATGTATTCCTGCCCGCTGCTGCCGGCCGGCAAGAGTACCAGTATCCATAACCATAGCACCATACCTGGGTTTCGGGGCGGCATATTTGTTTGTATTTGCTAACCGGTGTTGGGAACGATTCATAAAGATAGGCCGGGAAGCAAGAGGAATGCAAGCAAAAACCGCCTAAATTTTGTCGATACTGATAAAAGTTCTTAAAACCGGTAGTTTAGCCCCAGCGATAGAACATGCGGCGCCCCGGCGGCCAGTTCGCCGCCGATGGCCAGGTTTTCGGCGAGGTAACCCCGGATGCCAAAAAGGACGAGCTGAGGGGCGAAGGCCGGGCCGCTGGCTTTCGGCGGGTCGAAGTTGGGGTCATCCGTGCCCACGTCAAGCGACCAGTTGCTGAGGCCCACCCGCAGGCCGGAGTACATATCCACGGCCTCCGAATTGCCGTAATGGAACAGCCCGCGGACGGCCAGGTTGAAGCGCGACAGGCGGACGTCGAAGGTTTCATTCATCTCCCCGTAGTCCGAATAGGCGAGCTTGAAACGCTGGTAAGAAACGCCGCCGCCCAGGCTCAGCCTGTCCGTCAGCGCATAATCGTAAGTGAATTGCACTGCCGGCGGGGCCGAGGCGTCGATGTTGGCGTCGATCTCGGAGAGGTTGAACAGCGCGCCTGCCAGGCTGAAGCCGGTTTGGATGCCGATAACGGACTGGCCCTGCCGGGTTTGGGCCGGCAGCAGCGTGCATAGCCCAAGAAAAAGTGCGAAAAAAGAAAGGGTGTTTTTCATCATGTTCTGTTTTGGTTGCCACCCTACAACGCCCGCCGGTTGCCGCTTAGCTGGAAATCAACAGGCATTAACAGGAATTTAATGCTGAAAAACTCCGGCGGCTGGAGTATTTTGGCACCTGATTTTGTCACTGTGATACGCCTGGCTGGGCGACAGGTGCCGGTGATGCCTCAACAATATAATCATATATACCGAGCTGCAACAGGTTTTGTGCATTGCCGCCCCCGCCCCTCAATCCCCAAAAGAGGAAGCCCATCAAAAATGCACAAAACCTATTGCCGTTGAGTATAACAATTCAACCATATATGAGCCTCCGGAAAAACTTCAGCTTCACCTTCACCGCCCTCATCACCCTTTTCTTCCTGTGGGGGCTGCTCACTTCCCTCAACGACATTCTGGTGCCCCACCTCAAGGCGGCTTTTGCGCTCAAACACTGGCAGGCGCAGCTCATTCAGTTCTTCTTTTTCGGTGCCTATTTCCTGATGAGCATCCCGGCGGGTTACATCATCCGGCGGACGGGCTACAAGGGCGGCATCGTCATCGGGCTGGTGTTGATGGGGCTGGGATGTTTTATTTTTTATCCGGCGTCTATTGTGAAGGTTTACGGAGTTTTCCTGCTGGCATTATTCGTGCTGGCTTCTGGTATCACCATACTACAGGTGGCGGCCAATCCGTATGTGGCCGTTATCGGGCCGGAGGAGACCGCGGCCAGCCGCCTAAACCTGGCGCAGGGTTTCAACTCGCTGGGGCACACCATCGCGCCCCTGTTCGGCTCCTGGCTCATCCTGCAGAATACCGAGATCGTGGATGTGGCCACCGTACAGGGCCCCTATATTTTCCTGGCCATTGCCCTGATCGCCATTGGCGCCGTTTTTTACTTCCTGAAGCTGCCCGTGATCGAATACGAGGAGGCTGCCCGGGCGGGCTTCAACCTGTGGAAGTATCCACAGCTGTACCTGGGCGCCATCGCCATTTTTTGTTACGTCGGCGCGGAGATCGCCATTGGCAGTTTCCTGGTGGAGTACTTCAAATCAGAACCGAGCATCCTGCTGGATGTGAAAACGGCGGGCAGCTATGTAGCCTACTACTGGGGCGGCGCCATGGTGGGCCGGTTTATGGGGGCCATTGCCCTGGGCAGCAGCGAAAAAACGGGCAGGAAAGCCCTGGAGATGCTGGCCATACCCGCCATTGCTTTTGCCGTCGTCTTTGCCGTGGCCTCGGCCCGCGGCCTGCCCACGGCCATGGCTTTCGGTTTCCTGGCTATGATGCTGCTCAACTACTTCGCCTTTCTGCTGGGCAAGAATACGCCGCCGGCTATCCTGGCGCTCTTCGCGGGGTTCAATATACTGCTTCTGCTGATAACGATGTTTACGGGCGGGAAAACAGCCTTATGGTCCGTACTGGGCATTGGCCTGTTCAACTCGATCATGTGGTCCAACATCTTTACCCTGGCCATCGCCCGGCTGAAACAATACACCAGCATCGGCTCCTCTCTGCTGGTCATGATGATCGTGGGTGGGGCGGTCATTCCCTTGTTGCAGGGTTTTGTGGCCGACCTGCCGGGGGTTGGGGTGAAGCTTTCCTTTATTGTGCCGATGATTGCGTATGGGTACTTGGTGTTTTATGGGCTGAGGGGGTATCGGCCAGTGGGGGCGGAGGGTTGACGGCAGTGTCGTACTTCTGGATATTTGCCGGGAGCGATTCCTTTTTGTGCCCTTTGCCCGGGTTTAGGTTTTAGGGGCAACCCAAGCCTTTATGAACACCTAAGCGACGTGCGATCAATAACTGTCGGTTTTCTAGGAGTGCTTTTTCCTTTATCCTGCCCCGACACTTTGTGTGCGGGGTAGACTGTTGAGGAACCGCCTCCCTTAGCGCTGCTAAGGTCGGGAA
>JAGFJD010000269.1 GCA_024102975.1 Phaeodactylibacter sp. | reverse complement strand
GGTGGGGGGGGGGGGGGGGGGGTGTGGGTGTGTGGAAGGGGGGTGAGGGGTGGAAGTGTAAGGGTGGGGGGGTGTGAGAGGGGAGGTGGGGTGGGGATTGGGGAGGGTGTTTGGTTGGCAGGGTGGGGAAGGGGATGGAGGGTTAGATGGCTGGGGGGGGGGGAAGGGGGGGCGCTTTTTCGGGAGTGGGTATGCCATATTGCGTGTTTTGGGTGAAGATAGGGATAGAATTTAAAAAAAATGAGGGAAGGGCAAATCCGGATTTGCAATCGGTTCGTAAATACGGAAAATCGCTAAAAAACACCAGCCATGCCAGCCAAAGGCCAGAAACTCGTCAACCCCGGAAACGGGGAGTATTTCGAATTCTACCAAACCGCCGCTGAGACGGGCGGCGCTTCGTCCACCCTGCGGGTGCTCCTCCGGCCGGGCGGGTTCACCCCGGTGCTGCACAAGCATCTGCTGCAGGACGAAACCTTCGAGCCCATCTCCGGGCGGCTGACCTACGTCATCGAAGGGCAGGCGCCGGCTACCATCGGCCCGGGGGAGAAAGTCACGCTGCCCCGGGGCGTGGGGCATACCCATTATAATGACGGCCCGGAAGACCTCCTCATGTACCAGTCTGTCTCCCCGGCCCTCGATTTCGAGCCTTTCGTGGAGGCGCTGCACTACCACATCCTGAAAGGCAGCGTGAAAAGCGGCCAGCCGCCATTTCTGCAACTCATGGTCTGGATGAAGGAACTGGAGGGGAAAACCTGCGTGGCCAGCATCCCGGTGGGGGTGCAGCGGGCGCTCGCGGGGCTGCTGGCGCCGGTGGGGAAGTGGGCGGGGTATAGGGTTTTTTATAGATAACTGAGGTTGAGGTTGAGGGTGAGGGTGAGGGATAGCAGCCGCAATCCCGGCATTCTCTGGCAAGTATGCCTCCAAACAAGCTCTCAGACTTGGTTTGCCTGAGACGCCCAGCCTTCAAGGTTCTCAACCTCAGCCTCAGCCTCAACCTGCCTCAGTTCGCTGAATGGCAACACATCCGGATCAAATCTCACGCTATAGTTAATAACATCACATGAGCGCCTACCATTTCATCACCCGCTGGCAAATGCAGGCCAGCTGCGAAGAAGTATACCGCATACTGGAAGACGTAGACGGCCTGGCCCGCTGGTGGCCCAGCGTCTACCTCGACGTGCGCGTCCTGGAAAAAGGGCGCCCGGGAGGGGTGGGCAAGGTGGTAGCGCTGTATACGAAAGGCTGGTTGCCCTATACCCTGCGCTGGAAGTTCAAAGTCACCGAAGCGGATTTCCCGAACGGCTTCTCGCTGGAAGCCTTTGGCGACTTCGTGGGGCGGGGCGTTTGGACGTTCACGCCCGCCGGGGAGGGCCTGTGTGACGTCGTTTACGACTGGCAGATCACCGCCACCAAGCCCCTTCTGAAATTGCTCACCCCCGTGCTGCGGCCCGCCTTTTCTGCCAACCACCACTGGGCGATGCGCATGGGCGAGCAAAGCCTGCGCCTGGAACTGCAGCGCCGCCGCGCCCGGACAGCGGAGGAGCGGGCGGCCGTGCCGGCAGCGCCGGGGCCCAGCATTTTCTCATGTAAGGTGATGACGAGGTGACATCTAGCTTTTGAGGAACGAAAAAGGTAGGTGTCATCTCGGAAGGCCCACAAGATTGATCAGCCAAACCCAGAAAGAATATTACGAGGTTTTATCCCAAAGCGACAAAGCCGGGAAATCGACTGTTTTTATTGAATACATGCTGAAAGTGATCGATGAATCCCTGGGGCAACTGCTGGATTTCAGCAATCCGACCTTGTCGGCCGAGGACCGGTTGGAATATTTTGTGTCTCTCGGCAAGGCGCCGTTTACCCGGAAAGACTATATAGGCGGTAGAGTTGTATACGAAAGGCTGGCTGCCCTACACTAGTGCCTCGCGCACTAAATAGCGGGGGAATTGCGCGGCCTCTTTTTCCGCTGGGCGGCGTTGCTCGTCAGTCACGTAGCACCGCTATGCTCCCTCCTCGCGCCTTACCCAACGAAAAAATAGGCTCCCGCTATTCTCCCCTTATTTAATGCGCGAAGCACTAGGATGGAGGAATAGGAGAAAACCAGAAACTTTGCCAATTAAGTAAATTGTTTTTAACTTACAAGAGCGTAAAAACGAATTGTTATGAGTGTGGAAGCAATAAAAATATTGGATGCCATTAAGCAGTTGTCTTTCAGTGAAAAATTATATGTTATTGAATTGATCTTCAGGGATATACGTGAGGAGGCTGAAAGTGGCGGGAAAGAAGAGGAAAAAAGAAGGAAGGCGGCAGCAATACTATTAGCAGATTATCAGGAAGATGAAGAGCTGACCGCTTTTATAACTTTAGATCAGGAAGATTTTCATGAAGCGAAGTGAAATCTGGTTAATCAACCTCGATCCGACTGTTGGGTCTGAAATACGGAAAACCAGGCCAGCGGTAATAGTCAACGATGATGCTTTAGGCGTTCTGCCCCTCAAAGTGATTGTCCCGATTACAGAGTGGAAGGATCGTTACTCGGTAGCAGATTGGATGGTAAAGCTAGAACCGGATTTAACCAATAACCTTACGAAAGTTTCCGCAGCAGACTGCTTTCAGGTGCGTTCTCTTTCTCAAACCAGAATGGTTAGAAAAATTGGTGAGCTCCCTGGCGCTGAGATGCAAGAGATTGAAAAGGCTCTCGCCAAAGTCCTAAAAATAAGGTGACCAGGAAGGATGGCGGCTCTTTACATTCGCCCCGAAGATGCTTATCTTTGTCGGCAGGTAATCCCAAACGAACAGATCCCAAACTATGAGCCGGCTAATACTCTTCTTCCTTATATCCTTCACCTCCCTTTCTCTGGCCCGCGCCCAGATGTGGAACGGCGCGGACACCCTCTACGGCAACGAATGGATCCGCTACGATCAGCAGTATTTTAAAATCATGGTGGCCGAAGACGGCCTCTACCGCATCCCCTACGAAACCCTGGCAGTCGGCGGCCTGCCCGTGGAAGACATCGACGGCAGCCGCTACCAGCTCTGGCGCCTGGGCGAAGAGCAGCCCCTGTACGTCAGCCAGCCCGGCCCGCTGGGCCCCGGCGGCTTCATCGAGTTCTACGGCGAGAAGAACCGCTCCGAGCTGGACCGCCACCTGTTCCGCAACCCCGGCGACGAAATGCTCAACCCCTGGTACAGCCTCTTCACCGACACGGCCGCCTACTTCCTGACCTGGGTGGAACCGGGAGCGCCGACATTGCGCTACGAGGAGGTGGAGAACGAACTGGTGAACCTGCCGGAGCGGGAGGCGTGGGTGTGGG
>JAGFJD010000199.1 GCA_024102975.1 Phaeodactylibacter sp. | reverse complement strand
CATTTTCTGGCCCGTGTAAAAGTGTAAGCGTGTAAAGGTGTAAAAGAAATTGGCTCCCAATCATTTACACGTTTACACTTTCACACCTTTACACAAGTAGCCCCCAAAATGTCCAGTGGTCTGTCCGACTGGCGAAACATGAAAGCAGAGATTCGAAAAGAATTGAAGGAATTGTTTCTGGGCATCCCGATAACGGGATTGCGTCGTGTATGCCCGGCCCGGCCTCTGACACGACATTATTGCATTCGACACTCCCTCCCTCCCATGCCAGACATACGCGAAACCCAATTCTGGACCGGCCTCGCCAAAAAGGTCGCCCGCATCATTTTGAAAAATGCAGGCCTGGGCGGCCGGCCCGACACTAAGGGATTGCGCAACAATAAATTACCCATTTAGACTCGTTCTTTTGCGCGCTAACTGCGTTAAAAAGCCTCGCCGTAGTTCCACTATGCCTACGTTTTTTGCCTTGTTAGCGCACAAAACAACTTCGTCTATTCTGTGTAACTTATTATTGCGCAATCCCTAACCACCAGCACGTCGTGCCCCACCCGGAAGGATGGGCGGTAAAGGGCGAGGGCAACGAACGCTATACCGCTATCTACAAATACCAGGATGACGCCATCCAACGGGCTAAGGACATTGCCCGGAACTGCCGCGCCGACGTGATCATCTACCGGCAGGATGGCACGATACGGGACCGGATCAGTTATGGGTAGCACCTGCCTTCCCGCTTTTCGCAATTCTTCCCCCCTCATCTTTCAGGAGGCAGAATAATTTATTCCGGCAACCTACGTTATTGAACCAAAGCAATGCTGGCAGGTTCTATACAGGTGCATGACCAGCCAAAAAATGCCTTCTATGGAAAACTTCACCCGATTCATGCCCGTGGTTTGCGGGATTGCCATCATACTGCTCAGTTGCAACGCCTCCCCGGCCACCGGGCAGGACCGGCCGGCTTCCTCATCCCCGGCTCCGGCGGCGCAGGAGGACGATACGGAATGGCCAGCGCCGGCCACCTATATCGGGGGCATCCCCATCTACGAAGAGTTCAGCCAGGCAGAGCCTTTCTTTCACTTCGACAACGATACCACCTACGTGATCAACTTCTGGGCCACCTGGTGCAAGCCCTGCGTGGAAGAGCTGCCCCATTTTGAAGAACTGACCCGCGCCTGCGAGGGCCAAAAAGTACGGGTGATCCTGGTGAGCCTGGATTTTCCGAGGCAGTTCAAAACCAAGCTGGCACCCTTTGTCGGGGAACGGCAACTGCAATCCACCGTCATCGCCCTGGCCGACGGCCGGTACAATGACTGGATCGACAAGGTGTCGACCGAGTGGACGGGCGCCATACCAGCTACCTATATCTACAAGAAAGACCAATCCCGCTTCATCGGCACGTCGGTCAAAAGCATGGCCGAGCTGGAAGCGGTTATCCAATCACTTTAATTTTCCAATAAAAACCGTTTTGAGCATGAAGCACCTCAATCTGATCTTCACCTTTGCGCTGGCCCTGTCGGCTTTCGCCTGCAACGGCAACACCGGCACCGATCAGCAATCCAACGCTGCCTCCGAAAAGAGCGAAGCGCCGGCCCAAACCGTAGCCCTTAAACCCGATGGGGTAGGGGTAGGCGACAAAGCCCCGGCTTTCAGCCTGAAGAACGTGGATGGCAAGGAATATTCCTTCGAGACGATCAAGGATGCCAACGGCAACGAGCCTAAGGGTTACATCGTCATTTTTACCTGCAACACCTGCCCCTACGCCGTAGCCAGCGAGCAGCGCATCATCGACCTGCACAACAAGTACGCCCCGATGGGCTACCCGGTCGTGGCGATCCAGCCCAATGACCCGGCCGTGCAGCCGGGCGACAGCTTTGCGGCTATGAAGGAGCGGGCCGGGGAAATGGGCTATCCCTTCCTCTATCTCTTCGACGAAGGGCAGGAAGTATACCCCAAATACGGCGCTACCCGCACCCCGGAGGTTTATCTGGTGGACAAGAGCCTGACCGTCCGCTACACCGGCGCCATCGACGACAGCGTGCGCGATCCGGAAAGCGTTAAGGAGAAGTTCCTGGAAAATGCCATCGAGGCTATCGAAAAAGGCGAAGAGCCCAAGCCGGCGGCGACCAAGGCGGTGGGCTGTTCGATCAAGACGGCGTAGTTTGGGAAGGAGGTTCGCCGGCAGTTATTTGTTATGAGTTTTGACCGGAATCCTGGAACTGTTATTGGTTATTGCGCCCGGCAATAACCAATAACTATTATAACCAACAACTAATGGGCTGGATACTTGCACCATTGAATTCACCTACGGTTCCAAAGTGGATTTCGTCCTGGCCGCCGCCATCCTCAGCTTTTTAATGAACCCCGCCGCCCACTGTTTCACGTCCGTTTTCCGGATAATCTCCTGCATAGCTTCCAGTCTTTTGTTTTGTTCTTCGACGGGCATATCCAGCGCTTTTTCGATAGCCCG
>JAGFJD010000196.1 GCA_024102975.1 Phaeodactylibacter sp. | reverse complement strand
CCCGCTTTTGGAACCTCATTTCGGCTATTTTCTTGCCCGTAGCGCTGCTATGAGCAAGAAAATGAGCCTCATGAGAACCCAAAATCAACCATTTTCGCTTCCAAAGCACTACCTCCAAACATGCTCTTAGGGACCGGAGTTATTATCCTGTGGAATCGAAGAGGCCATTATTGGGCCTTTCCCGAATCCTCCGCGTTATTGGTTATTACCGACGGGACAACCCAACCGGCTGATTTCCGGCAATAACCAATAACTGTACCCAACTCAGGCTGTGTTATACTGACGCACGGCAGGTTTTGTCGACTACAAAACCCGCCGGGTCAGTATATACTGGCATCGCTGGTTTTGCTCCTGACAAAACCACGCGTTCGCCAGTATAATAACCTCTCTGGAACTTTGTTCCCAAGCATTAACTCATCCGCTCCACCTCCACCGCAAATAATCCGTGTTTGTCTTCCCTGACGACAAAACGCACCCGGTCCCCTCGTTTCACCGGTGTCTTCAGCTGCCGCCGGTGAACGTAGAACTCTTCGCGGGTTTCCGGTACGCGAATGTAGCCATATCCTTTATGTTCCAGAAAAAACTGGACGATCCCTGTCGGCATAACGGCCTGGGTTTTTCTGACGGGTAAGTTAGCAATTTATGATTCCTCCCAACTTCAAAGGGCATTTTATTCCGGGAAACGGCTCAAAGCTCTACCTTTGGGGCTGATTATCAAAATTTGCCCGGAATGCAGTTCCCGAACCCTGTACCAGTCAGAGAAATAGCCGAAAAGATCGGCGCCCGGATCATTGGCGATGACAGCCTGCTGGCCACCGGCATCAATGAGATCCATCAGGTGCGCAAAGGAGACATCACCTTCGTGGATGTAAAGAAATATTTCGATAAATCCCTCAAGTCGGATGCCTCCATCATCATCATCAACGAAAAGGTGAAATGCCCGAAAGGAAAAGCGCTGCTGTTGTGCGACAACCCTTTCGAAGCCTATAATGGCATTGTGCTGGAACACCGGCCGTTTCTGCCATTGACTGTCGCTGTCAGCGATACGGCAGAGATTCACCCCAGCGCCGTCATCGAGCCCAATGTCGTGATTGGCCATCATGCAAAAATCGGGGCCAATACGTACATACAGGCCAATGTGACAATCGCCGAGCATGTCGTCATCGGCGAAAACGTGGTGATTCAGTCGGGTTCTGCCATTGGGACCGATGCTTTTTACTTCAAACGCACCGAGGAAGGATACCAGCCCTGGCGTTCCGGCGGCCGGGTGATCATCGAAGACAATGTCCGGATCGGCGCCGGCTGCACCATCAACAAGGGCGTATCGGGAGATACCATCATCGGGGCAGGCACCAAAATTGACTGCCAGGTGCATATCGGCCACGATGTAGTGGTTGGAAAGAACTGTTTGTTCGCAGCACAGGTGGGTATCGGGGGGAATACCGTCATCGGAAATGATGTCGTTATCTACGGACAGGCCGGGATCTCTCATAATATCCGGATCGGCGACAAAGTGATGGTACACGCCAAGTCGGGCGTCTCAAAGAGCCTGGAAGAGGGAAAGTCGTACTTTGGTTATCCGGCCAATGAAGCCAGGACAATGTATAAAGAGCTGGCGGCGCTGAGACACCTGCCCACTTTTTTCGCCAACTATTACGAAAAATAACAGAGCGGCAAGGTCATCGCTTGTTTACCCGCTGCGTAGTAATGATCTGGCTGTCGTCATCGAGTAGTTGAACGAGGTACATGCCCCGCGGCAGGTCGCCGACGTAGTATTTTTCGCCGTCGACGGCATCGAAGTGCTTCATCTGACGGCCGACGAGGTTAAAGATCGTTACTTCTCTTACCACTTCATTCTTGGTGACGCTGATGTAATCGGTTGCAGGGTTGGGAAAAATCTGCAGGTCGACTTTTTCTTTGTTGTTCATTGATTTGAGGGCCAGACGTTCACTGAAACTCGTTTGAGACCAGGCTACAGAGAGGCTGAACACGAAGAAAAACAGAAAGAGTAAAGCTTGCTTCATATAACCGGAGTTTTGTAAGGACTGTATGTTCGAGCAAAATACATAGATAATTTCAACAATACAAGACGCATGTTAACACTTTAAAAAAAGTTTAACATGAATTTTATACTAAACTTCAAAATCCAACGATAAGTTTAGCTAATTATCCGGCAAAAATTGTCGCGCCGGGGTAGTTCGGCCGCGATAATTTTTGCCGGCCCGGGCCCGGGCCCGGGCCCGGGTCGGGTACCCGTCTGACGCTGGACAGAGGTGGCCGGGCTGTGTACGGGTGAACGCGTCCAACGGCGGTCCTGGGTGGTGTACGATGTACGTCCAATGTCAGAATGGTAGCCCCCGGGTTAATCCAACTGACCCCGGAAATACTCGGCAAACTCGGATGCCGTCATGCTTCCGACGTCTCCCTCGCCCTGTCGGCGCACTGAAACCGTTTGATTTTCCTCCTCCTTTTCCCCGACGATGAGCATGAAGGGCACTTTTTTCAGCTCTGTGTCGCGGATTTTACGGCCGATCTTTTCGCTGCGGTCGTCCACATATCCCCTGATGTCGAAGATGCCCAGTTGCTTTTCCACCTCAGCCGCGTAATCATTAAAGCGATCGCTGATGGGCAAAACGGCAAACTGGTCGGGTGCCAGCCAGAGCGGGAACTTTCCGCCAGTGTGTTCGATCAGGATGCTGATAAAGCGCTCCATAGAGCCAAAGGGAGCGCGATGGATCATCACCGGCCGGTGCGGCTGGTTGTCGGCGCCGATGTATTCGAGCTTGAAGCGGTCGGGCAGGTTGTAATCGACCTGAATGGTACCCAGTTGCCAGGAGCGCCCCAGGGCGTCTTTGACCATAAAGTCGAGTTTGGGGCCGTAGAAGGCGGCCTCTCCCAGCTCGGTGGTGGTCTGCAGGCCTACTTCCTTAACGGCCTCGATGATGGCGCTCTCGGCGCTGTTCCAGTGTTCGTCGGTGCCGAGATATTTTTCCGGCGCCTCCGGGTCGCGCAGGGAAATCTGGGCAGTAAAGTTCTCGAAGCCCATTTTAGAGAGCACCACCTTGGTGAGGTCCAGCACGTTGAGAAACTCTTCCTTGACCTGCTCGGGGGTGCAGAAGATGTGGGCATCGTCCTGCGTGAAGCCCCGTACGCGCGACAGGCCGTGCAGCTCGCCGCTCTGCTCGTAGCGATAGACGGTGCCGAACTCGGCGATGCGCAGAGGCAGGTCCTTGTAGGAATGCGGCCGGTGGGCGTAGATTTCGCAGTGATGCGGGCAGTTCATAGGCTTGAGCATGAACTCCTCCCCCTCCCGCGGCGTGCTGATGGGCCGGAAGCTGTCCTGGCCGTATTTTTCCCAGTGCCCGGAAGTGACGTACAGATCTTTTTTGCCGATGTGGGGCGTAGTTACCAGTTTATAGCCGCGCTTTTCCTGTTCCTGGCGCAGGAAGTTCATCAGGCGGTCGCGCAGTTGGTTGCCTTTGGGCAGCCAGATGGGCAGCCCGGCGCCGACGCGGTCGGAGAACATAAACAGCTCCAGTTCGGCACCCAGCTTGCGATGGTCGCGCTTTCTGGCCTCCTCGATCATGACGAGGTACTCGTCGAGTTCCTTTTGCCTGGGGAAGGAGATGCCGTACACGCGGGTCATCTGCTGGCGGTTCTCGTCGCCCTGCCAGTAGGCGCCGGCCACGTTGGTCAGCTTCACCGCCTTGATGTAGCTGGTATCGGGTACGTGCGGGCCGCGGCAGAGGTCGATAAAATTTCCCTGTTCGTATAGGGTGATGTCGGCGGCCTCTTCCTTGCGCTTTTCGAGCAGTTCGAGCTTGTATTCGTCGCCTTTCTCTTTGAAGAACTCCACGGCGGCCTCCAGGCTGATGGGCTTGCGGACGTATTCGTTCTTCTGGCGGGCCAGCTCAATCATCTTCTGTTCGATCCTGGGGAAATCGTCAGAAGAGATGACATGGCCATTGGGATCCACATCATAATAAAATCCACTTTCCGTAGCCGGCCCTGTGCCGAATTTGATACCCGGGTAAATGGCTTCCAGGGCTTCCGCCATGAGGTGGGCGGAAGAGTGCCAGAAGGTCATTTTCCCGTCCTTGTCGTCCCAGGTCAGCAGTTGCAGGCGGGCGTCGTGCTCAATAGGGCGGGTGGCTTCCCACACTTCTCCGTTCACCTTTGCGGAAATGACTTTCTTGGCCAGGCCGTGGCTGATGGACCGGGCAATATCAAGCGCCGTCGCCCCTTTTTCGTACTGTCGTTTCTGGCCGTCGGGGAAAGTGATAGTAATCATGTTTGTTTTGCAGTTTTGCTATTGCTCCCTACGATCGGGCAATAGAAATAGTTCTTTAAAAGGCTGCAAAATTAGATGTTTTTGGGGAGGGAATGGAATTTTAAAAAGGGAAAGTTTTTACGGCAGAGAGCGGCAGCGGCTTTTCTGTTGGTGAAGTGCTTTCCCTCCCGCCGGATGTTCGATGCTAAACACATACTTTGCACTTGCACTTCATTTTAATCTCTTATATTGTGATGTGACAAGTTCATTGATAAAATTTCATTTGACGGGGGCCAGGGCGAAGTTCCGCCTGGCCACCTGCTGGTTGAGTTGGGGTAACAGCCCTGGGTCGACAGCCGACTCTGGCAGGAAGCCAAAGATGTTCTCCAGGCCCCGAGCTGGCAGATGGATATTGGCAAACAGCTCGGCCGGAGGCCGGTATCCGATGGCACCGTGCGGGCGGTAAAAGTTATGCCAGCCTTTAAAGGCAGGCAGGTTCGCCTGGATTTCCTTCCAGGCCCAATCGTTGCCCCCTTTTGCGTACCTTTACTGCTTCAAGGTTGCCTTGCCTCCTATCGGCTAGCGCCCTGGGGTGGCGGGGAGGGGTTTATTTTTTTGGCATACCCCTACAATAGGGGATTTATACCTCTTCCGCTACTTTTCAATGAACTTTTATCAACGGTCCTGTT
>JAGFJD010000164.1 GCA_024102975.1 Phaeodactylibacter sp. | reverse complement strand
TTCTGCTCAAACTGGTGTTGCTCCTGCAACTCATCTCTCAGCAGAATGATAGACGGCAGCAGGGCCACCAGCGGCCGGTTGTCGGTATGGCCACCGGAGTCGGCCTCCACCGTGATGTCGTCGGCCATGGGCACGCGGGCGGCCAATTCGGCTTGCACTGGAGTGATCTTGCCCTTTTCCAGGAGCAGCTTCAGAAAACGCTCCGGCGCCGGCTGCATGAAATGAGCCGCCACCTCCTTCCTGGATATTTTGGCGATGACTTTGTTGTTGATGTTCACTTTGCCGTCTTCCCCCTCGCTCAGCCCCGCCACCCGGTAGTGTACGATGTGCTCGGTCAGTGCCAGAAAGGCGGAGGCTTCCACGACGCGTACGCCTTTTTCCAGGTACAGCTTCACCGCCCCGGCTTCCAGCGCTTCTTCGTTCGGGCTGTGGATGAGGTTGAAAGCGTAAGGCTCGGCCGGCAACTCGCCCTGAATTCTCTCGATGGCTTGCAATACGCGGGCGGGCACCAGGCCCGCTGCGCCAAAGGAGCCGAGCAGGCCCACCCGGCCCATAGCGATGACCAGTTCTTCGGAGGCGATGCCGTTGGCCATGGCGCCGGTCTTGTAGGCGTATTTCAGGTTGTAATCCTCCCGGAAGGAAGGGTCGCCCAGTTGGCCCGGGGGCAGGGCATTAGCCATAGCGAGTAATTGCAGGCCTTTGCCGTCGGCAGTTAGCTCGCCTTCATTGCTAACGCCGATGCGGCCGCGGAAGTCCCGGACGACAAAACAGGGCAAATCCGTACTCGCCAACTTTTGCTGGATACCCGCAGCATCAAAGGATACAGCGCGGGGGGAGCCTTTCCAGTAAAAAGGAGTTAATGCGCCATTGTATTCTAAATCCATATTTGTCTTCATTACGCAAGTCTGGAGACTTGCAAATTATGCCGCATCGAGGCTACAGCCTCTCGCGAACAACCAAATTTTAATTTTAATTGATTTAATTCTATATTGAATTTCTCCCACAAAATTTGGTGCGGCTTTTGTGCTTTCGTGATTTTGTGGCGAATCAGGCTTCCTCCAGGCCTAAAGCCAAATCCGTCACCTGATAAATCCGCATTTTGTCGTTCCAAAGATACGCATCGGCAATGATAGCCAGCCGCTCGCCTCGTTTTTCAATAGTTTTGACATGTACTTCCAGGTGCATCTCCTTTACGTGCTGAAGGATTTGCCCCCGGTATTTCCAAACCGTCTTGTGGCCCGGCAGCTGGACGAATTTCGGGGAGGCAAAACCCTTGCCGAGATCCTGCTGCAAAGCGAAGACCTGCATGGCCTGCAGGATGGCCTCCACCCCCAGGGAGCCGGGCATCACCGGATCCTGGTAGAAATGGCAGGTGAAGAACCAGTCGTAGGGCTTCATGAATTTCGTGGCGTGGATATAGCCTTTACCGTACTGCCCCTGGCCTTTGGCGATGATCAGCTTGTCCAGCAAATCCAGCTGATCTTCCGCCAGGCGGTAATGAGGCTTATCAGCCGGCGCTTTAAACAATTTCATCTTGCCGTAAAGGGAGTCCAGCCTGACCTGCATGTAGTCTTTGGGCTGAAGCCCTTCCGTTTCAAACCAGGGGGTTACTTCTTTGCCGCCGTCCAGCCCCACCTGCGAAGCCAGCGCTTCGCCGGGGAAAAAGCCGAAGGAAGATTTTCCTTTGTAGAATACCTGCCCGTCTGCCGACAGCTCGAAGGTATAATTCTGCAGGATGGTTCCGCCCAGGGCTACCGAAGAGGCGAGCACCGCCCGGTTGGTGATCGTTTTCCCGCGCAGGTCCGTGCCGGCAGGCAGTCCGATCAGTTCCCCTTCTCCATCAAGGTTGCGGAAGTAGAGGTTCTTGTCCGGGTATTGCAAGGTGCTGCCCTGATAAGCACCCAGCAGGCCGCAGGGCTGCAGGGCGATCTCCATAAGGATGGAGTAGGGCATGGTATGGGCGGAGTTTTGCTCGTAATACCAGGCATCGGCCGGCACGTCGTACTCCGCCAGGATGGCGGACGGCTTCGAGAAATCAAACCGCTCTCCTTCAATTTTCAGGACTCTGGAGATCAGCTGCAGGTCCGTGTTGGGCTGGCGGGAGACCGTCCGCCCGTCGTAGACGGCAAATTCCGGCCCGAAGCACTTCGACAGGTCGTCGAGGGCAAAGGTGGTGATGTCCTTTTCGTTCAGCAAAGCGCCTTCTGAACGGGGAGAAACAGATACCTCCGGCGTTTCTTCCAGATAGCGGGGATTGGATTTTTCTCTCAGCTGTAGGCCCAGATTCTCAAAGTGGACCGTCACCACCCCGTCGGAGATGATCTCCAGGTCGCCGATCACATAGGGGTTGGGAATGAGGCCAATCTCTTTGATCTCCAGTTTGTAGACCAGCCTGGTATCTTTGGGCGTTACCTGCTTGCGGCAGCGCACCTTTTGCGGCAGGTCGAACACGGGCTGGTAGCGGGCGTCTTTGGTCAGCCGCTGCAGGCCCAGCAACAGCATGAAGAAGCGGAGCAGGTTGCCGCCGCCCTCGGCCTGCAGGGAGCCGGCCAGCACCTCGTCGTCGCGGAAGTGGCAGGGGAAGTACCAGTCGTCGGGGTGCAGGTCTTTTTCGGCAACAATATAGCCCAACCCGTAGGCGCCGCCCGTCAGGTCAACCGAGGTGATGCGGTCGATCATCAGGATTTTCTCGGGGGGCAGGCAGAGAGACGGGTTGCGGCCGTTGGCGAAGTAGGACTCGTCTTCAAAACACTTCTCCATGTCGCCGTTGATGAGGTGGCGCAGGTCTTCTTTGGAGAAGGAAGTCTTGTGGGTCTTGAGCAGTGGCGTGAAGTGCTTTTTCTTCACCGTGCGTTTCGCTTCGAGCTCGCTTTCGGTATACACCACACCCTGCCCTTCCTCCAGTTGCTCGTCGGTAAAGAAGCCGGCACAGCCGCCGTCCATTTTCAGCACCAGCCGGTCCTGCACATAACAGCGGTAGCTAAAGAAGAAGAGCAGGTTGTCGCCGTTGCGGACGAAGGAGTTGATGGAAATATCGTAGCGCAGGGTCTGCCCTTCGAAGGGCAGGTCGTCAACGAAGGTCAGCGTGCAGTCGAGCAGCCGGTAGACGAGGTTGCCCTTGTTCTGGAAGTCGATGCCCAGGTAGGAGATCAGCAGCAGGTCGCACTGCCCCGACTCTACCGACACCGCCCAGGGAATCTGCCGGTCGGTAGTGAACCAGGCATTGTAGGGGATGTCGTACTCCGTCTGCATGGAGGAGGGCTTGTACTCGCCCATTTTGGCGTTCAGGTCGGTGACCCGGCTCACCAGCAGGTAAGGGTACATGGGCAGCATCACCCGTCGGCGGTAGGTGTCGATGACGGCGTATTCCGTCCCGAAGACATGGGCGATCTTGCCGGTGGCGAATTCCTCCAGGTCCTTCTGAGAGAAAATGATGGTTTTGCCTTCGAGCTGCTCACCCGATTCGTAGTCCTGCAGCCGCAGGCCGTTTTCGCCTAGCTGCTCCTGGGGGGCCAGTATGCCGGCCGTGCTTTCTTCCGTTCTGCTTTCCATGTGGGGAAAAGATTCTGTAAGAAGTGAATAATTTAAATTGGAAGACTCTTCTTCATCGCCTGCCGCCAGGATAAGAGCAGCGGCCTTTTTGCGGGACTTGCGCTTTTCGGTGGCGGCAAAGTACCTGCGGTTTTCTTCGCTTAGGATGGTATCAAAGATTCGTGCTCCGCCCGGGATGATCTCCTTCAGGAAGCTACGGGCCTGCCGCTCTGCTTCTTCCGGAGGGTACAGCATCGAAAGGTCCAAATCCAGGCCATGGCTGGCCAGTTGCGCCAGCAATTCCAGCAGAGACTGAGCATCGGTTTTGCCCTTCTGGTTGATGCTGGCCGCCAGGTGTTCTTCGTCTGCCAGGATTTTTTTGATCCAGCCGGTGCAGGTAGCGTTGGCACCCAGCTCAACAAACAGGCGGGCGCCAGCCTCGTAGGCGGTTTTCACGGTCTTTGGGAAGTCCACCGGCCGGCAGCACACCGCCGTGGAGTTTTCAGCGATATTCCGGCTGTCCAGCTCTATCTTGGAATGGGTAATGCTGGAATAGAAATCGATGGCGGGCATTTCCTGCAAAGGAAAGTCGTGCATCTTCAGCAAACCGGCCCTTTCTTTTTCGCAGAAATCGTGATGGATGATGTTCTGGAATGGGATGGTGACAGTAGGGCAATTCAGCTGCTCCGCAATAGCCAGGCAGGCCGCCTTGTCGCCGGAAATGACGACTTCATCCTCGGTATTGATAAAGGTCAGGAATACCTTTTCCCGGCCTTTCACCAGGGTCTCCACCTCTTTCCGCGGTGCCAGCAACACCAGGCTCACCCAGCTGCTTTTTGCCTCTTCCGGGCTGATGCCCCAGTGTTCGGCCAGCAACTCCAGGTTGCCCGCAAACCGGTTTTTGAAAATGGGCGATTGCTGAAACTCTTTGGTCTCATCGGCGCTCCACAATCCAAGGGAGTACCACATGCTGCTGCACTCCCCCATGCTGTAGCCGAAAGCGATCTCAGGCTCCAGTTTGAAAACCTGGCGCAGGACATGGGTGTAAGCGGCGGAGAAGAACACGCCCACCGACATCATGGCGATGGCATTGTCGTAGATGCTCTTCGGCTGGTCGGCGGAACGTATTTTTTTGGGGAACAGGTAATCCGGCCAAATGTAGTCCTCCAGGTTGGGCAGTTTGCTTTCGAAGTGCGGAAACAGCTGGGGGAACAGCTGGAACAAATCCTGCCCCAGGTGCGGATAAGCCGTGGAAGAGCCGGGGTAGACGAAGGCCACCTTGCCTGAATTGCCCAGCGGACGAGGAGTAAAATAACTGCCCCCCGGCGTTCTGAGGGCCTTCTGGTTTTGAAACGAGGCGCCAATATTCTTTTGGAAATAGTGGATGTCCCGCACCAGCCCTTTTTTGTTTTCTGCGATCAGGGCCAGGCAATAAGCAGTTTGCTTTGTGCTGTTGTTCTGGTGAAACTGCGATGCGGCCGCACTCAGCGGCACCGGGCTTTCAGCAGCGATCTCCAGGGCGGCCAGTTGTTGCTGCAGCTCCTTTTCCGCATTGCCCTTCAGGATGAAGAGGTGCGGCGTGTTGTTGTGCAGAAAGGCCGGATTCGCATCGGAGGGACGGGTGGCTTCCGACAGCCGGACCTGTATGCCGTCCACTCCATGAACGGCCGCCTGTCGCTTTTGCCGGCCGTTTTCCAGTATCCACGGGCGCGACTTTTCCGGGAAATAATAACCCTTGCCTTCAAAGGCGGCTGCTTCTTTCGGCTCTTCCCAGTTGGGAATGCCCGGAATGAACCGATGGTGCAGGCAAAGGGCCGTTTTGATCAGGGCGGCGATGCCGGAAGCGGCGCAGGTGTGGCCAATATTGGCCTTGACACTGCCCAGGGCGGCCGGTTGTTGTGCCGGCTGTTCCAGCAACCAATGCCGTTCTGCTTCATCTTCGCAGGCAATGCCCGTAGCGGCAAGCTCCAGATAGCCTGCTTCTCCGGGCGGTTTTGCCTGTCCGGTTTCCTCAATTACAGCATAGACCCTGTCTTGCAAGGTATCCTCCAGCCTCTTCAGGACCACCGCCCCGGCGCCTTCGCCCACCAGCCAGCCCTCATCCTGCTCGTTCAGAGAAAGGCTGGGCTTGTTTGCCGGGTTTATTTTATTCTTCCTATTCCGCAGCAGGACGTTCTCCAATCCCCCTGAAAAATCGACTCCTCCTACCACTACGGCTTCCACTTCTCCAAGGGACAGCAGGTTCTGCGCTACCTCCAGCGCCTTGAACACCGAATTTTCCCCACAGGAAACCGTAAAGGCCGGCCCCGAAAAATCCCACAGCGCTGCTACCCGGCTGGCCATAATGTTGCCGACAAAGCTGGTATGCTGGCTTGGGGTTTGGGAGCCTTCCCGGTGGTAAACGCCGTTTTTACACAGTTCTCCCAGGCGCGCTTTCTGTTCTTTATCGAGCTGGATATCGCTTTTTTGCAGGGCCTCCCCGAGCTGCCAGCCCGCATCCCAGCGGGCCAGGTAATGATGGATGGCCAGCTCCGATTCCATGGCGATAAGCACGGCGACGTTTCGGCTTTCTTCCAAACCGGCGTCCCGCAAAGCGTTATCCGCCACTTTCAGGATGAGCGCCTGCTGAGGCTCCAGCGTTTCGGCTTCCGCCGGCTGTATCTTGTAGCGCAGCAGGTCGATCTCAAAATCTTTAATGTAGGCGCCCAGGGGGGGCTTGCCGTCTTCAAACCCATAGGCCTTCAGCAAGGCCTCATTTTGATCGAATCCCTTCCAGCGCCCCTCCGGCAAAGCTCTGAAATGTTGCTTTCCGTGATAAATGGTGGAATGAAATGCCTCCAGCCCCGCACAATCGCCAAAGTGGGCGTCCATGCCGACGATGGCCATGGGTTGTAATTCTATTGGTTGCCCGGGAGTAACCCCGGCGTGTCCGGGCGAGTAGTTCTGTACCACCATGTGGGCATTCGTCCCGCCAAAGCCAAAGGAGTTGATGCCCGCCTGCTTCTGCGGGTGAGGCCAGGGCGTCGGTTCGAGGATCATTTGTTCCCGGCCCAGCCATTCATTGCCGGATGAGAGGGCATTCTCCAGGTTGATATTAGGCGGGATGATGCCCTTCTGCATGGCCAGCAGCACCTTCAGCAGGCCGGTCATGCCGGCGGCGGTCAGCAGGTGGCCCATGTTGGATTTGACGGAGCCGAGGCGGGGTTGGGTTTGGTGTTCGGCAAAGAAATCGGCGATGGAGTTCATCTCGGTCAGGTCGCCGAGGGGCGTGCCGGTGGCGTGGCATTCCAGATAGGAGGTCTCTTTCGGGTCGATGCCGTTGCTGTAATAGGCGCGCTCGAAGGCGAGGCGCTGGCCTTTGGGGTGAGGGCTGAGCAGGAACTTGCCACGGCCGTCGTTCGACAGGCCGATGCCGCCGATGACTGCCTGAATGTTGTCTCCATCGCGTTCGGCGTCTTCCATCCGCTTGAGTACCACCACGCCGGCACCTTCGGAGGAGACCAGCCCGGCAGAGTTTTTGTCGAGCGGAACGAATTTATCCTCTGCCCCGGCATAGGCATGGAATATGGAGAACCCCATGTGGATGAACAACTGGTCGGAAGCGCAGACGGCGCCGGCCAGCATCATATCGGCCTTGCCGGTGAGCAGCTCGTCGGCAGCCAGCTTGATGGCGTAGAGGGAGGTGGCGCAGGCGGCGTCCAGGGCGTAATGGCCCGCGCCGAGGCCCAGAGCCCGGCTGGCTATTTGAGAAACCGTCCAGTCAAGGATGGCGTTATCCGGCCGGTCCTTTTTGGTAGCCGGTATCCGGAATTGCTCGTCCTGCAGCAACTCCCGCAGGGCTTTCTCCATCGTTTGGGTATAAACGTCCGCCAGCAGGCGGTGGGACGAACTGGTGGGAAAGGAAAGGTTGCCAAGGACGAGACCGCAGCGCCGCAGCTTTTCCTTGTCGCCGAAATAACCAGCTTCCCGCAAAGCCTCCCGGGCGACGTGGAGCGGCCACTGGTAGAGCTTGTCCTGCCGGGCCAGCAAATCCGCCGGCAATTCGTAGCCATGAGGGTCGAACCGGAAATCGCGGATGTAGCCCCCGCGCAGGGAGTAGCACTTGTCGACCACCCCCTTGCCCGGCTGGTAGAAAATCTCCGGATTTGCGCCGAAGTCCTCCTCTGTTGCCAGCCCGGTGAGATCTCTGCCCTGCATCAGGTTGTCCCAGAATTCCTCCGGCGTGGAGGAGCCGGGGAAGAGGCCGGAGGCTCCTATGATGGCTATTTTGGTCATGTTGACTTTTTTTGTGGCCGTGCGATCAGGGATGGCACGAAGCGCATTTGGGGTTAGGCGCTTGGGCCGTGCGATCAGGATGATCGCGGCACGAAGCGCATTTGGGGTTAGGCGCTTGTGGCCGTGCGATCAGGATGATCGCGGCACGAAGCGCGTTTGGGGTTAGGCGCTTGGGCCGTGCGATCAGGATGATCGCGGCACGAGCTACCATACCAGTTGCTTCGATACCGTTACCGTTGCTCCCGTAGTTTTCATGTAAACGGTTCCTTCTTCGTCATACACTGTACACGCTGCCACCATTTTGAAATCGGTGGCTTCGGTGATGCCCACATGGACGAACAGATCTTTCCCGAAAGGAACAGGCCGGTAAATCTCTGCCGAGTCAGTCTGCAGTGGCAGGCTCCTCGCCCCGTCCATGAATTTTTGTACCCAAACGACCATGCCCTGGTACTGGATGTCCGCGAAGAAGGTGTTGACCGAACCTACCGGGAACTGCCCCTGCCCGGCAAGCGGCACTTCCGGAGCTTTGCAGGACAGGACGATCTGGTTCTCCGTACAATCCAGTATTCGCTCGATCCCCCGGAAGTAGGCGCCATGGAAAAGCGACCCATCCTCATACAAAACTGCCCCATCCATTGGCTGCCAGGTGCCGCTGAGCCGGTGCGTAAATGTCGGCGTTTCCCGCTCTTCCTTTTTATTCAAAAGCATCACCGTTGCCTTGTAGTGGTAAGTGGGTAGTTTTTCTCCTTCGCTCAGCACCGTCGTTTCAAAAACGATCTGTTCGCCGTTCTTTTCCACTTCCTTCAGCTCAACGATGTAATCTTCCTTCTGCGTACCGTCAAAGACGATGCCTTTGAACAGTCGGGTATTTTCTACCCGGAAAACGCGGTAATCAGGGTACAGCCTTTCGCAGGCCTGTGCCATCCATCCCACGGCGTTCACCACCGGAAGTACCGCTTTGCCCTGAATGACGTGGTGGTTCAGGAACGGGTTGTCTTCCAGCCTCAGGCGGCGGCAGATGCGGTAGGCCCGGAGGTCTTCGCTGATGTAGCTGACCGCTGCCGGCAGCGTTCCCCCGATGACCACCTGCGGCTGACCGCCGTAAGCCACATTGAGTTCGTTGACCAGCATGGCCGCTCCGCCCTGGCTGTTGACCAGGGTGACGCCTGCGGCCTCAAACTGCGCTTTCAGTTCGCCGCTGACCATGCCGCTGTCCCAGGCCCCCCAGTTGATGGCCGAGACCTGAGTATTGGGATGGTTGGTTTTGAACAGGTGGGCGGCTTTGCTCAGGATTTCGTTGGCAATGGCGTAGTCGGTCTGGCCTACATTGCCATAGAAGCCGGCTACCGACGAGAACAGGATCAGGTGATCGAGCTGGTGAATGTCCACGCTCCGCAGCAGGGCGAGCAGGCCGTTGAGCTTTACGGAAAGCACGTTCTCAAAATCGGCCTCCGTTTTATCCTGTATGTACTTATCCGCCAACCGGCCGGCGCCGTGAATGATGCCGGTCACCTTGCCTGACTTATCCACCGCAGTTTTCAGCTCAGTTTGAAAACTCGCCGGGTCCGTCACGTCGCCCTGGATATATACAGCTTGTCCGCCATTAGCCTGTATCCGGGCAATGGTATCGTCAATCTCTTTTTTGGCGACGATATTCTTATAGGTATTTTTAACCGCTGCCAGGTTGGGCTTTTCCCCCCGAGCCTTCATGTCTTCCATGATGAGCCGTTTCAGTGTACCCTCTTCGTCTTCATTCCTGGCAAAAGCGGGTACTTCAAAGGCGCTGGAAGACCGGCCCAGCAGGATAAATTTGCACTGGAAAGCCTTTGCCATTTCAACGACGCAGGTAGCCGTAACCCCCCGGGCGCCGCCGCTGACGAGGAAGACGGAATCGGGAGTGACCGTCGTTTGAATCTCTGCCCCTTCTGCTACTTCAACCGGTTGCACACTTGTCGTCTGCCGGCCTTTATCGGAAAAGGCCACTTCTACATTCGAGACATCCGCATCGTACAGTTCGGCTACTACCTGTGCGGCAATGGTTTCAGCCGGCAATTCCGGTTGTATATCCAGCGCCCGGCAGAATACCGGCGCCCACTCCAGGTTGAGGCATTTCACCAGCCCGGTGATGCCGCCGCCGACAACGGAGACATTGCCGCGCCGCCCCTGCCCCAGTTGCCCGTCCATCCGGGTAACAGCGAGGAAGCCGGCGCGCTGCTGCTGTCCCAGCGCATTCAGCGGTTTCTGCAGGTGCTTGGCCAAAAGGAAGAGGGTTTTGACGATCTCCCGCTCGGCGGGGAAATGCAGGGCAAAGTTGCCGTGCTGAAATTCGAAGTGGGAGTGGAGATGGATGAAACTGCCTACCTCTCCATACTGTGCCCGGACGGCGGCCAGCGCCTCCTGAACCGCCTCGTCGGAAGTTGCGGTAAGGCTGACGGCCTTTTCACTTAGCGGGTTTTGGATATGAGGAAGGTTCAGCACCACAACCCGGTGGCCGCGTTCTTTCAGCCGCTGCACTACCTGCGTTGTCAGTCCTGAACCTTCATTCGTCACTAAAGTAATGTGCGTATCCGGCAGGGAAAATTCCAGTTGGTCCGGTTGGGGCAGGAATTTTAAACCTGCCTCTTTGCGCTCCACGCCGTGGAAGGTGCCTGTTTTTATCCGGATGCCTTTGCCTTCTGCTTTGGGAGCAGGCGCAGCGGGAGCGGTTACGCTATCAGTTTTTTTTTACCGTTCTTGCCGACGTAATCCACAATCTGCCCCAGGGTGCGCAGTTCCGTCAGCTCGTTGGGATTGATGCCCGACATTTCCGGGTACTGGGCCGTCAGGGCGCCGAAGATTTCCACCCGCTTGATGGAATCGATGCCCAGGTCGGCCTCCATGTCCATGCCCAGTTCGAGCATCTCGGCCGGGTAGCCGGTCTTTTCGCTGACCACTTCCAGTAAGGCTTTTTCCAGCCTGGAAGTGTCCATGCCACCCGGAGCAGCCGGCATTTCGACGGCCGGCTCAGCCTTAACCTTAACCTCCGCCTTCTTCCCGGCCACCGCTGCTCCCCCTTTCTTGCTCACGTAAGCCACGATCTCGCCCAGGGTGCGCAGTTCCGTCAACTCATTGGGATTGATTCCGGTCATTTCCGGGTACTGGGCCGTCAGGGCGCCGAAGATTTCCACCCGCTTGATGGAATCGATGCCCAGGTCGGCCTCCATATCCATGGCCAGTTCGAGCATCTCGGCCGGGTAGCCGGTCTTCTCGCTGACTACCCCCAGCAGGGCTTTTTCCAGCCTGGAAGTGTCCATGCCGCCCGGAACAGCCGGCGCTTTAGCTGCCCTCTCCTCCTCAACCTCCGCCTCAGCCTTAACCTCAGCCTTAACCTCAGCCTTCTTCCCGGCCACCGCCGCTCCCCCCTTCTTGCCCACGTAAGCCACAATCTCGCCCAGGGTGCGCAGTTCCGTCAGCTCATTGGGATTGATTCCGGCCATTTCCGGATACTGGGCCGTCAGGGCGCCGAAGATTTCCACCCGCTTGATGGAGTCGATGCCCAGGTCGGCTTCCATGTCCATGCTCAGTTCGAGCATTTCGGCGGGGTAGCCCGTTTTTTCGCTGACCACCTCCAGCAGGGCCTTTTCCAGCTTAGCTGTATCCATGCCGCCCGGAGCAGCCAGCGCTTCGGCGGCAGGTTCAGCCTCAACCTTAACCTCAGCCTTCGCCTTTTCCTCAATCTCCACCCCTGTACCGGGCGCTGTTGTCTTGACATAACCATTAGCGCCGTTGCCATTACCATTTTTATACTGTGGCTTTGCCGGGGCTACAGGAGGCGCCGGCTTTTCAAAACCGTTAGCTGGCGCCGCCGCTTTCTCTTCATGTTGCGGGGCCTCGATCTGCCGGGAAAGCAGTTGCAGCAACTGCCGCCCCTGCTGGTTTTGTTCGCTCATGAACCGCTCGAAAATCTCCAGCGATTTCGTTTGATGGGCATTGAACGACTCCAGCGCCGCCTGCAATACCTTAAGGGCTTCTTTATTCATGGCTTCTTCTTCATTTTCATTTTGAGAATCAATTGAATGTCCAACCGGAACCTCGACGATCTTTTCCACCTCTACTATTTTTTCGACTACCGTTGCCTGGCCGCCGGAGATTTGGAAGCCATCATTCAGAACAGCCTGGTAGGCTTTCTGTGTAGGCTCAGATACGTAGTTGGCGCCGCTCAGCGCCACATTCAGTTTGGTTTTAGCCTGCGGGGCGGCCTCTTCCCGTTTATAAGGGTCCACATGGCGGAGCGGCAGGCCCAGCACGCGCAGCTGCAGGGCGGCCTGGCGGAATTGCAGGTCGCTGTCCTTCTGCGGGCTTGGGTTGACGCTCAGGGCAACGTGTTCTTTATCTTTTAAAATATTCTGAACCAGCTTGGACAATATATCCCGTGGCCCGAATTCCACGAAGATGCGGCCGCCGTCCCGGTAGATGTTCTCGATCTGGTTTTTGAACAAGACAGGGTTAGTGATCTGCTGCTCCAGGATGGCGTGTTGCTCACCGGCATTATCGGGATAAGGCAGCCCGGTCGTATTGGCGTAAACCGGAATGGCCGGCCGGTTGAATGGCTGGCCGTGCACAAACCGGGCAAAGGGCTCCTGAGCGTGTTTCACGTAGGCGGTATGGAAAGCGGCGGAGACCGGCAGGGGGATCACCGATAAGCCTTTGGCCTCCAGTTGCGCTGCGGCGGCTTTAATCGCGGCCGTGCCTCCCCCTATGACCACCTGGTCGTCGGAATTGACGTTGGCAATGCTCACTCCTGCCATGCCGTTGACGGCCTGTCGCACCTCCGCCTCCGAAGCTTTTACGGCCAGCATAGCGCCGGCATCTGCTTCCGGAGTGGCGGCAGACATGGCGGCGCCCCGCTTTTTGGCCAGCGCGAGGTAGGTATCTTCATCGAGCACTCCGGCAGCCCAGAGCGCCGTCAGCTCGCCAAAGCTGTGGCCGGCGGTGAAGTGGGGCTGAAAGCCGGCCTGCCGCAGAGCCTTGTACACCCCCATGCTCAGGGCGCCGATGGCTGGCTGAGCATACTGGGTCAGGGTTAGTTTTTTCTGCTGCGCCTGCCGTTCCTTGTCCGAAAAAACGGGAACAGGGAAGACAGTTTTGGAAAGCGGTGCTTCCCCATCCTGCCGGAACAGGCTGTCCATTTTGCTGAAGGCGTTGTGGACTTCCGGGAAGGCATTGGCCAGTTCTTTGCCCATGCCGACGTATTGCGATCCCTGGCCGGAGAACAGGGCCACCACTTTATGAGAGGTTGGATCAATGCCTTCCGGGCGGTAGCAGATGCCTTTGGGATGGTTCCAGGCATGCTGGTTTTTCTGTAGCGTTTGGATGGCCAGTTGCAACAGCCCGGCGCATTCGTTCGCTGAACCAGCTACGAAACCCAGGCGGGCATGGCGCCGTTCAGGAATGGTATTTTTTGAATCCCGGATCAGGTTGGCAAAAGCGGCAGCGGCTTCGTCGGACTGCAGGCGGGACAGGCAGTCCTGGCAATCCTGCAATAACCGGGCCGGCGTAGGCGCCTGCAGCAACACTGTTTTGAAGGGTTCGTGCAGGCGGTAATCTGCCGGCTTTTTCCCTTCGTATTCCTCCATGGTTATATGCACGTTGATGCCGCCGAAGCCGAAGGCGCTCACCGAAGCCCGCCGCGGATGGCCGTTGCGCAGCCAGGGGCGGGTTTCGGTATTGATATAGATCGGCGAGTTTTCTATGTCGAACTGGGAGTTGGGCCGTTCCACGTTGATGGTGGGCGGCAGTACTTTGTGGTGCAGAGCCAGCACCGCCTTCACCATGCCGGCTGCGCCCGCCGCCGCCTTGGTATGGCCGATCTGAGACTTGACGGACCCCAGGGCGATGTGGGCTTTTTCCGGGTTGTCCTTGCCAAAGACCATATTCATGGAAGTGAACTCGGTGGGGTCGCCGGCGCCGGTGCCGGTGCCGTGGGCTTCAATCAGGCCGACGGTAGAGGGGGCGTAGCCGGCATCCTCGTAGGCGCGGTTCATCGCCAGCGCCTGGCCGGAGGGCCGGGGAGCGTAGACCGACTTGAAGCGGCCGTCGCTCGACGTGCCGACGCCTTTGACGACGGCGTAGATGTGGTCGCCGGCCCGTTCGGCATCTTCCAGCCTTTTCAGGACCAGCATGCCGAGGCCTTCGCCGATGAGCATGCCATCGGCCTCGTCGCTGAAGGGGGTAATATGCCCCGATTTGGAGAAGGCGGGCGTCTTGCTGAACGACATGTACATGAAGGGGGAGTTGTCGGTATCCACGCCGCCGGTGAGCATCATGTCGCAGCGGCCTTCCACCAGCTCGCTTAGGGCCATCTTGACGGCGCTCAGGGAAGCGGCGCAGGCGGCGTCGACCACGCTGTTGAGGCCGCCCAGGTCGAAGCGGTTGGTGATGCGGCCGGAAATGACATTGCCCAGCAGGCCGGGGAAGGCGTTTTCGTTCCAGCTCACATAGGCTTTCTTCATCTTGTCGACGATGGATGGTATATCTTGCTCGGCTATGCCGCTGGCCCGCAGGGCCCGCTCCCAGATGGGATACTGCAGACGGGCAATCAGGGGCGTAATCAGCTTCTGGCCGCCGCCCACGCCGAGCACCACGCCGGTCTTCTCCCGCAGTTCTTTGGTGAACTTCGGGGAGTCCTGCCCGTAGCCGGCATCCAGCAGGGCATCGCGGGCGGCCACCAGGGCCAGCAGTTGGCTGGCGTCGGTCACTTCCAGGATGTTGGGGGGCAGGCCGAATTCCAGAGGGTTGAAGTCGATCTCGGGAAGGAAGCCGCCCCGCTTGCAGTAAGTCTTGTCCGGGGCGTTCATGTCGGGATCGTAGTAGTCCTCGATGCGCCAGCGGTTTTCCGGCACGTCGGTGATGCTGTCCTTACCCAGGATGATGTTGTTCCAGAACTCTTCGACATTCCGGGCGTCGGCAAAGATGGCGGACAGGCCGACGACGGCGATTGGCGTTTTGCGTAGGGAGCTGTTGATGTTCATATTTCTTATTTTGATCCCTGCGGCTGGCGGGGAGGATTTTCTAAACCGAAATGCGGAACAATTCTTCTTCCATTTCCAGCAGTTCGATGCCTTTGGAAGTACACAGCCCCCGCATGTAGGGAATCAGTATGCCAAAGGTCAGGCGTTCTTTGCTGAACTCCACTGCCGGGAACAGGTCGTTGTCCTTGAGCAATTTGAGCAGGGAGAGGACCGTTTTGACGACGACTTCCACATCCATGTCTTCCTGGAAGATGCCGTCTTTGATGCCCCACTCGGCCAGGTCTACCAATTGCTGGTGGGCGAAGTTACCGGTCTTGCGGTACGACTCGTGCAGCAGGCCCGGGTAGTAGTGGATGATGTCGCTGAAGAAGTTGGGGTTGACGTGGTAGGTGCGCCCCACGATCTTCTGGTGCAGGTGGCCCATGGCCTCGATGGCGTTTTCGGCCGAGGCGATGATCTCTTCGTTTTCCTGTTTAACCTGCGCGTGGTAAACCGCCAGGCAGGCCTCGAGCAGTTCCGTTTTGTCCTTGAAATGCGTGTATATCGTCCGTTTGGAGGTATGCAGTTCTTTGACCAGGCGGTCGAGCGTGACCGTTTTCACCCCGTGTTTGATGAATTGCTGGGTGGCGGTTTCTATGATGTGTTCTCTGGTAATCATGTATTTAGCCTCGAAATATCCGCGTGGTAATATTTTGGTTCCGAAAGTACCGCAAAGTAATGGAGATTTGGCAGAAGTTCCTAATTTTGAGGGGGGAATATTTTTTTGGGGTGTGGAAAAGGATTAGCACATACTTTATTCGACTAGATTGTATCTATTTTTTGGTGCAGTTTTCTTAAATTGCGGAGTTAGCTAAGCAAAAAGTTTACAAACTATATTGATCATCCTATGCCAAACTATATAGATCTATTCGCCGGATGTGGCGGGCTTTCGCTCGGGCTCCGCAATGCAGGGTGGAAAGGTGTATTTGCTGTAGAGAAAGACAAGTTTGCGTTTAGGACATTGAGGCATAACCTTATTGACAACGAGGCACATTTTGAATGGCCTGATTGGTTCCCAGTGGATAGTCATAACATTGACGAAATTATTTCAAATTATCGGGATAAACTTGAGAGCCTCTCAGGGGAGATTGACCTTGTAGCTGGCGGCCCTCCCTGCCAAGGGTTCTCTTCTGCCGGAAAAAGGCAAGAATCTGATTCGAGAAATGATTTGATTGAATCTTATCTAAAGTTTATTGATATTGTCAAGCCGAAACTAATTTTTTTTGAAAACGTAAAAGGCTTTACAGCACAGTTTCAGGCAAATAAGACCAAAGGAAGAAAATATTCCGACTATGTAATCAAATCTCTAGGCAAAGATTATTTTGTCCATGGAGACTTAATTGATTTTGCTGATTACGGAATACCACAAAAGCGTTGCAGGTTTATTTTAGTTGGCATTCGTAGGGACTTTGCAGGAAATTCAAATATCAACGCTAGTGTCTTCTTTCAAAAATTAAGCGATAATAAGAGGCAATTCTTGATCAATAAAAATTTGAGTTTGACTCCTTCATTAGAAGAGGCAATCTCTGATCTATTACTATCAAATGGATCCGTATCCTCCCTAGAAGACTCTCGATTCAGAATTGGTATTTATTCAAAAGCAAAGACGAATTACCAACGATATCTAAGGAAAGGGAAGAAATTAACGGGCTTAATGGCAGATAGTCATCGCTTTGCTAATCATACCCCAGAAATCAGGAACCGTTTTGAAACGGCTATTCAAAAAGGATTAACCGGAAGGGCTTACAGGGAACATTTTAAGTTAACAAAAAGCACGATAAAACTATTGGAAGCAAAAGAGCCAGCACCAACTCTAACTTCGCTTCCCGACGATTGCATCCATTATTGTGAACCACGCATTCTGACGGTCCGGGAATATGCGCGGATTCAATCTTTTCCGGATTGGTATGAGTTTAAAGGTAAATATACTACTGGCGGTCCATTAAGGGTGAAAGAGGTGCCTAGGTATTCTCAAATCGGTAATGCGATACCTCCTTTATTTGGGGAGCAGGTAGGTAATACCTTGACAGAATTACTTGATAATGACTAATACGCTTCAGTTTAAAATAAGTGCCTCGTTAAAGAATATCATCGGTAAAGACCTCATTACTGATGACTATATCGCTATTTTCGAACTGGTGAAAAATGCTTATGATGCGTATGCTAAAAAGGTTACCATTTCTTTCGAAGAGGATCGAATTACTATAGTAGACGATGGCAAAGGAATGGATTACAGTGATATAGTAAATAAATGGCTATTTGTCGCTTATTCTGCAAAAAAGGAAGGCACGGAAGATGAAGACATACTAAAAGAAGAAAAATATAAGAATTACAGGGATAAAATAAACGAGAAAAAATCTTATGCAGGTGCTAAAGGCATCGGACGTTTCTCATGTGACAGGCTGGGGCGGATGCTTACAATGTATACAAGAAAAGTCAATACACCAACTGTTGAAAAATTGGTAGTCAACTGGGAAAAATTTGAAGAGGACTCCAAAAAAGAATTTGTCAATATTCACGTCTTTCATGAAGCACTTGATCCTTCAAGTTTTCCTAATCTCGAATACGGCACGATTCTACAGATTGAAGGACTTCACTCTGATTGGAGCCGTTCAAAACTTTTAGATTTAAAACAGTCACTTGAGAAACTTATCAATCCTTTAGGGCAAATAACTTCTAAAAAATCAAAAAATGATTTCAAGATTTTTATCGAAGCAGAACGTGAACTAAGAGAAGATCAAATAATAAAAGATAAAATAAAAGAAGATGAAGGCAATAAAGGTAAATACCTTAGAGAGACAGTAAATGGCGAGGTAAAAAATTTCATATTCGAAATTTTGAATGTAAAGACAACCCAAATTGTCACAAAGATCGAGGGAGAATCCATTTTTACTGAAATGGTTGATAGAGGAACCCTCATATACAAAATAAGAGAGAAAAATCCCTACAATACCTTAAAGGAAGGTGTTTTTAATTTTCATCTGTTCTTTCTTAATAGAAAAGCGAAAGTAAATTTTACTCGTTTGATGGGGGTACGGACTGTAGACTTTGGTTCAATCTTTCTTTTTAAGAATGGATTTAGAATATATCCTTATGGAAATGTTGGAGATGATTCATTTCAAATCGATAGAGATAAAGCACAACAAGGTTCAAGAGCTTTAGGAAGTAGGGAGTTAATAGGTCGAATTGAACTCATTGGAGAGACCACAAATTTCAATTTTCATTTTAGAGAAACATCTAGTCGGGATGGATTAGTTCAGACTGATGGAGTACAACAGTTAGTTTTGGCTTTCAGAGAAAAATGTTTAAGGAGGTTAGAGAAATATGTAGTTGAGGTTCCTAAAGGCTTAATGGATTCAGAAAGATTGCAGGATAGTGAGCGCGACGATACAAAAGGCTTGGAGAATATAGAATCAAAGGAAAGAATAATTGATTTGGTCTACAAATTAGTAACTAATAAGACTGAAACTGTAGAATTAGTAGAGTACAACAAGACCTTTCTAAATATAGTGGATGAAAAACTAGAAGCCGCGTCTCCTGAAGCATTTTCGAAACTTTCCGCCATTGCAGCAAGAACAAACGATAAATCCTTTTTTGAAGAATTAGCTAAAGTTAAGGAGAAGCATATTAAACTTATTCAAGACAAAGAGGCAGCAGAAAGAAGGGCAGAAGAAGAAGAAAAAGCAAGATTAAAAGCAGAGCAGGAAAGGGAGGAAGCAAGACAAAGAGAAGAAGAAGAAAAGCAAAAGCGCAAAGAAGCAGAATTGAAAGCTATAGCTGAAAAACAACGAAGGAAGGATGCAGAACTTAGAGAAAAAGAAGCTGAATTAAGAGTACGCGAAGCAAGAGTACTAGCAGAAGAGGAAGCAAAAAGAAGGCAAGATGCGGAAGATAAATTAGTAATAGAAAAAAATAAAAACATATACTTGTTAGCAACAAGGAAGACTTTGAGTGACGATGCCGAGGGGTTAATTCATAACATTAAATTTTCTTCCAACAAAATTCGATCAAATGTAGACATCCTCATTGATAAAATCCGCAATAATGAAGTAACCTCGAAAGAGATGTTAAGACGCTTAGGAATTATCAAAGTTTGGTCCGACAAAGCCCTAAAAATTAGTGAATTAATCACAAGAGCGAATTTTGCAACTAATTCAGAAACTCAAATAATCGATATTGTAAAATATACCGAGCAATATTTCGAATTATTCAGCGAATTATATGAAAAAACCCAACTTAAATTCGAAGTTCGATCAAAAAATGCATCACTGGAGAGAAGAATCGGCATTCTTGATTTATCAGTAGTTTTCGATAATTTCATTTTTAATGCAGAAAAAGCAGGTGCTTCTAAAGTTATGGTTGAATGCAGCAATCCATCTCCTAACACTTTATCTATTTCAATTTCAGATAATGGTCATGGTGTTAAAGAAATGTTTCTGTCTCAACCTGAAAAAATGTTTGAGTTAGGCGTGACTACTACTGACGGTTCAGGCATTGGATTAGCTTCGGTGAGGGACACGCTCAAACAATTGAACGCCAAAGTTGAATTTATTGGGAATGGCATAAACTTAAAAGGCGCGACTTTTCAAATCAATTTCAAATGAAAAGGATTCTGATAATTGACAATGAAGATTTAGAGGATGAAATCTCAAACCTGAAATTAAAGACACAAAAGAAGGGGATAGAAATTGATTGTTATCAATTTAATGTTGGTAGCACAACTTTGCCAGAAGTTTTATCCGATAATCGAATTGACATTGAGAAAGTTAAAAATATTTTCTTAGAGAAATATTCAAATAGGCGCTATCACTTAGTTTGCTTTGATTATGAACTTGGTCCCGAAGAAATAAACGGCGTTAATATTCTTACTGTATTAAAACCATTTTTACCAAAATCCCAGTTTCTTTTCTACTCTAGCAGATTAGACAAGATAGTAAGGGGACTCCTCGAGGAATATAAAGGGGATGCAGAAAGCTTTGAAAAAGTCAAAAAAAAGTTGATTGCTTTAATCGGAGCAAGGGTAGACGGATTTGTCGATAGAAAAGAGTTTATTAGTAAGATAATAGAAATTCTGACACAAGGAGGAAATACTTTGGACGACATTTTCGAAACGAAGATGCAAGAGTATAAAGACTACAGGACTGAATATTTTGATGGCATAAAGATTGATGATCTTGATCAACTTCTACAGAATAATGATGGCATGTCTATGAAATATAAAACTGCAGTAATTGAACAATTAGTTGCTTATTTGATCCGGCTTCACGATGACGAATAATATAGCGATCATTTATCCACGCGATGAAACTACGGATTTTTTAGAAGCTATCCCTGAATTTCTTTTTGAAAGATTTGGAGAAAGGCGATTTATTTATCAAAGGATTGGTTTTTCAAATAAGGACCATAGAGATTGCATTTCTCTTATTGAAGATTTATACACCGCTCGGTCACCAGAGGTGAAAATGTCAAGCGGCTTCAAGGAGCTGAAATTTAAGGTTCATCAATTCGTCGATCTCATTTTCGTGCAGGCCTTCATTGACTTCGTCAATAAAGTTGTCA